>CAZSOR010000001.1:0-64147 GCA_964608395.1 uncultured Pirellulales bacterium
ATTAAAATCATTGACTCTGTTGCATCGGAGCTTAAAAATACTCGCTTGTTTTGAGCCTAGGGCATGGGGCGATGGAAGTATCGTCAATTCAATATCCTGGTTTGATTTCGATAATCTAAAATCACTCAAAGGGGCGTAGGCGAAATTCCCGGCTGACCCTGTAATCTTCCCTCCACGAGGTAAATTAAAATTCGTCGAGCCGCAATCAATAGCTGTAGAGTTAGTCACAAAGGCACGACTGGCCAAATACACCCTTATACCGCCTCTCATCTTTTTTACTGTACAATTCTCCACTGTCACGCTCCCGCCGCCAGTGTACACCCTGATGCCATCCTCTGAAAGAGGTAGCATAACGTCCTTGGGAATGGGCTTGTTTCCCCTGCGAGGCAATCTGTAATTAGATCTAGCTGGTAAGTCCTTAGGATCTGTTTCCATGTATAGATCCTTGCTTGGTCGCATCCGACCCTCTACGAGGCAATTCTTAATCTTCGTTTTATTGGCTGGACTTTGCATATAGATGCCATGACCAAAAGCCCTTTGCTGAATTTCACACCCGTCTATGGTATTGCTTTGGCCCTTGATCACTATGCCGCAGCGTTTATCCAAACCGTATACATTGTCGGAGCCAATGCCATATATACTTCCATACCCGTAGGGAAAGGAACCCCTTATGGTCAGTTTTGTGCTAACAACCCCGTTGTTATCTCCGGTAACCCCCATAACAGCGCTACCCCTCAGGCCCTTGGCCAGAGTAGACCGGTTCTGATTGTAACTGCTGAAATCCGTGACTTCTTTAAGACCGCTCTTGTAGGTATCTTCGAAGGTGCCGCCTTTGAACGTATTGTTGTGACCCGAAATAGAGATGTAGCTCCTACGCGTGGTACCGACTGGGACATTTACGTAGACCCCCGACAAATCAATCGTGTTATTGGATCCTGAACAAGGGATGTTTCTGGAGCCATCTGGAAGGTCAGTAAGCGTATAGCGACCCGGTTTCATCACAATCACTTGATCGCTTTTTTGTACTGCCTCACGCAATTCCGGCAATGTGGATACATTCACCGCAGCGTGCGCAGCCAACGGCAGGCAGGAAAGCCCGGCCAGGAGAATCATACGTCTCAGGCCCATGAACCATTTGTCTGATACCATGACATGTTTTGAGTTAGTGCATGGAAACATTGTTTTACCTCAGTGTTGTTAGTTCGGATCTCCGCCCAAATCGGTGTACTCCTTGGTGACAGCAGCGTCGTGTACATGCCAGTTTTCGAAATCTCTGGTTCTCAGCATGTCTGCGCCAATGAACATCTCATCCATGATGTTGACATATTTTTTCCAAAAACCATCGGCCTTGCCTAAGGCGATTTTTGCATCCTCATATCTATTGGCAGCCTTGGCCGTTGCTGCCCTGATCTTTTCAGCATAATAATGGCTCAGATAGGCCTGGGCATAGATGCTCTTGATATTGACTTCCAGTTCGGGATTCCCGCCAGCAGAAACCGAGGCCATTTTTTCCAGGGCAGCTTCCCCAGCCCTCTGGACCGCGTCAGCGATGTTGTCCGAGGTGCGTCCATTCGGGCAATTCCCAGCGGCGCTATCCTTAATACTGCAGATATCTGAACCGATGGATGGTTTGGCCTTGATGAAGTCCTCGATCCTGAGAAAGCCTTTGTTCCCCTGGCACAGTTCCGGCCACCAGTGAAAGTCAAAGCAGAGGCTTCCCTGAATGACTTCCGCGGCCAGAGGTAAGCCACGAGACGCATCGCTCCAGGCACTAAAGAGATTCGCAGCAGAGACATTTGGATATCGATAGGCCATTTCATCGATAAACACCTGATCCGGTGTCTGGGGATTGTAAGACAGTCGTCCCCATAGCATTTGGGTGTACCACAACCTCTTTATGTCCAGTACATTCTTGTGCACATCGGCTTTGCTGTAGAAATCACGGGTGGCGGTCCAGCCATCCCCACCGTAGAAAAATCCCTGGATGTATTTATCCTTGTCAGGGAAGGCATAAATGTAGTCCCGGGCAAACTGAGGATGGCCCCAATGCAAATAATAGAAGTCATCCTGTCGGACCTCCAGCCAGGCTTTCTTTTGAGTCCTGACCAAATCGGCAGGCACATCACCATCCTTGGTGTAGATCAATCTCGGAGCTGGTGCAGAATACATATGGGCTGCAGAATACTTGTACGACATATCCAAGCGCACATTGGGCAGAGCTAACAAAGGCTCAAAATGGCCCATGACTTGAGAGATATCTGCGTAGTGCCAACGATGGATAAAGGTGATATTACGCTTTGGATTCTCTTTGGTATAATCCAGTATTCCCTGGCCATAGGCATCCCACATCCACTTTCCCTCAACATCTGCTGAGAGGCCATTCATGTTTTCCCCGGCGGTGACACCCAGGCCATCTAAATGCGGATAGGTTTCAAACATCAAACGTACAGCTTTTCGGAAGTATCGTTTGGTGGCCTCGTTGTCCGCATCATTGGTGATACCGCCTTTGCCTTCTGCCCCATAGGTATAGATGTTCCAGGTAATAAAATAGATTTGAAAGCCCCTGCCCTTGGCATAAGCCATGACCTTCTGCCAGAAAGCCACCTTTTCAGCGGCGCTCATTTTTTTGGCATACCCATCGAAACCCTGTACATCCTGGACCGATTCGGCCATATCCAACAGGGCAGGGAAGGGGTGAGAGTTCCAAATCGAAATCACATTAAAGCGAGCGCGTGCCATTTCGTCGAACCAGTCCTCCCAGTAGGTCATGTCCCAAACCGCAGGGATCGCCTTCTTCGCTGCATCGCCCCCGAAGGCCTTGGAAAGGGGCTTGTAGGCGTAGCCCACGTAGGTAGGGACACGCGTATCAAGAGGCAGGTTGTATTTCACCCCGCGATTCTTGATATACGGGGCTTCCTGACAATTATAGGTTTCTGACAAACCATTGAAACGAATATTCTCGGCCAACTGCAAACCACCATACATGAGCCCGTTGACGTCGCCCCCAAGCACCCAGTAACTTCGCGCGCCCTTGGTGGTGGTTCTCAGCGCATAGGCCTGTTCGCCCAGACCAGAAAGTGTGGCGCCGCCTTGAATGCTTAGCACCTGACTCGCCGCACTGTTCGCAGCCAAGCTTAGAACAATTTTTTGATTGGGGTAATCAAAGCTCAGCTCTGATAAGCGTTTTAGTTCCGCTGTGTGATTTTTCACCTGCAGGATCATTTTAATCTCACTGGCTGCAAAATCCGATTGTGGAACCGTGCTGTCATAAAAAACACCCACCACATCGGCAAGGGTGACAGACGTTAGTAGTAACACCAACAGAAAGCAAAAGAAAGGATGGCATACAAGTGATACTTTTTTCATACTAACATCTCCTCAATCTGAGCATTCTTGTTTTTTCTGAATTTCAATCATCTTTTCTGCAAAACGTTTTCCTAGCAAACGGGCAGATTGAGCGTCAAAGTGGACCAAGTCGCCACGATCGGTCAGCCCTTCTGAGGACGCAAAAGCGGCATGTTTAATCTGCGCAACCACGTGCCGATGGGCCTGGTCCACCTTGATGTGTCCTTCAGTCCAGGGTCTTTGGGCAAACTGTCCCAACTGGCCGATCACAATCGGAAGGTTCGGGTCATCGCACTCGGTGCGCAAACGTTCGATGAGTGTGGTCAGGGCTGCTGCGTAGGTTCCATTTGTTCCCATTTTGCCGTCCGATTCACCCTGGTGCCAAAGAATACCCTTAACAACTCCGCTTTGACGAGCCAGGCGCAGGCGCATAAGCATGTCGTCATTGGGATGGGTTTTGGTTTTTTCATCCCAGGCGCCCGGCTGCCACTTTCGAATCGACGTGCCACCCACTGCACAGGGGATTAGACCAATCTTTACCAATGGCATATGGTCGGCCATCATCAGTCCGAATGTCCTGCCTGGACCCACGCCAGCAACGGATTTGTCGAAATGAATGGGGTCAATGACCGGAAGCCATTCATTTTCCTTATTCAACGTCAGCACTCGTGGATGGGGCGTGCGGTCCTGCTGTTCAACCTCCCCCCGTCCAGCCATATTGGATTGCCCAATGAGCAGGTAGAGATCGAGTGGTGCTTCAGGCAGGCATGTATCCTGCTGCGCATACAGGGATGGCAGCAGCAATCCCAAAAAGACCGCGACAAAATGAAGACTTATGTTCTTTTTCATTCTACTTGCTCACATCAATCACAATACGTCGATAATCGTACAACGATGCAATGGGATTCAGATCCTTCACCTCAAGGATCACATGGATTTGTTTTCCTGCAGCATCTGCCGGAATAGTCACACTGGCCTGAGGCTGCTCTTGGTCGAGGATAGTCACCTTGCGCGTATAGGTGCCAGCTTCCGGATAGGTATACCAGCGCATGGCCAGTTCGTCCTTGTCAGGGTCAAAGCTGGCACTGGCATCCAGGCTGATCAGTTGGCCGGGTTTGGCCTCACGGCGAACGATGGTGTCACTTTTGTCTCCATGAAAGGCTGCCACTGGATGATGATTCGCCTTATCGTATGGATTCAGACACCAGTCCATGCGACATTTGAAGTTGTTGAAGAAGGCACGACGCCAACGCCAGATCGGCGTGAAAATATCATTGTATTCATCGCCGTTCTCTGGATTGATCCAGCGATCGGCCTCTTCCTTGTACAGGCTAAAAGAACCTACCTTTTCTTCATCGTCGCGCACACGCTTGTGTTTGGACATGTAGTTCTTGGCTTTGTCCCGTGAGAAGCGTCCACTCCAGCCACCCCAATGGGGGTGATCCACACTGAACAGGCCCTTGTTGACCAGGCCGAGCCAAGGAATGGTGCCTCCCCCTTCCAAGAAGCTAATATTTCCGCCATCAAATTGACGTATAGGCCATACCCTGCCCACTGGACCGTGATTGCCCTTGATATGTTCCAGGGCCCACTGATGCTGCCCAATAAAGGAGTAGGCATAGGGTTCCCACGTATGCGGACCTATGGCCTGACGGTTCCCAGTATGGTTAATGGCACCTTCATGGGACGGGCCGCCGTAACAGTAGGTTTGGTAATTGCTGCGCAGCCAATGGATGTCCGGGAAACGGTTACATATCCATGCCCCGCAATTGTCTTGAGCGCCGTTTTCAAAAACGCGAAGTTTGGCAACAAAGGCATCCACTTCAGACTGGCTGTGTGTGGCCTGAAAATCACACAGGGCCTGGGCCAGTGTGTTGGAGCCGGCATTGACTACGATCCATAGGGGACGCGCATCATTCTTGGTGACGGCCTTTATAATCAGTTCCGAACCCGGACTTGATTTTCCTTCGCCCACGTCATCAAAGCCATAGCCGGGCTGCCCTGTAGTCACAATGCTATGTAAGTACTCAGGAGATTGCCAGCCAGAGGCGTGTTTCTGTAAATTGGGGTAGACCTTGGCATAGGCATCAATGATTTCCGTGAATAACTCCGGGTGAAGCACACGCCTATAGGGGTCCTTGGAATTTGGGCGCAGATATATTCCAGAGACGGCGATCAGGCCCTCCAATTCGAATTCATTGGAACACATAATCATGTGAGCCATCTGCTGCACTTCATCAGGTTCGTTCCCCATGTCCGCCAGGATGATCAAGCGCGAAGCCCAGGCCTGAGATCCTCCCATCATTCCCAACATCAGTATCAGATACACGCCGCAAGATCGGATTCGTTTCATCTTACTGTCCTTTCTGTCTACCATATATAGTCTTTGCCTTCTCTAATAGTATTTTTTATTTTGCCCGCAACGACAGCCAGAGGTTTTTCGCCTTCTTATTGTAAGTGGGCTTGACGGGCTGGCCGTTCAAAGTAACCTCTGCCGGTTTCTTCGTGGCCCGTAACAGGGCATTGATGACAGGCTGGCCCTGTAATTGTACATCAAGCGAACCACCTTTTTTCGTTGCGCAGAGATAGACTTTCGACAGCGAGTCGAGTATCACTTTGCCATCACGGCGTAGGTAGCTGCCATCGACCACAAGGACGCGCGATGCAGCGTCGGGATCGTCCATCTTGGCACCTGCAGGCCAGGTGAAGGCTGTCAGGTAGGCATCAGTCTCCCAGCCGTTGTAGATTAGGTTGGCATTGCGATGACGGATCCTGCCATCGGCAAGCAGGTTTAGCCAGAGTTCCGTGACCTCACCGTGTTGTGTGATGCGGAGCCCGATCATGTCAACTGTTTTCAACCGTTCGATTTTCGGCGGCGTCCAATCACCGTCCTGGACGGGCATGATGGCGGTGATGAACTTGGTGCGGCGCATCAATTCAGTGGGCAAGAAGGCGGCATAGGGCATCTTGGTGTTTTGGTCGTGGTCTTTCAAACCGATTCGTTCTTCCAATCGCATGCACTCGGGATAATCAGTCGGCAGTCCGGCATCGGGGAAGGGCATGGGGAAGAGCGGACGCACAATCACGCTGACGTCATCCTGGGTGATGGTGAAGTCTTTGCCTGAACGTTTGCCCTCGCCGTCGTAGTGGAGCAGCCACTCGAACTGGCCGGGTTCGAAGGTCTTCAAGTCGTCGATCACCAGAATCACATCGCCAATCCACAGGAAACTGCGGAAATTGCGAATGAAGGTATCCGATGTGGGACCTGTGGCATCGGCCAGGACATAGCGCATGTCACCGGCATCAATCAATTGTGAGACCGTGCCGTGGAATTTGGAACCAAAGTAGGTGTCCTCGGGATTCTCAGCTCTGCTGTTGAAGGTGACGACACTGTGTGCGATGCTTTGACGGTAGTAATCGTCGTATTCCGGGGTAGAGTAGCCACTTTTGCCGGAATCGATCAACAGGTACTTGCCACGATGGAAGAGGATAAAGGAACCCGCGTCGGCATGGGCATGGTTCCAGGTGTAGCCCGATTTAATGCCGAGCAACGTGGCGTCTTTTTCCCAAGAGGACCGCATGGTGGCCCAGCCCATGTCCGGGAATATCTTTGAGCGAGCGACCTTGGGCAATTCAGGAGTGGCCGCCATCTCTTCAGTGGTTGGTGCGTACAGCAACTGACTGGGTGATCCGAGCATCAAACCACTGTTGCCTGCGTCCTCCCCGCGATTGCCGCGTTCCCCACGGCACTGATTCATATACCAGAGGATTCCGGGGTTGCGGTAACCGAGGGACCAGAGCAGGGGAACAACGCTCCCACCGTTTGCCCCGAGACTCGAATCGCCAAAATCCGTTGACCAGGGCGAACCGCCGGAACGGAAATAGCTGGTGTGCATGAAGAAGTCAGCAATCTTGCCCAAGACTGGAGGTTCCGGCAGCGGCGTGACAAAGGCATCACGCCAGGCAAGTCGGAATGGCAGATGGGTGCGAATGGCGAAACCGGCATAGCTGACGCTTTCATAGAATCCACCGTTGCGATCAAAATTAGAGGGTTTGTTGTCCAGGTTGCTGCCGGCGTAGCTGAGCCATTCGGCATCTGCTGTTCCCACACGTTCGATCCAACCGGGAGCCCGTGGATCTTCGTCCATGATTGCCATGGCGCCGATGCCCGCACCAAAGACGATGGCACTCCACCAATTGTGGCCCATGGAATCGAGTGCGTGGATACGTTGCTCGCCGAGAATCCAGTCATTGAGCACCGGCAAGATGCCCTCTTCAGCCAGGCGGGTGGCCAGTTCTTTACGTTCATTCGAGGTTAGCAAATCATAGACCGTATCATAGGCAATGGCAAAGGAGTGACATTTCTCGCCCGAGTCCAGACCCGCATGCCAGGGTGGATTCCGTTTCATGAGCATAGAGGCGCTGCGTCCCCCAAACTTATGTGAGAAGAGGCTTTGTTTGACACGTTCCCCAAATCGTTTGTCACCAGTCATTCGGTAAACGAGACAGAGCAGTTCATTGCTTCCACCCCGTCCGTGTCTGCCACGCTCTCCGGTAGAGGGTGCTATCGCACTATTGGCATTGGCGAGCATCTTCTCCCATACCTCGGCAATAGACGGTTCATTGGCGACCCGTTCTTTAAGTTTCTTAATATTGGCATCGGAGTAGGTCAAATAGGGGTGGCCGCTGCGCCGTACAAATTTATCCGCGGCCTGGGCTGTGATACTACCGACCAACTGCACGGCGATGATCAAACAAATGAAGAATTTAATGTGGCTTACATGTTTCATAATATCACCTTTTCATAGAACTAAGTTCGGTCGCTCCTGCCTCTATTTTGAAACGCCGGTAATTTCTTTTAATTTGTTAAAGAAGCCCTTTTTTCGTGGAGAGCTAATTTCCCAATTTACTGGAACCGATTGAAAACCATTCTCATATCCTTCACCCCTCTTGCGGTAATCGAAATATCCCCATGAGGCATAGGCCTTCACGGCCAGCACTAAATGGTTAACGGGCTTATCAAAATCGAAACGGTCGTCTTCATTGAATAGGATAGGTTTCGGTGCGTATCCCTTTACTGCCTTGGTTTTACTCACCATTTCCGGGATGAGCGCCGGATCTTTGACCCCATTGCCATGAATCAGGAGAAAGTCTGCAACACCGACAACATTTTCCCTGGGGATTTGCCTACCGCTATAGCTTGTTCCTGCCAAATAGCGATGCCCATTTTGTTCTTTTGATTTGATCCGTTCGATGACCTCATGAACACGATTCGGTTGGAGGATCTTATGGCGGTATTTGAGATTGCACTCGTTGTTGATCTCAATGATCACATTTCGATAATTATGTGCAAAGAGCCAATCGATGGTATTGTCTACTCCTCTGAGCACGGCGGCCTCGTCTTCTAACAAATCTTCCTGGTCATTGTAGAAGAGCCCCAAGATGGCCACCATTCCGATTTCATTGACTCGATCCAGAATTCTCTTCAAGCGAGCCATGTACTCTGGGCGTAATTGGCCCTTGGGATCTATGGCGGAATTGATCCAGCCTTTGTTTCCATAGCCTAGCGGACTTCCACCCTGCATGTTAATGGTGAAGGCCAGCAGGCCATGGGCATACCAGGAGTCCATGGCTTTAACAAACTCATCCGTATTGCGATCAGCATCCCATTTTTGCGTATCCTCATAGGCCCATCGACCGGCTGTTTCAGGATTGAGGTCATCGAAGATACCCTGAACCATTCTTGAGTTCATCAGCAGGCCTTCAATGGGAAATCCATTCCAACGACGCCCCTTGTAGGTTGGGACACCATTAATCAGGAATTTTTCACCTTCAATACTGACCACGGTTTGAGGTGAATCCTTTCCTCGGGCTGCCAACCTAACGAGGCCAGCAGGCTGATCGGCGTACATGAGTGTACTCCAAGGCATAGTGCCTCCTGTTTCGGGCCTGGTTTTTTGGATCGCCTCTTGGCACCAGGGCATGTCCATACCCATGCGGTTGTGATAGTGGTTAACGATCTTGTCGTACATGGGGCGCAGTCTTCCGCGGCTTTTTGCTGAAATCTTCGTATGTTTATATTTCCCCTGATAGCTTTCGTAGTATTCAAAGGGTACGTCGTTTCCCTGGTTATACTTGGCCGTATATTCAAATCCTTTGGCCAATCGGTTGTCATAGGCACTATACAAATCAACACCCTGTTTCCGGGCGATCTCAGCGGAATTGACGAGATATTCCAAGCCCATTTGGGTGTGACCTTGATCGCGACCACTTTCCTGACACTGACCAAACTCGTTAAAATAATGATTAACCGCGCCATTGCCTACGCCATTGAGATAATAGTCCACTGCCCTCTGAAACATGGCGTGATCATCCAGAAAAATCCCCATGGCCATCATGGTCTGGATCATGGAAGCATCCCAGTTCCCATTCGCCCTGGGGAAAAAATCCTGGATTACAGGATAGAGCACCTTTTGCAGCATGAGCCGAAATGCCTGTTGGTCCTCTTGCGGCCACCCCTCCCAGGTATGTTTCAGAATTTCGGCCGCATTGCAGAACTGAAGCCCACCCATCCCGACCAATAACTTGGCATCGTGATTACTAACGGTTTCAAGCGTTGCTGACCAGGCGTTGAGAATCTCCGCGGCCTTCAATGCATGAGCCTCTGTATCGGTAAAGATCCAAAGTAGCGCATGCGTATAAGCAGCCCTGGCATCACGCATAAAAAAAGATCCTCCAATATCAGGTCTGTTGTAAGCCCCTCGTTCAACGTGGGCCATAGATCTGGTCTGCCAAGAAAGGGCTGCTTCTTTGGATGAAAGCATCGTCTCCCAGGTCTCTTGCCAGGGCTCTTCCTGGGCTTTCAATTTAGACTTTACGAATGCCAGTTCTGCTTGGTTGTGAGATATGCCGGGGTGAATAAAACCGGCGCCAAAGGCGTTGCCGGCAACTATAGCCGCTGTGATGACACAACAAATAATGGAAAGGATCCTATGCTTCATAGTATTTCACTTTCTTTTTAGAATATTATTTCAATTTACAGTTGGGATCACCTAGGCCCTGCTTCATTAAGCGGAAACGGCTTAAAGCCAATTCTGCTCGCCGGGCTATCCTCCGGTAAACGGAAATCCCCATGGGTGGGATCTTTAAAACCAGGATCGGCAATAATCGAGTGTGGGTCATAGCCCAATGCCTGCCACTGCTCCCAGTTCAGGATGGGTTCATTCGGTTCATAAAGACGACTGGGAAAACGATCCTGTGCCCCCAGAACCTCACCGGCAGTGGACCAGACCAGATTGTGGTTGGCCTCGAAGGCCCCACCCCTATTGACTTTATGTGCATAGCCACCGGCATAGATCGGCGTACCGTCACTGAGAAGAATGTTGTTCGTCAGCACAAAACCCGTATGCGCTTGGGCCCGGGCCAGCATCACCACACTGGTATCGGCGAACGCAAAGATGTTATTGCATATGATGTTGTCCTTGCCGTAGTGCTGGTTAAAACAACTGTGTCGACAACGATAGGCAAGGTTGTTTTCGATCAGGATATTGCGAGACCCCTCATCACAGTAGATAGCCCAGCCGCCATATTTGCCGGCCCAGATATCGTGAAACAGGTTGTGGCGGATGACGGTCCCGGTCTGGTCCCCCAGCGTGTAAATACCGCCCAAATCGCTGAGCACCGGCCCATCCCCATTTCTCAACCGCCCGATGTGGTGGATGTGGTTATACTCAAAACAATTGCCGGTTGCCAGGCCGCGGCCGTATCCCCAGGTCCATCCACTGGAGATGCTGGAATAGTAGAAATCATGGATTTCGTTGTGATGCACGTGATTATCCGGGCTTTGCCCAATCCATATGCCCACTGCGCAGTGGTAGTAGCGGCCACCATCATAGATGCGACAGTCTGCAATTTCGTTGTGTGCACACGCGTCGGATGGACTTTCCAGCACTGGCGGGAAATCTTGCCTATTTGTGTTTTCCTTATCAGAAGGCGGTCGGATCTTGGGGCCAATCAGAACCCCCCCGGCGCCCAGATCGTGTATGTCACAATGTAAGACTCGGTTGTTAGAGCATCCTGGTCCAATCTCGAGTCCGTAGTTGCCAATGGCAGTGATTTCACATTCATCGAAGAGACACTCTCTGGCATCCAACAGACGCACGGCCCCGTCCATACGGATGTCCGCCTGGCTAAAGCCAGAGGGTCTTGAAGACCTCGGCAATACCCAGGTGGTGTGGCAGAAGCTTAAGCCGCGAAAGTGAATGTGTTCGGCCCACCTGTCGTTGGCCGCATCGCCCTCCACATGTAGCACACTGACCAGCGAAGGAATCACCGCCACGACCTCGGATTCTCCGACCAACGGGCAGTAGTAGAGCTTGTTGGCTTTGCGATCGAAGTACCACTCACCGGGTTGATCCAACATGGCCCGACCTCCCTCCAGATAATAATCGTCATCGGCTTCGATGGCCCGCCCACTCTTTTTGCTGCAGATAATCAAACGGTTCTTCCGGTCGATCCGGTCCAGGGGCATGTGGTACTCCAACCACTTATTAAACACCACTGCGACCCCATCTTGAATCCCGTCAAGGTAGTGCGCATCGGCTTTGGCGTAGGGGAATTGCTCCCTTATCTGAGCGGCGGACGGAATCTTCAAATAGCCACGATTGGGTGTGCGCGCCTGAACCGCCCGATGACCGTTCACCCATAACTGCTCGAACGGAGTAACCCCTCCAGGTAGTTTGGACAGATCCGAGACCAGCACGCGGCATCCATTGAGATCTGTTTTCGTCCAGTTGCGAACTTGCATGCCTCCACTAATCACCACCGGTTTTTCCGTCCAGGATCGGTATACGACAGGCGCCTTCTCCGTGCCGCTATCCCGTGCGTTGAGAATCAAGGCTTGTTTGCGAACATAGGTGCCGGGAAGGATACAAATTTCGATGGATTGCTTTGCTCGCTCCTCCTGAGACAGATTACGTACCCTGTCCCGGGCGGCCTCCAAGCTTCGGAAAGGTCCGTCTATCCCTTGGGATGACGGACGTTCCAATCTGCCCGACCAGGTGTCGTTACCCTTTAGCGACACAAAGAAACGTAGAGGTGCAGACTTCTCCGTCAAGGCAAAACGACTATTTAAGACGATGCTTGAATCACTCACATTCCCTGACTGGGAAACAGTACCCGGAAGGCTGTAATCTTCTTTGTTTCCATACGCATTGTTGTTCATGCAACTGCCTGTGGCTCCGGATCTGGCATAAATCCCCTTGCTACCATTGTTTGACACAGCATTGTATTGCCAATCGATATTTTTGGTAACCACTTTCTCTTTGTTGGCAAGAAGACCGACATTCCCATTGTCGGCAATCACGCAGTTGTGTACCCTAAATCCATCCGTATCAGCGGCACGCATACCTCTAAAATAATTACCAATGGCTTCGCAGTTATAAACATTGATATCTTTGCTATAGGAGATATTTATCCCATTTGCAGAAGTGGAGTTATTGAAAATACACTCCCTGACATTAACCATATAGCATCTTCTGAGATATAGGTTGTGTGCATACTTTTTACTTTCAGGGTTGCCGTTTCTGCTAAAGTTGCAGTTTTCAATGCTGACATTCCTGGCCCCCTTGATATGAACGCCCCATCCGGTTTCGCACACATGGACACCTGATAGTTTAATATGATCATGATCTATATTGTAGGATATAAGGTGAATCCCTCCCGCATTTCTGGTTGGTGACCCGATGAGAACGAGGTTCTGGATCGTGATATTCTCCAGGCCATAACCGGACTGTACAATCATCTTGATGTCGCTAGTCGTTTTGAGAGTACTGGCAAGCGTTCCTTCTCCCCGAAGTGTCACATTGCTCTTGATCTTAAGAGGAGAGCTAATTGTATGCGTACCCGCCTCCAAAGTAACAGTACCTCCACCGTTAGAGTTGACATAATCTATAGCCGACTGAATGCTCTCGTCGGGAGCCACCGACTGGGTGGCTGCATTGAGGTTTGCTGTAAAGAATAGCAATACAGCGACCGCACCTTTTATAAATACATGCCTTGGGAATTCTTTAATTAGTCCATTGCGTTTTTTCATAACTCATCTCTCACTTCCTTTCCTCTTGAGATCGTTTGCTAAGTGTCTTCAGAAACAATCCAATACCGGTAATGATTACGCCGCAACAGAAGATAATCAGGCGCCCCGTCAGTTCATTGGGGATTAAAATCAGTAGCAGGATAAAAGTCCCATACACCAAACACAGATTTCCCAGCACTGTGCACTGGCGCGACTCATTGTCGTGGTCACCGAGTTCAAGCTCATGCGCCTGAACAGGCGTAGCAATATCCGTAAAGAATTCCTCAACCTGATCGACGTAGGGCTTTTCGTCTTTACGGTAGAACAACATGGTCAGGAAGAACCATCCCGTACAAATCACTGCTACTACGCCAGTGGTAATGGCAATTTTCAGATCACCGATTTCACGCGCATTCAAATCTGGGGTCTGCCAAATCATTCTGATCACATCGTCTGTCGTCATCTCGGGATTCTGCCAAAGCCACTGCACGACCGGATTGACTTTAAACAGCAATCCAAGAATCGCCGCAGGTACAAAACCGGCCATCATGGTACTCCAGCCCGCCCATGGGGGCGTCTTTTTAAAGAAGATCCCCAGAAACAGCGGTACGGCCAGAGGCAGACCGGTCGCAGCCGCTATTAACAGCAGTAGATCGAACAGCTCCAATCCCTTAACCTGCTGAAAACACAGACCCAATAGAATCCATATCATCCCATAGAGCAGCATGAAGATACGGCCGACCGATATCTGTTCCCTCTCTGACGCATGAGGGCGTATGACTTGAATATAGATGTTGCGCACAAAGCTGCCACCCACTACATTCAATTGGCTGTTCAGAGACGTGACCGTCGCAGCAAAAATACCACACACGAGCAATCCGAACAAACCGGCCGGCAGCAGGTCGATGGCCATGGCCACATAGGCCGCTTCACTGGCATTGTTTAACTTGGGGAATTCCTCGGCTATATTCGGATGCCACACGGCCGCCATCATGGGGGGAACGATCCAGATAAAGGGCAGGATGATGAGGCCGGCGGTTTGTATCAATATCGCCTTTTTTGCGCTACGTGCGTCCTTCACAAAGATGAAACGCGCTGCCCCTTCAAGGAGGCTGTTCATTTGAATCAATTGATTGATTAGTAGTGTGATGATGAAGATGACAAGCACATTCGGTCGATCAAATAGGGTCCAATCCAGATGACGGTCGGGAATTTGCTCCATAAATGCCCCCACCCCGCCCACCTTGATGAGCGTTAGAATACTCATGATCACCGTAATGATGACGACCACAATCATCTGCACAAAATCACCGGCCGTGGCTGACCACGAGCCGCCGAATACCGTCATCAGGGTGATGATCATCCCAAGCAGGATAATCATGACTGACATGGGCACATTAAAAACGCTGGACATAAAGATAGCAATGGCATACAACATGGCCCCACCGTAGAGGATTTTGACCAACACCAGCAGCCAGGTCAGCATCTGTTCACTGTTTTTGCCAAAACGCCGACGAACCCCCTCCATCACGGTGATGATTCGCATCTGACGGTATTTGGCCACTACAAACAAATAACAAAATACCAGGGACAGGACATTGCAGGCAAATATCACCAGGAAAAACGTGCCGGTTTCGTAGGCCTTGGCCGCACCGCCGGTGAAGGCCCAGGCCGTAAACGTCGTCATAAAGGCCGAACTGCCCACTACCCACCAGAGCATACCTCCGCCACCACGGAAAAAATCACTTGAGGTCTTGCTGAAGCTCTTGTAGATGGGGCCCAACAGGAACATAAAGACAAGATAAAATCCGATCACAATGTAGTCATAATGTGTCATACGATATTCCTTATGCCAAAAGTTGGTGCAATGTTACAGCATCCTCATTAAACTGCTCTACAGTGCCTCCCTTAACAAATTCCAGCAATACATTTAACAGCCCAGGACACGCCTGGGCCATTGCTATATACCGGGCCCAATCCAACTCGCCCTGAGCCAGAGGATGTCGATCCATATGCGTGGGACCCCAGTGGAACACATGCAGGCCCACTAACCACGGCAGCACGGTTCGCAGTTCAGTCAGATTCCGGTTCACATCCAGCTCCGGTGCGGGTTGCCAGTAGGTACCCACATTGGGGTGATCCAAATCATCCAGCAAGGCAGCACAGGATGTACCTGTCTGAGTCAGTGTGTCCTTATGGAATTCAAAGACGACTTTAATCCGTTTTTCGGCAGCCATATCTGCCACACGTCCGGCTTCCTCCAAAATGACTGTTCTGAGATCATCTGAAGTATTTTCAGGATTTTGATCTCCAGCCCATACACGAATCAGAGGCGTTTCCAATGCCTCAGCCGTTTGCAACACCGTGTCAAACGAAAGTCCCATGTCTTCGCTTTGCCCAAGCACATAGTACGATCCATAAGCAGCCACAGCAAGTCCTGCAGCCCGTGTGCTCTGTCCAATGAGACGAGCGGTCTCCAGATCACCATGCGGCACATGATTTTGGCCATGCCATTCAATGGACTTCAGATGGGCCTTGTGAGCATAGTGAATCACATCCTCACAGGGCCTGTGCTTAAACGTCACTGAGACCAAACCGGGTTGCATCATTAAAATACCACCTGATCAATTTCATTGTCACCGTCAGCCGTGACGCCACCTTTAATCTCATAGCTTGACTCAGTAGAGGATTTGAGGGGCTGGGCATAGTGCTTAAGCATCCACTTTCCTTGGGAGTCCAGCTTGCCGTAGACCATGCGCGCCGCCGCCTTGAGGCTCTCCGGCGTCACAGAGTAGTTGCAGATAACCGTCATCGCCTCCGGCACCGCACCCAACTCATACGGACAGTTGGTGACCACAATCACCTTCTTGCCCATGGCAATCAGTTTTCGAATCAGTTCGGTGTTGTTGGCTGGACAGAGTCGCCAGTAGTAGTTGGTTGCCACAATCACATCCACCTCATCCACATAGTCCATCAAGAAATCGATATCTTCCTTAGTAGCCTTGAACTTGGTGTCCACACAGTAGATGTTCCTGGACTGCTCAACCATGGCCTGGTTAAAACACTTGTTGTTACAGGCCACATCAAAACCGCTGTACCCATCAAGTACCTGTTGTTCGATTACCATCACGGACTGTTCCGGCTTAAGCGGCAGCAGACCCGCTTCGTCACGCAATAGCGTACAACACTTTTCCGCAACGGTCCGGGATAGCTCGATGAGCTCTCGATCACGAATCGGAGCCCCGGCCTCATCGGCCTTGACCTGGCCCATGGTATCGAACATACCCAGGTTGTACTTCATGGTGAGTATGCGTTTAACCGAGGCATTGAGCTGCTCTTCGGATATCTCGCCGTCTTCCACATAACGCCTGGTTTCCAACCACGCCTGGTCACGGAATTCGTCTTCCACCTTGTTGAGCACCAGGTCGCAACCAGCTTTGAAGGCTAGGGCGCAGGATTTGGCCACGCCGTATTTCTCCATTAACGCACCCATGGTGATGCTATCTGTAGTAATCACGCCTTCAAAACCCAAACGTTCACGCAGCAGACCAGTCACAATCTCAGTTGACACAGTAGAAATCTGCATGCTCGGATCAGCTGCAGGCACGGACGTATGGGCCAGCATAACACTGGGCAAACCATTTTCAATGAGTAGGCGATAGGGTTTCAGTTCCACCGCTTCCAGACGATCCCAATCACCCGGAACATTGGGCACGGCATAGTGGGCATCGATATCCGAGTCCCCTCGTCCGGGGAAATGTTTAGCTGTAGGCACCAGACCTCCGTCCATATAACCTTTGATCGAGGCCAACGCATACTCGGCAACAACATCCGGATCATCGCCATAGGCACGGATGTTGATTTCCGGATTATTTGGATTCATGTTCACATCCAGCACTGGGGAGTGCAGATTGGTCACGCCAATAGCACTGAGTTGCAGGGCCACGGCCCTGCAGGCCTTATAGGCCAGTGCCGGATCGCCGGTAGAGGTCAGGCCCATGGCGGATGGAAACAGGTTGATGCCGCCGAAACTGAAGTCACGACTGATATCCCCTTCCTGATCAATGGATATGTGCAACGGGATACCCGGCGTACGAGCAGCCGCCAGTCGTTGTAATTGATTCAGCCGTTCGGCATACTCCTCCGGAGAGACATACACTGCCGCACCGGGAATGAACAGGTTCTGCTTGATCTTTTTATACCCCTGGGGATAGTCATAATCATAATTCAAGCTCTGGTGATAGTGCTGGCCGCGGCGGGAATTCTGGCCGAAGGGGGTCACACGAAGTCCTCCGATATGCAGTTTTTCCACAGCTTCCATCACATAAGGTGTGACCATAGAGCCGCCCCAGTGAATGGTAAAACATTGACCGACCTTCTGATCCAAGGTCATCTTAGCAAGAATCTCTTTTATATATGTCTCACGCTTTTGTGGATCCTTCTTTAAATCATACACCTTGTTTTCTCCTGTCATGCAATGCATTAATCTTTATTGTTTGTTGTTAGAACTATCAATTTTATGACGCACCATTGAATCCAGCAACGTCTGCCCCTTGTACTTGATCAGGCTGGCCTTCGCGGCACAAAAATCGATCAGCTTGCCGTTTTGGTTAAATTCTGCAGAGAGCATGTCTCCGTCAAATTCAAAATCGCCCACTGTTTGCAGCGTTCCATCACCTAAGAGAATGATGAAAGTCGCATCATCGCAGGTCACTTCGTACTGTGTTTTGCCAATCACCTTTACAGCAACGTCGGGGGCTTTGCCCTGGAAGGGGACCAGCAGCGTGGCCAGCGTTGTACCTTGATGATCCGTTTTACTATATTGCAAGGCTGGGGCCTCTACTTTGACGGCATAATCATAGGAGACCCATCCCTGAACGGGATCGCGACTACCCCGGTACTGTTGCAGGGACAAGCCGTCGGTTAAGACCGGTTTAACTACAATCCCAGCCCCATTTTTATAGCAGGCGATGACACTCATATCCTGGTCTTGGGCTATCTGGGCATCCGGACCAAAGTGCCAATATTGGTTGTATTGATGCTGGGCACTTGCCGTTAGGTCGTCTACGACCAGCCAGAACCGAGGCTTAATAAACACGACGCGACGGCGATGGGTCACCGGATCATTCAACCGTTCAAACCCATCATGTGATCCATCCACATAATCAAAACTGTCCGTACTTGACCAGGCGTGGAGGGTGCTTTCCGCTTTGGTCTTGAACATCCACTCATCGGCCAGCTCCGAGGAATCCCGGCCGTCGACCGTGATGGTATTGTGGGCACTGGTGGACTTGAACCAGACACGCCATGGACCTTCGTAGATGTAGCGCCCCGGGTCAATCAACAGGGTCTCGCCATAACCCGAGACATCCACACTCAGGGCATCGGCATTACCGTGCACACAGTTCTGATCCATAACCCCCAACTTACCACAGGTGTAAACACAATACAGATCGTCATGCTCCCAGCCTGTACGCATGGTACAGAATCCGGAATCCGGCATGGCAATTGAGCCTAATTGAGGTTTTTCACCCTGCTTACCATGTGTGGCAATCCACAGCATGTCCGGCCGGTTGAACAGACGGGCCCCGGCCTTCAGTACCCACCGTAAATCGTTGTGGTCTTCCAGCATATTGAGGTTGTTGATATCCTCCCATAGTCCATAGGAGGCACGTTCACCAAACACGTCACTCTCGTCCGCATCCTTGAGCATGGGATACACACCATGCGGCTTCATGATGCTGACTACGAAATCAATCATCTTTTCCGCATTCTGTCGGTAGGTATCACTCACCCGCACCCCGTTACGTAACGCCAGGTCCAGTATCTGCATAAAGCAGAAAGTGCACACCAAGTGATACCCGGAGGCCCGTTCGACTTGCATGCCCTCCGCGCAGAGTTGCATACGAATCTGTTCTTCAAAACGGCCCATGGCCTCACATTGCCAATCCTTGGCCTCTTTGAATTCGGGAAACAGAATGCCCATGTGGGCCAGACCGTTGGATTCCATCAGGCCCCAGTTGGGGGAGACATTGAAATAGCTCTTGTGACGTGTATAGTAGAGACGCGTGTGCCGGGCATGCTCAACCATACTGGTCAGCATTGTCACCAGAAAGTCCGGGGTGAATTCCAACGAGTGCAGGAAATGATAGAAACAGGGCACAAAGGCAGTGTACATGCGAATGCCCAGGGTCAAGGGACGCCAGGTCCCCTGCTTCATAAAGTGAGGGCGACTGACCTCGCCGTCCACATTGAGCATCCACTCCATGTCGGGCATGGGATTTTCCTTGATCCAGTCGCCCAATAATCGTTTCCAGGATTGGGTGTATTTTTCATCTCCGGTATACCAGTAAGCCCGCCCCAGCTCCGTCAGAAATTCGTGCCGATTCAGACTGTAGGTCCATTCCGGATCACCTTTTGGATCCGCCTGCCAATCAATGTCTTCCGGAAGATCCACATGCACCAGATGATTGTTGCAGATGACATTCGCCTTGGTCGTGTCGAAAGCAGTACCAGGATTGGGGCTTTCCCAACCATCGAAATACTGAACATTCGTTCGTGCACGGTAATAGTCCAACAGCGCGCGTGCGCCGTGGTCAAATTGCTTTTCATTCACACAGGTTTTGACTGTCTCAAGCCCCGGACGCTCCAGGTCCAGCCACCCCATAAATGTCTCAATATGACTCATTTCACTTCCTTATTATGATGGATTATAGAGAAACTTCGGTGACACCTCTATTGTGATCTGGCTTTCTTCGTCTGGATGAAGAATGCGCCATCGCAATTGCTCGACGGCTTTTTTTCCAATGGTTTCGGGTTGGATATTGATTGAAACCGGACGAGGCTCCAGACCCGCCAACAGTGAGATCTCGTTGTTGCACGAGATAATCTCAAGATCACGGCCAATCCGTATGCCCAGACTTTTCAAGATCGGGTAGATTTTTGCAGTCAGGGCATCACAGGTCACAAATATACCTGTGGGCCGTTCACCTTGAGCCAAAAATTGATCCAGAGTCTTTTGGATCAAAAGATCACGATCCCTGTCGATTTCCATCAGGTCGAAATGAGACTGTTCAATCACACACTGCCGCACATTGAGGCCATGCTCCTTTGCCAATGCCGAAAACGCCGCCCAGCGATCACACAGATTAATCCTGGATATCAGAGACGACGGAGTCACATAGGCAATCGTTTGGTGGCCCTTGCCCGCCAAATAATTGGCAGCCAACCGGCCAACTTTACCATGGTTAACACGTACCCGGTCTGCGGAGAGCCGTTCACGCGCCCCACTCATGACATAGACAACCTTGTAACCACGTAGAATCTCGATAGCGTCAGACGACACATCGTCCAGATGAGGCCACACAATCACGCCATCCACGCCTCCTTTGGCTACAATGGGTGGTAAAGGTCGCTTCACACCCACAGCCCCCTGCACCATGCTCATACCATGGGAAGCCAAGGCCTCTTCAATACCATGTAACACATTTGCCATAATAGGAGAATTGGAAAGGATCTTAAGACTTTCGCTGGATGTTAAAAAAGCAATATTACCCGTTTTAAAGCCAGCATCTCTTATACGACGTGGACCACGCCGCATCGCTGGAGGCTTGGGTACGTATCCTATTTCTTTCATGATTGCCCTGATTTTGCTTGCAGTCTCAGAGCTTACATTTCCCTCGTTATTGATGACACGAGATACTGTGGTGTGGGATACACCTGCTAATTTTGCAATTTCAACAATTGACATAAGTGCTTCATTCTAACTAACGCTAACCAACAACACATTTTTTCATTCAATTAAACCTCATACTTTTTTTGAAAAATTGGCTCTGGGTATCTCAAACAATGCCTGACAACAGTTAAGTATTGGCGGTGAGTTTAACTATAGCCCACATTAGCATCTCTTCCCTGTTTACCTCAACTTCAACACCAGTTGCCGGAGGTTAATGGGTTGCCAAAGGTCCTTTTCGGGTTTGATTTGTAGGGTATACTCACCAGCTTTATTAATGATTATTTCACATAGTGACTTATTGACATAATTGCCATACCCTCCGGTAGAAAGGACTTCAACGGATTCTTGCTGACCCGGCAGACCCAAGCGGAAGCGGCTTTTCTCATTCTGTATGGCCAGTTCGGCCCAGATCTCATAGCGTCCCGGTCGCTCGATTCTAAAAGACCATTCCACCCAGGCCCGGGCATCTGTCCAGTAACCTATATGGGGACGTCCATCATGGTGTTGTATGTCCGCGTTTTTGCTGCCTTCGTTATTATGGATATCGGCCAGATCGGCCGACAAAACCAGTGAGCCGTCTTTCTGGGGCATGGGCAAAATGAC
This sequence comes from uncultured Pirellulales bacterium, assembly GCA_964608395.1. GTDB lineage: Bacteria > Planctomycetota > Phycisphaerae > Sedimentisphaerales > Anaerobacaceae > JAFGPJ01. Next base: position 21,756 of record CAZSOR010000001.1, read on the forward strand.
TTCAATATCCAATGCGCCACCGACCTTCATCACCACCACACTATCAATGTCGTCCGGTGCCTGAGGTGGCAGGGACACCACAACACCTGAATCTTGCTGACGAGTCTCCAAGGCTTGCCAATCGGCCATTAGGTAGGCCTGCTGGACCTTGTTCTTCAGCCCGGGCACCAGCAGTTTCCCATCCTCGGGCCAGTCAAACACGTGTAGATACAAGGTGATTCCACCGACATACTCTTTCTTGGTACAGCGGCCCCAACTCAGCCTCGTAAAGGGACTGGCCGTAGTGTCGTAGATGGATTCGCTGTTGACCTTCATCCATTGGCCGATGGCCTTGAGACGCTCGACCGATTCAGGCAGCAGGGTGCCATCGCCCGTGGGACTAACGTTGAGAAGGTAGTTGCCTCCCTTGCTGACAATATCCACCAAGTTACGAATGAGCGTGGGGATCGACTTGAAATTTCTGTCGGAACGTTTGTAGCCCCAACTGCCGCTTATGGGCATGCAGACCTCCCAATCCTGATTCGGCGGAGCGTTCCTCGGGATCCTGCGCTCGAAGGTCTTGTAATCACCCTCGTGGTCTTTGCCCAGACGATCATTCGTAATAATACCGGGCTGTAGGGCGGTCAAGGAATGGAGACTATCGAAGGATTCCTTACTCATGTCCCGGGGGGTGTCCCACCAGAAAATCCCGATGGGGCCATACTCGGTGAGTAGTTGTTTAACCTCAGGGGCCGCCTTTTCACGTACGTATTCATCAAAGCTAACGCGTTGCATTGTTTTGTCCCAATTGTATCCCATACCGCCGGGATGATGCCAATCCTGGCACTGCGAGTAATAGAACCCGAAGCGGATCCCTTGGTCGCGGCAGGCATGGGCCAGTTCCATCATAATGTCACGCTTGAACGGGGTGGCTTCCACCACATTGTAGGAATTACTGGTGGAACCGAACATGGAGAAGCCGTCGTGGTGCTTGGCTGTGATGACCAGGTATCGCATACCCGCATCCTTGGCCAGTTTCACGAAGGCTTGGGCATCGAACTGAGTGGGATTGAACTGATCGGCAAACTTCTCATACTCCGCGATCGGAATCTTCCCCTTGTTCATCATCCATTCGGCACTGTTAGTTATCGGCTTGTCCCCATATTCTCCACCAGTAACCGAATAGATCCCCCAATGAACAAACATCCCAAAGCGTGCCGTGTTCCACCACTGCAGTCGTGCCGCGTGCTGCTCTGGCGTTTCCTTCGCATAAGACCAGGTCGAATCCGTTTCTGCGGCCATCAGGAAACCACAGAACAGGGTGCATAATAAGCCACAACATACCAATCCAGTTTTGTGTCTTGCTGCCATCTCTATAACCTCCAATTCACTCTCGTTACTGGTCAGAGGAACAAGGACAATCGCATCATGGGCCTGGCCACAGTCCGAACCCAATACTTTCGACTACAGAAAGTCACATTTAGCTTTTTAACTGTTAATATTGTTCATTTTTGTTTAATACAATAATCTAAGTATCACCTCATTCATATAGAAAAAACATTAAATTTTGAGACTTTTTATCTTTTTGACAAGAATAAAAATAGCCTGATATCTCTTTAAAAACTTGCTCTTTAACAACTTAAGAGATATACAACACAATATTTCTGTACTTAAGAGTGTTGTCTTCTTATGAACGATACCGCCAGAATATATGATTTAATGTTCATTGTTTTCACTTCTCACCTAAAACTATGATACTCGATAAACGGCGGATATTGGGATGGATTTCAATTTAGGTCCCAATGAAAAATGGCCCAGAACCAAAGGCTTGCCCGTATGCGGATTTCCCTTCCCCTGAATATGCCAGACCGTGCGCCCGCTCATAATCACATGGCGGGAGGGTGTGCACACGACGCCAGCCCACGCCCCCATATGGTATGCTCTGTCAAAGACCACACCTTCAGCTGCTAAATGGTCGAGCACCGGCAGTTTCCAACGGCGAGTTAGGATCATAGATATTCAGGTCAAACGGCGACTGGTCATCCGCAAGGATGAATAGGATGTTTGGTTATGATTCTTCGACACTGAGTTCCTGGAAGGCGGTGTTTTCGCCGCCACCCACGGACGTGACTGGTGAGATGCTCCACACGATCCAGCGGAATTGGCCAAGCGTCTGCCCGGATGCTGCACGCAAAGAAACAGCCGTGAAGACGGCGCCGGTTGTTTCGCTCGTATCGAGGGTACCGAGTGGTGTATAATTAGACAGATCCCAACCAGGATCTTGTGTTGCATTGCTACCGTAAAGCGTCACCTTTTGCATACCGCGTTGGTCCCTACTAAAAGACCAGCTGGTGATCGCCGTCACAGGCTGCACATTGCCCAGATCCATTTTGTAAGCCCCATCTTGAACACCGTTTCCAAACACAGGTCCGTAGCCCTTGGCGAGCTGGCCGTCGACCAGCGACTCCAGAGGATCATTATTGGTTCGTTGGTTGGCATCAACAGTACCTGCGACAGATGTCGGCAGTGGCAGTTTCGTAAATCCGCCTATGGTGGAGGCGGTCTCAATTTCGATATACGGATGCTGAGTTATGGTTCGTTCCATGGCCTGCTGATTGCGCATGACCTTGAGCTTCAACGGAGCGGATCCGGCTGCGACCAGTGCTTTGAAGAGCTGATCTGTGCTGGAGACCTTGCGACCGTTCACCGCTTGAATCAGATCGTTGGTCTGCAATCCGGCCCTGGCCGCAGCCGATGTTTTCGGAACCACTGTTAAGGCAACGCCGCCATCTTCCTTGCTAACGCCGTAGGCGGAAAACGCCTCACCCTCAAGACCATGTAATGTTGTTCCGAGCCAGAAGGCCTTGTTTGCTTTGACCACCTTCTTTGCCGGTGCTTTGGCATCTCTGTCGCTTTTTAAATGGGCGCCCAACTCAGGAATCACCGGTGTTTTGGCGATCGCTTTAAGCGGGGCTTTCTTCACGCCAAACTGATCCATGGAGAAGTTCTTGAAACCGATTTTAAAGGCTGCAGATCCTTCTTGTACGCGGAAGTCTCCGTTGACCGGATCCACAAAAAGAGGATTGGCCACGATGGAATTCAAATCCCATCCCTGTTCGGCATATTTATCTTTATGTTCGGGATCGGATACAAAGAACAGATTTTTATCGATGTATTTGCCGGTAGCGGTTTTCGTGGGCGCACGAATGCCTTTGACATCTGTCATGACAATATTTGAGTAAAATTCGTCACCACTGTTGACGTACCAGACGTGCGGGTGAAAACTGTTGTTGACCATAATATTGTTCCATGCGCGCCGACTGAATCCTTCACGAAACTTGAGACCACCGTTCAATAGCAGGTTATTGTAAATCTCGTAATTCGAGGACCCGTCATCGAGATCAATATCCCATCCATGATCACAACGCCAGCGGCTGCTGCGAATGGTTGTGGTGTGCATGGCATCCAGGAATGGGAGGTTGGGCTCCACATCAATTGCCTTCTGAGAAGCATTCCTGTCACTTCTCCAGTAACGATCACGTCCCCAGGAATTAAAGGAGCCGTGGTCGTGGGTTTCGAGTACTGTATCGAAGACATCACAACGTTCTATTAAATGGCCGCCCCAGCAGCCATCGCCAATATTGATGCCAGCACGGGCACAGTCATAAACAGAGGTGTCTCGTACAGTGATTTTCATGGCCATTTCAATCTGTATGCCGGCCGGCTGACGTTCCACACGGCCAATGCCATGAATCAAACAGTCCTCCACAGTACCGAGCGCAGGATAGTTTTCCGTCTTGGGGCCAACTGTACGATCGATCTGCGCGAGATCGTTTTTCTGACCGTACTCAAAAAGTGGATTGCGCACTGCATTGGGATCGCCCACAAAACACACGCCACTGGCCCCTGCATCGTGGATGTGGCAGCTCTTGACCAGCGTGCGGCGGTTATAGCAATTCACAAACACGGCATTGCCACCGACCTGATCGAACTCGCAATCGAGAATACGTACATCTTCGGTGCCGGTCAGCATAACGGCTCCACCGCGATAAATAGCCCAATCGGAACGAAGCATGGGTTCTTTTGTATCCATAAAGGTGCGGGCCGCATGGCACACGACAAAACCTTGCAGCGTAATGAACCGAACCGGAGCTTTGACCGAACCCTGAAACTCGATCAGATGGCTTAAACGAACCACCTCCACCACCGCCTTGTTCAGATCAGTCGCCGCTTCTGGCTTATAATAGAGGATCCCCATTTTGGTATTATGATACCACTCACCAGCCGCATCGAGTTCCTCAAAAATGTTTTCCACCATTCGGAAACCAGCATGCATACCGGATCGTCGATTATTCTGCCATCCGCCTTCATACATAACCTCGCCATCGGAATCTTTGCCGGTAATCCGGTAGTGATAGCCACCCCAGCGAGAACGATGCATAGCGTGGATATAACCACGAGCGGGATCAGCCCACCCTGCGGCACGCGCTTTGGAAAAGGCATCAGCGGCAAAACCTTGGTAGGCCTCGGTCTTTTTGCTGGCGTCATAGTTCGGGTAGCGCGCCATTCGTTGGTTCTTACCGTTGATAAAGAGCTGATCGATGTCCAGATCCTTGGGTGTCTTGGCCTGAAAAATACCGTCCCGATAAGACGTCCATTGCGGCAAAAGCCTCGAACCGCCACTGAGTATCGCCTGACCTTCGTTGTCAGCCCGATAGATCACAGGGTAACGAGCCGAACCCGAGTCTTCCGGCGCAAAGACTAACGTTTCGGGCAGGTAATAGGTTCCATCAGCCACATGAACTGTAACAGCCCCTTTTCCAGCATACGTACGTGCCGCATCACGCGCCGCCGCCAGGCTTTTCAGCGGAGCGGATGCCGTTCCGAGATTCGAGTCGTGGCCTGTCGGGGTAACGTAAATCTCCGCCGCCATCAGGGACAACGGGGCGAGCAGAAACAAAGGTATCACTCGTTTTAGCGTATACATGTTCATCCGTTCTCATCCTTTCTATAATCCTATTTATCAGGCCTTTTCAAATCTTAGCACCGGTTTCAAATCACTCAAAGACCATCTCGATCGCAAAGTCGTATTCTCCGGTTTGCCATCCTATCGAATCGAGATCGAGGGCGTCAGCTGTTTGTTTCCATTTGATCTAAGGCTCCGACCCATCCGAAAAGTGAACTCATTATTCGCATTCGATGTACTCCTGTTTTAAAAGAGGAAGTTAGGCTTGAGCGAGACCACCTGAGCCGATAGCAACAGGGTCATCGTGGCCACTGATAATATCAAGATAAGGGTGGTTTTCATCAGTGTTCTTCTTTCAAGGTCAAACAGAGAACCATGGCGTTGGCTCCCAGAGCTTTAGCTGGCAGGCGAACGATCAATTCGTTTTCGGTTTGAGTAAAGTTGAGCGGCTTCTTGGCCGGATCAGCCAAGAAATAGGCTCCGGTGACCTGGCCGATTGGGCCGGACAGAACCAGTGACTCGTTGGGCCACTTAAACAGATGAATATAGAGCTTACCTTGCCGTCCGGTCGCCAGCCAGGCATAGTCGATGCTCTTATGGCCCTTCTTCGCCTTACCGGCACTGGTCGCCAACGCTTCCTTTTCGAGGGCGGCGTGGGCTGCTTCATCAACCTTCGCAAAATCTCCCGCCCCTTTCAGTAGAGTAGGTGTTGCACCATAGACCGCTTCACCATTGACCTTCAACCAGTCTCCCACTTGGGCAAGGCATTCAACCGCCTCCTGCGGAATCTCGCCTTCGGCAGTCGGTCCGACATTCAGCAGAAACGTGCCACCTTTACTAGCCACTTCCACCAGCTGCTTAATCACTATGGCCGGGCTCTTCCATCGGCTATCCTTGGCATTGTAACCCCAGGAGCCATTGAGTGTCATGCAGGTCTCCCAATATTCCCAAGGGCTCTGTTCCGGGATCGTACGGTCGCGGTAGGAGAGAAAATCGACGCCAACATCCACCAACTCATCCAACTGCTCCTGACTCAGACCTTCGACCTGATTGCCATGATACATCAGGCGACTGTTAATCAGCGTATCCGGCTTGATGAAACGAACCACGCCCACCAATTCGCGACCGATCTCAGCATTCATATCGTGGGGCGTATCAAACCAGAGATGAGTCGGGTCATACTGCGTCAGCAGCTCCTTGATTTGGGGAATCGACACCATGTCCAGGTATGTCCGGAAATCGCCCTTCTGGACCGGATCCCACTTTCGGCCACTTCCGCCGGGGTGATACCAGTCCTGGGCATGGGAGTAATAAAATCCGAGCTTGATACCCGCTTTATCGCAAGCCTCCTTTAGCTCTTTGAGAACATCGCGTTTAAACGGTGTGCCATCGACGATATTATAGTTATCCACCGCCGTATCAAAGATACAAAAGCCGTCATGGTGCTTGCTCGTGATGGTGATATATTTCATCCCCGCATTTTTAGCAACCGCCACCCACTGATCGGCATTGAACTTCACCGGATTAAAGGATTCAGCCAACTTGGAATACTCCGCAACTGGAATCTTTTCACGATTCATCACCCACTCACCACGTGCGTGCTTCGAATAAATCCCCCAATGGATAAACAAGCCAAACTTGGCCTCATCCATCCACGCCGCACGGTCATTGACCGGCACTTTGGTTTCACTTGCCGCCGCCGTATCAAGCAACGTGCCACAGCTGACTAATAGACAAACCATAAACAACTTGATATGCTTCATCAGATCTCCTTTAAATTGGCTTCAGCCTAGCCACCTACAGTACACGCATACTATTGTGTTCTTCTATATCAGCGCCGAAGGGCGCAGGATGCGTTTCTCCAAAAGTCTTCCAATCAAATTCGTTCACCGCAAACTTGATAAACTTGGAATTTCCCATTTAAACACTTAACAAACATGATTTTCTCCTTACGATATCAATAATCTTACTATATTCACCTTGAACGGCCATGGCCGGAAAAATCGGTGTGATAAGAAATCATCTCTCTTTTTATCAATGACAAAGGGCCCACGCCCAATAACCCAGGCATGGGCCCATTTTAATACTTTTATTCCGCAGCCTTGTGGCTTCGTAATGTACAAATTAGTGGACTACTTTGTCTATCGTAAGGCTACCTTTCATTCATAATCTGCTCTATTTCAGCTTGTGATAAAACCTCACTGTAAATTTGGATATCGTCCAGGAGGCCTTTGTAACGCTCGTTGTCGCCCCTTCCGGGCCGATGGGCGAATAGAACCGTGCCGCCGGCCCAGTCATCATCCGCATTATCAGCCGCAATGTTTAATTCTCCATTGATGTAAATCTCCATGCGGCCCGGATTTGCTGCCGTACCAAGCACGGATGTCATCGCAACATGCGTCCATTCACCTTCGGCAGGAGTAACTGTGCTTTGCGGATAGGTTTCACCGCTCTGATAAAAGTTATTACCAAGAACGCCGGAATCAGGTTGCATCACAACTTCCCAGTTATCCGCGGCTGAGATTACACGCTTATAAGAGCCGGTAGTTGCGAAGCCCACTTCCGGATTCATCCAGAATGTAATTGTCATGCTCTTCAAATCTGCTGTTGAAAAATCAGCCACCTCAACGTTAGATGTGCCATCAAAAGAAAGTGCATTTCCAATCGCACCAGCGCCGGTCACTGCGCCAATAATGGTGCCATCCTTGCCTCCGACGGAGTCAGCCGCAATTGTTGCTCCTGCAGCAGTATCTTCATCCAGCGTCCAATGATGCACCAATGGGCTCGGATATAGCCGAATATCATCGATGAACATTTTACCTACACCACCGGCGATTGGGGCTAACTTGCTGCCTATGCCGATCTTTAGCATCTGGACATTGGTAAGATCCACGCCCTGATCGGCCGCTTCACTCAGCGCAACTTGCCATGACGTCCAGGTCGAGGCCCTGGTTGCGATATTCCCTTCAGGATTGGTAATGATTGCAGAGTTGCCCGCGCTGTCCTCAATGATCGCATACATTTCCTCGCTGGAATTGACCGGCATTCCGATGTCCAGGATCTTCTCCAGCGGTCCTGGCTGATCCACGGTCCCGTCGATAGATAAATGCTTGAACACCGAAGTGTTAACCGACATGTCCTCTTCGGCTTGATCTGCTGAAACCGCCATGCCGACGTATAATGTCTGACCCATCGTGACAGCCGTGGGATCGCCGACCTGTTCCCAGATCTCGCCATCCGTGGAATGCTCTGCTGTAAATGTGTCTCCACTCCGTGTTAATCGTATCCAGTGTGGGATCACAAGTGTCGCCGGGAACTCCGGCACAAATGGACTGGTCGTCACATCAACATCGACCGCTGTACGCCATCGCATGTACGCCTGGCCACCGGCGCGGATACCACTGATGACCATAGGCGAACCTGACTCTAAGCTCTCACGAAGCATTATGCCGGAATGGGTCCAGTCAGCAAATCGCGTGATGCTCATAAGCCGGGCTGTGATTGTGCCGTCACCGGTCATCTGCTTATATACGAACCGGAAGCTGTCTGCAGTACCTTCTATACCCTCACCTGAGCCACCTATCGTATAGGTCTCGGAATCGGAATCATAGCTGAAATCACCTGGAGGTGTGTTAGCACGGTATGACAGTTGCAAAGTCGCTAATGTCTTGCCAAAAGCTTGCGTCCAGTCATGGGGGGTGCCGAAGTCGTGATGTGCCTCGGACAGGAACGGAGACTCAGTATTGTTGTACATCAATGGCATTGACTGCTGACCGCCATTGACTATATTCAATTCAGCAATCGGCAGAGGCCAATTACCGACTTCGGCTCCTGTTCCATTGCCTGCTTTGCCTGGTGCAGGATCTTCATATCCTATACCATCTAACCACGTTCGCCATAGTTCGTTAGGTATCTCATCTGTGTAGTTCTCAAAATCGTCAACTACAACCACCTTGGAAGTAGTGAAACTCCAGACAATGCCCTTAGTGGTGCTACCACCGACAACTTCATCGATCCGCCAGTAATAGGTTGTATTCAGATCCAGATCCTCAAGAAGATACGAGGTGTCAACCTGCTGTCCTTTGTAGATGTCAGCAGTACTCGTATCGGCTGCTTCCACTGCCGCAGCGTCTGTACCCAAATAGACATCGTGTCCAGCGTTACTGCTTATTGGCAGCCACATGAGACGCGGCGCCTGTGAAACCTCGCCGGCACTATTGGCCGGTGAGATTACTTCTGCCCTCAAAATGGCGCTGAGCATCATTGACGGGATGATTTGTTGCTCAATACGGGAACTCCGCCAAAGCAGGTACAACTCAGCATCACCCGAATCCTGGTAGTACTCGATGCGAATCGAATAGGTTCCCTCTTGTAGTTCGAGAGTAGCATTCGCACCTCGTAAGCTATGATTACTCCAGTCCTCGATGATTTCAGCGCCGTCAAGGAATACCCTTACTCCATCGTTGCTGTTGGCGATCAGTGTATAAGTATCCGTTGCCGGGATGGTCAGCGTGCCCCGCCAGCGTGCCGTAAAAGCTTCACGGTCTATGCCTGTACCGGGACTCTCTGTATTCCAGTCAAAGTCGATAACAGGATCCACTCGGGTTATTACCGGATTGCCTACCAGGTTATCCGCACCCTGGATATACTCTCCGTTTAGCCCACCCTGACCTGCGGGTATAGTAGTGAAACTCCAAACGTCACCTTTGACGTCGGTCGTACCGTCAGACGCATCTACGCGCCAGTAGTAGGTTGCGCCGTTCTGCAGGCCGCTTGGATCGTAGCTGTTTTCGATAACGGTAACACCACCGACGTCATTGGTGATGTCATCCTGATTCGCGCTGAGATAGACTGTGTGCTGCGTTGCATCGGCACCGGGACTCCAACTGACGACCACATCCGCCGGCACTAACAAAGCAGTATCTATGGGCGAAGGGTCATGTGCGGATTCCGGACCTTTTGGCACGCCTTTAGTAGCATAAAATCCGGATGGGTCCATTCCGCCGTTGATGTACAATAGGCCAAGGATTACTGATTCATTTGTTAGGGGATCTCCGTTCTCGTCTTTCAAGTCAGTTACCTTGAAGGCGATGCCACCAAGTGTTTGGCCCCCGTTGAAACTCTGGCCGGTCAGGGCAATATCCGGCTCACCTGCGGTGCTTGGAAGCCACGTGGACGCTGGCACGACCACGGGCTCACCCAGGATCTCACTGCCGCCCGGACCGGGCAGGATAGGCTGGATCGTGAATTCGTCATTGCGTCCGTACTCGAACAGGAAGAAGTCGAACAACTCACCGTTAGTGTCCTGCCATGTGGGTGATCCACCCCAGTTCCGGACATACATTTTGGGGTCCGACTGACCGCTACGCGGAAGGCCGCTTTCCAGATCGAAATCCTGGACGTCACCGGGATTATCGTGATTGGCAGGATCAATCGAGATCTCCTGCATTGTGATTTCTTCGGCCACCACGATGTCTTCAAGCGGGATATTTGCGTCAATAAAGGTGAAACCTCTGAAAGGATAAGGCGGATTTCCATCGATTTGCACGACAGTGGGGTTGCCAATAGTACCATCAGGAGCCTCAACAAGCACATCCCAATCGGACATACCATAGAATTCCGCCTGGGTCGGTACTGCCAAGAGTACCACGACAGATACTATAAGGCCAATAATTATTGTCCTGGACATAATCATCCTCCTTCACAAATAACATGAAATTTTGACTGGGATTCACGAAACACGCCGCATCGCGATGCTCACATACTTTCTATAGTATTATAGTACCAAATTCAAAAAGGAATTTCCACCCTATTCCTCTTACTTTTGAAAATCCGATTTTGAGTAATAACTCTTAACCTATTCCTGTTTTGCATACGATTTTATGGTGTTTCCACGAACGTTAGCTCTAATTGCCCACCATATCTGCCGGTAAGCCGAAATCGTACACAGTAAGCTCAAGTGGACGCATCTTACCGGCATGGCCATCTACAAATAAGCCGTTAATCCATTTCTTATGACGATCAAGCGCCACTCGTCGCCCAGCATTTATCGTACCATCCGGGGACGCCGGCAGATGACCAGAATTCCAGACATCCAACCACTGCATCTTCGTCTTAATCATATCTGGGGGATCGTCTTTGCGTATTATTTGAACTTGACCTGAATCGGGATCATATTCGTAGTCTGCCAGATATATTGTTGTTGTATGGCGGGGAAAGTCATCCATCTTGGAGAATCCAAAGGATTCGGTCAATGAACCCTTCAAGTTGAAGGCGTTAATGCAATAATCGACGGTTTGTTCCTTTTCCGGGTAGCTCGGACAATCAAATATCTCTACCTCAAAATATTCTTCGAGATCATCGATGCCTTTGGTTACTGAACCTAAATAGGGCATGAAGAGGACGGGCCATCGCATATCTATATCGTATCCTTGTACATTACCCCGTAATTCCGCCCTTGGAATCAAGTAATCGTAATCGCCTGCGTAAGCATGCATTGCCAGACCGATTTGCTTGAGGTTGGCCAAACACCGTGTTTGTTTTGCCTGTTCTTTTACCCTGTTTAATGCAGGAAGTAAGATGGCTAATAACAACGCGATGATTGCTATAACAACCAACAACTCTATAAGCGTAAAGCCTCGAACGTGTCTCGTATTTCGCATCATAGTCTCCGGTTGTTTTTTTTACCAGCCATACTCATACCCATGTATATAGCTATTTTACTTAACTCTGATAATACCATATTATATCTCTTGAACGCAATAGTTACAACGAAAAATATCAGAAACCGCACGGAAACGAAGTATTGGGGCTGAAGGCCTGATATGGAGTATTATCGCCGAAAGCGATATCTAATCCATGATCGTGATCCATTGTATACTACAGCAAGATTTCATGAGATTTTAAAAAGCTTTGGAGTACAAGTGCTACAGTTTCCCAATCGAAGCCTTGATTTGAATTATTATGCTGAACGCTTTGTCAAGTCTGTCAAATGGGAGTGTTTGAATCACCTGATTCGCTACTACAAGTACATAAACAATCGCCTGGATTCATAAAGCGGCTGTTCACACATGTCCGCATCTCCCACCCGATACAAAGTTGGACTCCAGCAGCCTATATATTGTTGAAGCGTAGAAACCGTTCAACGAAGCCTCAGCCTTCGAAATAGACGCCGCCTTTTACGAGGGCCGCACGCAGATCGCTATAGCGCAGGTCACGTGTCCCACAGTTCTTCTTGGCGCAGAGAGCCGCGGCTGTGCCGGTCGCTTGGCCTTGCCCCATGCAGCATACCGTGTTTCTTGTGGACATGTGGGGCCTATGGTCGGAGGTTATCATCATACCTGCGACGAGCAGGTTCTCTATACCTTCAGCGCGAAGTGCTCGGTACGGAATGCCGTATGTGCCACCGTTCTTAACCTGGTATCGCGGAGCGCTGTCATGGAAGCCATACGACATTACGTCGTCATCGAAGTGCCTGCCCTCGATGACGTCTTCATGGGTTATGTCGTAATCGCAGGTGATGAGTCTGCCGCGGCGGATGTTAAGTGTTGGGCTGGTCCGGGCCATGAAAGCCTTTTCACAACCAGGGACATATTTCCTGAACAATTCCACTGCCTTCGCCTGGCGCTTTCGCACTTCAAGCTCGCCTTTGGCCATATCGTCGCGGTTGATGACGCTGCCTGGAACTTTAAAATTGCACTTGACGAACATCAGGTAATTGTCGTAAACAGTGGTTATCATCGAGGACATGCCTATCTTCCTCGCCTCCTTTTGGAACTCACCTCCCAGGCCGCCGTTGAAACGTACAACTTTCCCGGGCTGGCCGCTACGGATGCCGTAGGCAAGCTGATTGGACCCGCCGTGGGCTTCGAGATGCGCGACATATCCATCTATATCCACGTTGGCAAGACCAATGCTGTTGCAGCAGGCATAATCGTTGGGGACTTTGTAATCAGCCCCGGCGAATGCGGCCATGTCGCCGTAAGCCGAGCAATCTACGAACGCTTTGGCGTAGATCGCCTCTCTGCCGGACCGGCTGTCGACTATTGCACCCCTGATACGGTTGCCGTCCATAATAGCGCCGGTAAGCAGCGTGTTTACGGCGATGAAGACTCCCGCTTCATCGAGCATTTGCATAGTGACAAGTTTGTAAAGCTCAGTATCGATCGCAGTGCAAACCGAATCATAATCATACCCTCTGACCATCTCGGCATGTCCCGAGCAGGCGCCAACTGCCATCAAACGGTCGATGATCTGTTGAGGAATCCCCGTTACTACCTGACGTTTCTTCACGCCGGGAAAGGCCTTCCACAGATTATAGAAGCTGTGAAGCGCGGTGCCGCCCTCGGTGACGGTTCCGCCGGTATATCCTTTCCTTTCAATCAGCATGGTCTTGGCGCCTTGCTGAGCGGCCGCAAGAGCTGCTACAACGCCCCCCGTACCGGCGCCGGCGACAACAACATCAAATTTCCTGATCGGCAATTTCTTCGCCGGCTCCTCGTAGTAGTCATCGGATTGGGTCCGGTTGCCGGCCTTGCTGCTATTTGGAAAGCCGGCTAAGGCGCCAACTCCGAGCATTACGCTGTTTCTCGTAAACTCTCGACGATTCATTCGAAGTCTCCTTTCTTAAACACGGTCACCGCGGTCCACACAAAAGTCACTGGCCGCAGCGTCTGTCTAACGGCCTAAACTGGTTTAGGTGGTCATAATAGGTTTCATGCTATCAAGTTTCAGCCTTTTTGTCATCAACTACTTTGGGAAATCCCAGGGCTACCGCATCTAAGAGCATTGACGAGCCTGTGGTAAATCTGCTATAATATAAAGGTAACATCAGGACATGTTGCCAAGTCAACACAGATAGGTGTTTCGTGTATCAAGTTTGGCCAATGGCTTTATTGGTGATGATGTAGTTGCCTGTAGAGGAGTCGTGCGTGAGAGACGAGTATAGAAAAATCGCACTTATTATTATCGCGGTTACAGCACTAAGAACTGACATGTCTGATCTGGGCGTCCTGGCGGATAACGGGAATCAAACCAATTTGCCCCTGGTCATAAACGAGGTCATGGCCTCGAACACCAACACCGTCAAGGACTTACAGGGCGAGTACGATGACTGGATCGAATTTTTCAACGCCGGCGACTATTCAATAGATATGGGCGGCATGTACCTGACGGATGAACCCGGCAATCCCACGAAGTGGATGATTCCCGATGACAATCCCGGGACTACAACCGTTGCCGCAGAGCGCTTTCTGCTAATATGGGTGGATGGGGATGAGCAGGACTCCGGCCTGCATGCGAGTTTCAGCCTGGATGCCGACGGTGACGATATCCTTCTGTTCGACCGTGACGGCCGAACTCTCATCGACGGATTCAGTTTCATAGATCAGCGTACCGACATATCCTATGGTCGCTATCCCGATGGGGATCAGAACCTGCAATACATGGTATTTTCCACACCCAAAGCGGCCAACAATGGGGCCTTCATCGACAACGTCGCTGATACGAAATTCAGCCAAGATCGCGGTTTCTATGATGCGTCTTTCTCACTTACCATCTCAACCGTCACCGAAGGGGCCGAAATTCGCTACACGACCGACGGTACAGCTCCGAGTCCCACAAACGGCTTGACCTACACTGGGGCCATTCCAATCAGCACGACCACCTGTGTTCGCGCCATTGCATATAATCCGGGCTGGCTCGAAACGAATATCGACACTCACACCTATATTTTCCCCCGAGACGTAGTAAGGCAGCCGGCTAATATTCCCGGATATCCGAATCCCCGGACCTGGCTTGGGAGTAATAAGTACGCAAATCACGACTATGAGATGGATCCTGTTGTCGTCAATGATAGTGTCTATAGCTCGATGATCGTCGATTCGCTCAAAGCCATTCCCACAATGTCCCTGGTCACCGGTCGAGCCGCCATGGATACCTACTACTGGGGATCCGGCGAGAGTCAGGCATCGATTGAGCTTATCTATCCGTATGACCCGGACAACAGTATCCAGGCCGATTGTGGTGTTGAGCCACACAGTCATGACCGGCTCAAGCGATCTTTGCGACTGAACTTCAGGGCAGCTTATGGGGATTCGAAATTTAAGTCTGATATTTTCGAAAGGGCGCCGCTGAATGGTGATTCGGCCAGCAAGTCGATCAATAAGATTGTCCTTCGCGGAGGCAACAACAGATCCTGGGCCAGGGTCTGGAACCCGGACAAGACCACCTACACTATGGACCAATGGTTCCGGGACACGCAGATCGCCATGTCCGGCGTGGGATCGCACGGGACATTCGTCCATCTCTACATCAACGGTATCTACTGGGGCCTTTATAATCCTGTCGAACGACCTGACGCTGCGTTCGCCGCGCTATATCTGGGCGGCGAGGATGAAGATTACTATTCGGTCAGCCACGGCGGCTCGCACGGTGGCAGTGCGACCCGTTACAACTACCTCAAGAATACGCTGATCAACAAGGATATGTCGGATCCGGACAACTACGCCGAGATGCAGGAATATCTGAACATCGAGTCATACATCGACTATGTGATGCTGTCCTGGTTTGGGGGCGTGGGTGACTGGCCGGGCAACAATTGGTGGGGCGCCAACCGCAATGACCCGCCGGGGCCATTCGAGTACTTTCTCTGGGATGCTGAGTGGTCATGGGAGACTACACGTGGGCACAATAACGGCTGGGTGGCCCCAGGCTTCCGTAGAAATAACAGCGGTGGGCCAACGATCGCGGCAATTTGGCACAGCCTAAGAGCAAACGGCGACTTCATGATGCTCTTCGCCGATCACGCCTATAAGCATCTTTTCAACGACGGTGTGCTGACCGACCAGAACTGCATAGACCGCTACCTTACACTCAACAACTTTATTTGCGATGCCATCGTGGCTGAATCGGCCCGCTGGGGCGATTCGCTGTTAACCGTGGGCTATCCGCGAAGAACGAGAGATGTCGACTGGCTCGCCGCCGAGGCCGAGACTATTGGACCGGGCTTCATGGCTGACAATGTCGCCAAATTCGTAGATTCCCTGCGAAAAGAGGGCTACTACCCAGACATCGATCCTCCAGACTTCAATATCTACGGCGGTCCCGTAGCATCTGACTTCCAAATGACACTGTCTAATCCGAATTCATCGGGCATAGTCTACTATACTCTCAACGGCTCCGATCCCCGCATATCCTCTCCCCCCCAAAAGGCCAACAGCCTCACAATCATCGAAGAGAGTGACTTCAAGAAGGTACTTGTACCGAGCGGTCCGGTGGATGAGAACTGGAGAGGCGGCGGGGAGTTTGATGATTCGAGCTGGACCGAATCATCGGGAGATCCCGGCGGAGTTGGATACGAGATTGGCAGCGGGTATGAGAGTCTGATCAGCCTTGACCTCGAGTCACTGATGTATAACAAGCACAGCACCTGCTATATTCGAATACCGTTTACGCTCGATGTCGATCCTGCTTTCTATGACTCTCTGGCGCTTAAGATTCGTTACGACGATGCGTTTGTGGCCTGGCTCAACGGTGATGAAATCAAACGGGAAAACTTTACGGAGATTCCCGACTGGGATTCCGACGGAACCAGCAGCCATTCTGATTCAGGGGCAGCCAACCTTATGGTTTTTGATGTCACAGAGCATATTGGTTCGCTCAGACTTTTCGACAACTTTCTGGCAATCCAGGGCATGAACAATGGCAGTGACAGCTCGGACCTGCTGATTTCGGTCGAGCTGGAGCTTAGCAGAGGCGGCACGGCCGGAGGCGCTATCTCGCAAGATGCATTCGAGTATTCCAGGCCAGTTACTTTCGATTGTAGTCGGCACGTTAAAACACGAGTGTTCAAGGCCGGCCAGTGGAGTGCGCTCAACGAGGCGAGATTCTCTGTTGGACCGGTAGCCGAGAGTCTTCGCATCACTGAGATTATGTACCACCCGCAGGATACGGGCGATCCGGGTGATCCCAATACAGAATATATAGAACTCAAGAATATCACAGCGCAGACCATAAACCTCAATCTGGTAAGCTTCGACAGGGGCATTAATTTCACTTTCGCCGACATGGAATTATCGGCCGGCGGTTACGTTATCGTCGTCAAGGACATAGCCGCTTTTGAGACTAGGTACGGGCAAGGCCTGAATGTCGCGGGCCAGTATATCGGCAAGCTCGACAATGGCGGCGAGAGAATCAGACTTCTCGATGCTGCCGGTCAGGTAATACATGACTTCCGATATGAGGATGACTGGTACGAAAATACCGACGGCACAGGATACTCTCTGGTCGTCGTCGATCCCATCAATTCTGTCAGTGAAGATTGGGCTGAGGTGGATACATGGCGTGCCAGTAGCGGGCTCGGAGGCTCTCCGGGTATTGATGATTAGCCCCCACCTGCTCCGATGAACAAGTTCAGTTCAATCACCCGGAATGCCTGGGAAGAGGTTCTACGATTCCGTCTCAGTACCCAGTAACCATTATATCTTAGATTATGAGCAACCTCAATCGCAATTGGATTCGAAATGTATCCCACCCATAAATAACTCGATAATTCTTCTTGACACAAAGGGGGGTTGATTAGGTATATAATATAGAGGAGTAATGTTCTGCGCATACTGTGCTTTGCACTGAGAGCTATCCACAGTAAGTTCTATAGAGATGGAATTGCGATAGCATATTCTTGGTCGAAAATAAATTAAAGTATGAAAGGAAGAGATGATGAAGTCAATTCTAATTGGAGCTTTTGGCCTGCTCTGGATCTTCGGTGTGTCGCTGCAGGCTCAACCGCTTGTGCAGTACACGTTTAACGATGGAACACCAAAGGATATCTCCGGAAACGGCATGGATGGTGTTCTGTTGGGAAATGCTGTGATCGTGACTGATCCCGAGCGAGGTCAAGTCTTACAGATCAACCAGAGTGGCATGCAAACGAACGGACCTTTTGCCATCACAACCTCCTTCACCTTGTCCGCCTGGATCAAGCTCGACCTGCCACTCACAGGGCGATATTACTTTGGAGGTCCCTGGCAATTCCGCACGGACAACAAGGGCCCCCCCGAGCACTATTGGATTGAGGTGAGATACCCCGGGTATAACTTTCTCAACAAAGTTGACACCCGTACCGCCCAGAATCCCCAGGGTCAGCTCGACGGTCAATGGCACCATCTGGCACTGGTCTTGCCTGAAGATGGAGCTATTAGGGGTTACTTCGACGGAGTCCTCGCACCCTTTAGAGACGACAATAATGTCAGAGTCCATGACTTTTTAGAGATATTGAACGAGATTCGGGAATTGCTGCAGTACACGTTCCAGACGAAGAATGAGCTAACATTTGCCGTCTCCGGCACCGGCAGTGCTGGGATGGAGACGTGCGTGGTGAATCTCGTCGAGCCGGGAACCGCGATGCTTGTCTGCGTTAACGGAGTGTTTGGGCAGCGGATGGTCGACGTGGCGCAGCGGTGTGGAGCGGATGTCAGCACGGTCGAGGTCGAATGGGGCGAGGTCTTTGCACTTGATCAGATTGCCGATGCCCTCAAGGACAAGCCGGCTAAAGTTGTTGGTGTTGTGCACGCCGAGACCTCAACCGGTGTGGGACAGCCTCTGGAAGATATCTCCAGGATTGCACACGATGCCGGAGCATTGTTGATTGTGGATACTGTCACAAGTTTGGGAGGGATGAAGGTCGATGTGGACGGCTGGCAGATCGATGCGTGCTATTCGGGCACACAGAAATGCTTGTCCTGTCCGCCGGGGCTGGCGCCGGTGACGTTCAGCAATGCTGCGGTTGCGGCTATAGAGAATCGCAAGACGAAAGTCCAGAGCTGGTATCTGGACACTTCAATGATCCGCAAGTACTGGGGTAGTGAGCGTTTGTATCATCACACGGCACCGATTAACATGAATTACGCATTGCTTGAATCGCTTCGGATTGTCAGAGAAGAGGGGCTTGAGACACGATGGGCGCGCCACCTTGCGAACCACAAGGCCCTAAGAGCGGGACTGTCCGCGATTGGAATAGGATACCTGGCTCAAGCGGGCTTTGAGTTACCAATGCTTAACGCGGTAGCCATACCTGACGGCGTGGACGATGTGAAGGTGCGGGAGCAGTTGCTCACCGAGTTCAATATTGAAATCGGTGGTGGTCTTGGGCAGTTTAAGGGCAAGGCCTGGCGGATCGGATTAATGGGTTCGGCGTGCACATTGAGCAATGTAGTGCTGTTTTTGGCGGCACTTGAGAAGTGCCTGGCCGACCAGGGTGTTGATTTCGAGCGAGGGGCAAGTGTCGCCGCCGCGGTGGAAGCCAGCAGCAAGGGACGTCGTCTTACAAGTCGGAGAGATACAGAATGAAAATAGTCGTATTAGATGGACATACTCTCAATCCCGGAGATCTGACGTGGAAGGACCTGGAGGCCCTGGGTGAATGCACGATCTATGATCGCACGGCTGCTGAAGATACTGCAAGCCGTGCGGCCGGAGCAGAGATAGTCCTCACTAATAAGACCATTCTTTCCTGGAAGATTATAGAAGAGCTCGACGATCTGCAGTACATCAGTGTGTTGGCTACTGGATACAACGTGGTGGACGTTGATGCCGCACGCTATCGCAGCATTCCGGTAAGCAATGTTCCGACCTATGGGACGGAGTCGGTTGCTCAGATGGTTTTCGCGCATCTACTGAACCTGACCCAGAACGTTGGTCACCATGCCCGGACTGTTAATGAAGGGCGTTGGAGTAAATGTCCGGATTTTTGTTATTGGGACACGCCACTCGTTGAGCTATACGGCCTGACCATGGGCATCGTTGGATTTGGGAGAATCGGCCAGGCAACGGCCAGGTTAGCGCAAGCGTTTGGTATGAAGGTGATTGCCTATGACATCACTTCACCTTCCGGGAAGCACGAAGGATGCGAGATGGTAAAACTGGAGGATATCTTCCGGAATGCAGATGTTATCAGTCTGCACTGTCCTCTCACGCCAGATACTGCGAATCTCATCAACAAACAACGGCTGGCCTTGATGAAACCAACTGCATTTCTATTCAACACGAGCCGAGGGCCGTTGGTTGATGAGCAAGCCCTGGCTGATGCGCTCAATGGCGAGAAGCTCGCCGGTGCTGGCTTGGATGTGCTGTCCATTGAGCCAGCCACAAAGCATAATCCGCTCCTCACAGCCAAGAACTGCTACATAACACCGCATATTGCATGGGCTACACGGGCCGCTCGGAAAAGACTGCTTCAAGTCGCCGTAGATAACGTAGCATCCTTTCTTGCCGGGAAACCACAGAACGTCGTAAACGGTATCGGAAACTGACTTCTGAATATATTTCGGACCAAACACAACAAGAGATTACTCAAGTCCTCGGTAGTGGAAATAGTTAAATGAAGCCTTGCCTTTTCCCGCCACCACCGTAAATATACAACTTGTCTTCATAATGGCCCCATTATCGCGAGCAGCAAAATGTCAGAATTCTTCGAAAATATCAATGGGCGCGTTAAAACCAGCCAGCAATTCCTTTCCTTTAGCTTGTTTGGCCCTTAATGAGTTCTAAGCTGATGTCGGAAATTGTAACACCAGTATCCGCGTCGGTGGGGCATTGTTCAGATGTAGAGGATATCTTGCAGGAGACAGTTACAGGCCTGTGGTGAGAATTGACAGGGCTTACCTTGTTAATTCCCAATGACGTATAGATATCGCTCCTTAGCGATATACATCATGCCATTGGCGACGATGGGCGTGTTATAGATCTTGTGAGGGAAGCGGATTTTGTTAAGAATAATCTTTTTTTTGCCTGCCTGCATGATCCAGAGATATCGTTTTTCGGTACCCACAAAAATCTTGTCATCCGCTACCAGCGTGGAACTCCAGATGGGGGATTCGGTATTCAGTTTCCAGTGATGTTGCCCGTTTTGAGCATCCAGGCAATGAATATTGCCACTGTAGTCCGTAACATAGAGGAGGTCATCCACTACGGATATGGTCGCCAGGCTGCGGTCTATTTCAGTAGACTGCCAGACAATATGACCATTTAAGGCATCGATACACGTCAAGGCTCCGGGGCCGCGTCCATGCATCGTGTCCTGACCGATACTGATGTATATACGGTTGTCATAGAAGACGGGCGTCCCAATAATCTCGCTGGGACCTTCACCATAAAAATCGCTATAAAAGCTGTGATATTTCCTTCGCTGGTAGGGACGGGACTTATAGGCTGCCGGATTGCAATCGCAAGACCATATTCTTTCGAGTGTCACCACCTTGTCAGTATGGCTGGAGCCCATAAAGGGTTTGAAAGCATAACACCAACCATCTCCAGCGCCATAAACAATATGAGGGCGATCGTTTACGATTCCCAGGCATGGTGATGACCATTGTCTATGGAAGAGGGTATGGCCTATCTTTTCATTGTCCTGAGCTACGAGACGGCCGGTCTTTTTGTCGAGAACGATTAAGGATGGGGTGTCGGGATACGGGACGTTACGATGAGAATTGTCCACACCGTTAGAAGTACCTACATAGAGATAGTTATCATAAACGAGAACTGCACTGCTTGATGCATCTTGGGGCCAACAGGGCAACTCTTTAATCATGTCGTAGAGCCAGATAATATCCCCATCGGTAGCCCGCAGGGAAAAGTCTGGTTTTTCTTTCCCACTCATGTATTGCGCTTCACGGGTGAAGGGGCCGTCATTGCCATTTGCCTGTCCCTCAACGTCCAGACAGAGCACTTCCCCGCGGTTACTAACGACATAGGCACGCTTTCCTTCGACTGTAACGGAGGCACATATGCCGAGATTCATATCATCGTAGTTGAAGTCTCGTAGGGTGGTGCGAAACCTGGGGACAATGAGTTGCCAAAGCAGCCTTCCGCTCTGCTCATCCAGGCAAAGGATGAGTCCGCCTCGAGTCTTCTGCAAACGGGGATCGTGCAAGGAAGCATCATTCGTACCGACATAAACCCGGCCATCTGCAACTACAGTATTGCCATAGGCATGGCTCCCTAAACGTACAGCCCATTTGATGCCCTTGGTAGAAGACATATCCACCTGGGTTTGACCAGATGCATTCGGTTTGAGTTTTCCAGGATCGAATGATATGGACATATGGCGTGCATCAGAAAGCATGTTACGAGTAGGTAAGCCACCCCATTGGGGCCAGTCCTGGGCCCGAGTGGGCAAACATGTTATACCAAGCAGGCAGCTACTGACTATGAGGAGAGGTATGTCTGGTCGCATAAAGTAATGCGCTCCTTCCTATCTGAACTCATGGATGTACAGAACTTCAAGCAAGAGCTGCTGGTAATCCATCCTTGAATCATAAGGGCGTTGATAATATACTGCATCAGCACTGTTATTCGGACACTTCTATTATGATTTAACTCGAAAGGGAGATGAAATGGAACAAAGAAATCCGTCGGGCGGGCGACTAAAAACGTGTCGCGAGTTCATTAAGGACCTTGCCATGGTCACGGCGGCAATCTCCAGCCCAGTGTTCACCAAGGCGCTAATCTGATTTTTGTATTCATTCCATTTCTCTATTTCAATGCTATTTCTGTTGGATTTTCTCCAGTTTCCAGGCACGTATCCAGTCCACCAGCATCGTGTTCCTCTTGGGATCCAGCAGAGATTCTTTTGTCGGCCAGCCATGCCAGGTAAAAACTTCAGTATCAAAAAACATGTATTGAGGTTCGTCGAAAGCCCCACCGTGTGTTATCTCTGCAACTTTAACGCCGTCGTGATAGAACCAGGTAGTATTAGCATCCTTCCACCACATACCATAGGTGTGAAATCGGTCGCGGGCGCGTGTGGGCATTTTCCATTTCCTCGGAGTGGCGATATCCTTCTTCCATCCACTGCGGAAGAAGTGGGTGTTTATCATCATAGTATCATCAATCCATCGGTTCTCTTCCAGTGAAGTACGGCCGATATTTTCAATCACGTCAATCTCGGAATATTTACCCTGAAACCAGAAGGCCGTAGTCATTGACAGATCAGAAGCCTTGATCCGGGCTTCATAGTATCCGGCAGTACAGTTGCGATTCCTGGACGTCACGCACGCTGCCGTGACTGTGGAGGCCTTGATCTCGCCAGCTCCTTCACGCAGTGTAGATTTCAGCCGCAGATTCCCATCCGTGACGGAAACATTCGACTTTTCATGTCGGCTGTTCCTTCCACTCCAATAGGGATGACGCGGAATCCATTTAGACTTGTCCAGAGAATTGCCGTTGAACTCATCCGATAGAATCTCGATGAGTTGCCACTGGTATCCAGCCGGTGGCCTCGGCAACCGCTCTGTATTCGTGGGGATTCCATTTCCGATGAACTTTTTGAACTTTGAAGGGCTACCATCCTCATCTCCAAGAAGCAGCCAAAACACCATGCCAGCATCCGAAATATCAGCCTTCCCGTAGGCGTGGGCTCGCATTCTCTCATACAGCCACTTCATGTTCGGATCACTATGGTCGCGCAGCCAATACCATGGAGAGAAATCGGCATTCGAGTTCCAAAGGACATTCGGATTCCAATCTCCATTTTGATCCTTGATCTTCACGTACTTCAACAGATTTTTACTGTACTCGATTGCCTGCTGTATGGTGTTGTGCGTGTTACGGCGTAAGTGAGTGTCGTTATACCCACTGTGAGATACAATATAGACGTGCGCCAAAGCAGCCCCATGGTCTTCGTCAACAACCTCTTTGACAACTTGATAGAAGAACTCCGCCGGCCCCATGTGAATAAAATACAGGCGGTTCTCAGCAGTAGACTTCGCCAATTCTGCTTTCAAATGGTTCCTGGCCGCAGCCGGATCTCTTGTAACATCAAAGAACAACTTGCCATCAAAACCCCAGCGTCGAATAGCACCATCGGCCCCTATTTTCATTTGATTCTTCTCATCAGGCCCTGCCGGAGCTTCAATGAAATTGTTATATGAATAGTGCACGAGCTTGTTCTGCATCTGCAGTTTCGCCAATATGGCCAACGTAGCAGGTGTAGCTCCCCAGTCATCCGGGTCTCCCGTTGGCCACTTATGGCCGTTGTCCGGCTCACTGTTTCCATCGGCACTGATGGCGATTCTGCACGCTATAGCCTCTATAATGCAGCATTTCCCATATATCTTTTATTGAAGTTGCATTTATCGAATTGCCAGTACAAAGGCATGATCACATGGCTTGCGGTCTGGCATTTTGACAGTTAGGGTTTCGGCGTTGCGTGACCATTCAATCTTGCCCTGATGACCCAGCAATTGTACGGATGTCATGCCATCGAGAAGCCTTGCCCGGGTACCAAGTGATTTGATATGGCATGTTCGGTCAGCAGGCCAGTCCAACACAATGGCATATAATGTTTTGCCCCTGGTCGTAAATCGAATGTTTTCGGCTGTTGCGTTTTTGTTCTTGCGTTCACTCAGATGGCCTTCCACCACCTTGGTGGGGCCCTCTCCAAAAAATCTTCCAGGGTCTGGTTTCGTAGATCGCCTCGCTGTTGAGCTTCAGCCACTCACCCATTTCCAAAAGACGATCCTGCACTGGCTGAGGAATTTCGCCGTTGGCTTTGGGGGTAATATTGAGTAGTAGGCAGCTGTTCTTGCTGACGATATCGACTAATGTGTCAATCAGGCGGTCAGTCGATTTATACTCCGGCTCCTGTACATCACACCAGGAATCCCAGTCAATCGAATTATCCGTCAGCCAGGGAAAATCTTTTGCCTCACTCATGCGAGACCGTTCCAGGTCCAGGATTCCGGCCCCGGCCCGGAAATCATTGTGTTTGTATGTGGCGACCACTTCACGGTTCCAGGATTGGCCGCTGTTGTAATAATAGCTTAGGAATTCCAAGATAGATTGCTGCTCGAGGATATGAAGCTTGTTGTCGAACCAGACCAGATCCGGGTGGTATTTGTCCACGACTTCTCTGGCCCGTGAGAACCAGCGCCGGCTGAACGCAGCATCAGGCATAGGATCCGGATTTCTATCGGAGCCGCAAAATGCGGATCGCGGGGCCGGAGGTCCATACAAATCCCGATAGGCCTTATTTGAGGCGTTGGTGTTAGGGTCCATGGTCGGGTACCAAGCGTAGAGCCACTGATCGTGCAGGGTGGTTATGAATTTCATGCCTTGCTTGCGAATCGCCTTGCGCATTTCGCCGACAATATCACGCTTCGGCCCCATCTTAGCGGCATTCCATTCCGTCAGATCGCTGTCTCACATGGCAAAACCGTCAGCATGTTCCGCCACCGGGCCGGCAAATCTGGCGCCGGCCTTCTTGAACAGTACCGCCCAGGCGTCCGGATCAAACTTCTCGGCCTTGAATATGGGAATGAAATCCTTGTACCCGAATTTGTCGAGCGAACCGTATGTTTCGAGATGGTGCTTGTTGCAGGCATGTCCCGGTACGTACATGTAGTGTGAATACCATTCCGTCTTGTACGCCGGAACCGAATAAGGCCCCCAGTGAAAATAAATGCCGAACTTGGCATCGGCGAACCACTGCGGATCCGGATGCTGTGTCAGCGAATCCCAGTCTGGTTTGTATTTGCTTGCCTGGAGGGAACTGATGCCGGTAATTAGTACAATCCACATGACAGAAATATATACAAATGCTCTCGTTTTCATAAGCTTATCACCTCAGATAAAAGAATGACTAAAATTGAATTATCCTGGTCAATGATTATTTTAACTGAGCTATTCTATTCAGTCAATCGGCTCAGATTATTCTTCAACTATAGCTTTCTTGTTATGTCTATCCTCTAAAATGCAACCTTCTTGAATCCGAGTATCGGTTCGTGATTGGACACAACCAAGTCACTTGGTCTCGTCCTGTCCTGATAGCTCAGGAAAAAAGCGATAGTAATCGGCGCTGGGAAACCGGCTCTTAATAGCTTGTAGTTGCTCGGCTCGCTCGCGACATTGTCTGAAAGCCTCCTCCTGATCTCCAATTAACAATTCATAGTGATTTACAGAAATAGCGCGACCAACAGCATCGCTAAGGAACGCTTCAACTCGGAATCTCTCACCCATGTTACCCTGGACCTTCCATTCAAATGCCCCATAACGGGACGAACTGTCGGCAGGAATTGTGTTCAACTGATCCGTTTGCTCGAAAATCCGACGGCCGCGAGAGTCGTTGACCTCGATGTGGAGCTTGCAGTCCTTGAATTTCTTATGCAGATCATTGACAATCCAGATATTGCTTTGAAACTTTTCGTCGGGCAACCATCGACGTTTAGCAAGTTCAAGCGATACAAGCAACGGTTGATATGCCCGCTTTACAAACTCATAAGAGAGCTTCGGCACCTGGAAATAATCCACAATGCCCCACTTCATATCAGGTGCATATGTAATAAAGTGGCAGATAGAGATCGCACTTGACTTCGGCTTGCGGCGGCGCATATACTCGATGCCCCATTGAAAGATCGTTCCCTGGGCAATTTGTGTCGCCTCGACAAACTCCTCCAGAGAGCCGGTACGCTCGCTGCCGAAGACCTGGTAATTCAACGCCCTGAATACATCGAGATCAGCCCAGTGGTAGCCCCAGCTTGGTCCGGGTGGCCAAACGTCTTCCGGTGGGATGAACTTTCGAATGCTCTCGGCGCAGGGAGCTGAACTAATCGCGAACTCGGGAATTACCGCAAAGTCCCACGTCGAAACATAATCTTCCATCAGGCGTTTGCCCATCGCGTAGAAAAGCTCATGAGTATGACCGCTGTCTTTCTTCCCTGCCACGCCCAGTTCATGGAGAATCGGCGGCCAATTTAGCGGCGAGGTGGGAACGTAAGGCAGGACAGTGTAAGGACGAATCACTTTTTCCAGCCCAAGCAGGAAGTCAACATTATACTCAAGTCCCTGAGTCCCGTAGAGCATCTCCTCGCCGCCTTCCAGCAATACCAGGCTCGGATGATTGCGAAGCTTCTTGATAACTGCAACAGCTTCCGCATACGTAGCCTTTCGAAACGGCTCATCCTGGGGCAGGCTAACCGAGGCCAATGGGATCAGATCCTGCCATACTGTGATACCGAATTCATCGCACAATTCGTAAAAATCTTCCACTTCCGGCGGATGCCAGCCAAATATTCGAAGATTATTGATATTCGCATCCCTGGCCAGAGTAATCAGCTTGCGGTATTTTTCCACACTATTACGCCCATAAAAAATGTCGGGCGGGCCGCCCCAGTTGGCCGACCGTAGAAAAACCCGCTTGCCGTTAATCATCAACGTCCAGGGATAGTGAACTTCCTCTTTGGAGTAGCCGGGATTGCGCTCCATGTGGATATCTCTGATGCCAAATGTATCCTCCACTCGATCCGATACCCCCCCAGCCTCGTCGAATACGGTGGTCTCAACAACATAGAGGTTAGGATTGCCCAGGTCCCAGGGCCACCACAACTTTGCCTTGGGAACGTCCACAGATAGTTTTGCCGTTCTGTGAGCAGCGACGGAAACCGCGACATGTTTCTCGTATGGGCCATCCTCGCAGTTTTTGCCCCGAACTACTGCCCGCACGTGAGTCTCTTTTGACTGTTTCGGATCATGATGTGCGAGGGTAACCGGAACTCAACGGTGGCTGAACCGTCGTCATGAATCTTGCTTGTCGGGTGAACATCCTTGATTTGCACTGGCCCGGTCGCCACCAGCCGGACCGGTTTCCAAATACCGAACGGCGTGAGCGCTCGCCAGTAGTCACCATGCCATGCGAATTTACGTCCGGCAACATTTCGATACAGCCGAGGGGGAGGATCAAGTCGAATGACAAGCCCGTTCGCACGATCATCGGAGCGATATTGCAGGATTGAACTGGTATCGAACTCAAACGGCGAGAACATCCCCTCGTGATGGCCGAGGTGCTTTCCGTTGAGCCAGACATCACAAGAGTAGTCTACACCCTCAAAAGCCAGGTGAACTGCCTTATCCTTCCACGCCTCCGGTACGCCAAACTGACATCGGTACCACCACTCCTTCTCCATCACCCATTTGGCTCGCATCCCGTTCCGGCCATAATGAGGATCGTCGATCTCACCAGCCCGCCACAGGTCGGTGTATACATCGCCGGGTACCTTGGCGCCATTCCAGTTGAAAGTGCTTGGCGCTACCTCACCAAAGGTTTCGTGAAAACCCTCCTTAAGTCCCTGGCCCGGACGAATGCCCTCCATCTGCCAATGCGGCCCGCTCAGGTTCAACGTGAACCGTCCGCCCACCAAACGGGGATTAGCGTCCGCAGCCCCCACGAACGTCCCCGAGAAGAGCCCGACGCTTGTGACCGCCAGGATAACCGCTAATAACAATTTGACTTGAATCCGCGGAAAGTAGCTCATGGTACTGTCCAACATCGGCATCATTCCTTCAAATTTTCGTAAAAACAGCATCGACCTACGCTCACAATCCGATCTGCGTTTCGACGCCAACAAACGTAACTTACCTGCTCTCAGCAGAGGTCTCGCATTTTCAGGCCATGAGTTGTATCCTGATCAAATCGAGATAGCTAAATATAGCACATTATACAGGCCTCACACAACATCTTAATCTATTTTAGAGCCGCAAAACAACCGCGACCAACAGAATATAGTTCAATTTTAGCTGGATTTTTCACAGATGGTTATTATTCTGAGTCGGATGATGAACTGAGCCATAGAATTAGCTGATCTGAGCATCAAATATTACGTCATGAATCAGGTTGCCATTAGGCCGTACTGCAAAAAGTCAAATTCCCAGAGTTCCAGGATTTCTTTGGAACAAAAGAAGTCTCGGTACCAGTGGAGTGGATTAAAGTGGAAAACACTGTTACAATACAACTGCCTGACAGAGGCGGTTACTTCAGTTACGTAGTCTTGACGTATGGCATCTGCAAATAACGAAAAGTATAATAGTGATTTAAGAGCGATAAGGAGTGCGAAAATGAAACGAGCACAGTTTGTCATCATTGGAATATTTATTGCATTGGCGGGGGCATCCTGCACACAGACAAACCAACCGGTTACCACGTTCGAGCCGACGTGGGATTCTCTAAAACAATATGAAGTTCCGCAATGGAATCAGGATGCTAAATTCGGGATATTCATTCACTGGGGAGTCTATGCCGTACCTGCCGCCGGTAGTGAATGGTATCCACGGAATATGTACAACAAGAACGATCCGCTCTTCGAGCACCACAAGAAAACCTGGGGCGATCAGTCGAAATTCGGTTACAAGGATTTTGTGCCGAAATTCCGCGCGGAAAACTGGGACCCGGATGAATGGGCAGAACTCTTTGAGCGTTCCGGGGCCAAGTATGTAGTGCCTGTAGCTGAACATCATGATGGTTTTGCTATGTATGACTCTTCGCATACGAAATGGAACTCAGTGAAGATGGGACCGAAACGGGATATCTGTGGGGAACTGGCCAAAGCCGTTCGCAAGCGCGGTATGAAATTCGGAGTATCGACACACTATGCATGGAACTGGCGATATTACTTCAAAGATGAGAGTTTCGACAACGTTAATCCGGCTTATGCGGATCTGTATGGTGTCAATCACGACCCTAAGGCCGTAGCCAGTCCCGAGTTCATTGCTCACTGGTCCGCTCGAACAAAGGAACTGATCAACAAATATCAGCCCGATCTGATGTGGTTTGACTTTGGCTTCTGTTATCCGGAATTCGAACAGGGCCGAAAAGAAATCGCGGCCTATTATTACAACAAAGGTGTCGAATGGAATAAGGGTGTCGTGCTGAACTACAAACGCTGGACCAAACCAGCCGAGGGAGTCACGGAGGTGGCTTTCCCCGATGGGACTGGTACGCTGGATCTCGAGCGTGAGAAGTCCCCGCATATTCGCGAGTTCTTCTGGCAGACCGACACTTCGGCCAGCAAGAAGTCCTGGGGCTATATCGAAAATGATGAATTCAAATCGCCGGACCGACTCGTGGATGACCTGGTCGACATCGTCAGCAAGAACGGTTGCCTGCTGCTGAATGTCGGCCCCCGTGCGGACGGAACCATTCCTAAGGAGGCGCAGGAGGTACTTCTGGCCATCGGTCGCTGGCTACGAGTAAACGGCGCAGCCATCTACGGCACGCGCCCGTGGAAGATTTCCGGCGAGGGTCCCACAGGGACGGCCGAAGGACACCTCTCAGAAAACAAGAACAAGCCCTATACTGCCGAGGACATTCGGTATACACAGGATGGAAAGCATCTTTTCGCTATTGTTCTCGATTGGCCTCAGGGGGGGGAAGTTGTCATCACATCGCTTAGTGCGGCAACGGATGTCGGCATCGAAGGTATCAAGTCGGTCACCCTGTTGGGGCAAAAGGCCTCATTGACGTGGTCAATCGGCAAGCAGGGCCTGGTTGTCGAACTGCCTGATGAAAAAGTAGGCGAGTTTGCCTATGTGTTGAAGATCACGCCGAAAGGGACATTAGTTACAAAATAGAAAGGAGACCGATGAAACGCAGGGAATTTTTGAAAGCGGCTGCCAGTGTACTGGCTGGAATGGCATCGGCATCTATTGGCCGCACACGCTCATCCACGAAACGCCCAAACATCCTGTTCATCATGTCGGACGACCATGCAGCCCCGGCAATTGGCGCCTATGGCAAACGTTTTGCCCGGCTGAATCCTACACCCAACCTGGATAAACTTGCGGCCGATGGTCTGTTGTTTGAAAACTGCTTCTGCACCAATTCGATTTGCAGCCCCAGTCGGGCGAACATCCTGACAGGCCAGTATTCGCAGACCAATGGTGTGCTGGTTCTGGACATACCGTTGGTCCCGGAGCGTCAATATCTGCCCATTGAGATGAAGAAGATGGGCTACCAGACCGCCATGATCGGCAAGTGGCATTTACATGAAGAGCCAAATTTCGACTATTACAAGGTACTTCCGGGCCAGGGCAAGTATTTTAATCCATCGTTTCGGGAGAAGGGTAAAGGCAGTTGGCCCTCCAACATAGTGAAGCACGAGGGACATTCTTCAGATGTTATCACAGACCTTGCCTTAAATTGGCTCGGGAAACGGGACAAAGACAGACCGTTTTTCCTTATGCACCATTATAAGGCCCCGCATGATATGTTCCAGTATGCCCCGCGATACGAGGATTACCTGGCCGATACGGAGATACCGGAACCGGCTTCGATGTACAACCAGCCCTATTTCGGATCCAAGGCCACTCGTGGAGAAAACGACAGTCTGCACCACAAGATCGGGACATCCATCTCCCCGCGACACAACATCCGCAACTACTCCGATATGTTCAAGATTGATCCGAAATTGTCTGACAACGAGCGCACCCATCTGGCCTATCAGAAGTACCTCAAGGACTATCTGCGCTGCGTCAAGGGCATAGACGACAACCTTGCCCGCCTCTTTGCCTACCTGAAACAGGAGGGCCTGTGGGACAACACAGTCATCATTTACACGGGCGATCAGGGTATGATGTTCGGAGAGCACGACTATCAAGACAAGCGATGGATGTACGAGGAATCAATGCAGATGCCCTTTATCGTGCACTATCCGGCCCAAATCAGGCATGGCCGGCGCACAGATCTTCTCATCAACAACACCGACTTCGCCCCCACCATGCTCGAAATCGCCGGAGGCCGGGCGACTGATTACATGCAAGGCAAGAGCTTTGCAAGCGAGCTAAAGGGCAAGACACCCCGGAATTGGCGAAAGGCCACCTATTACCGCTATTGGATGCACATGATTCATCACGATGTTCCGGCGCACTTTGGCCTTCGCACGAAAGACTACAAGCTGATCTTCTACTACGGACGTCACTATGATCCCTCTATGAACGGTAAGCCCACAATGGCCTGGCTCAAGACGTCCAATCTCATTGAGCCTACGCCAGCGGCATGGGAATTCTACGACCTGAAAAATGATCCGGAAGAAACTGTAAACCAGTACGCAGATCCAAAGTATGTCGAGATCATCAAGGAATTGAAAGGTGAGCTGAAACAGTTACGCATTGAACTCAATGAGACGGATGATAAGTACCTTCACATTCAAGAAGTGATCGAAGCACACTGGGACGATTGAATCACTGTTGATGACAATGCTCATTTATCATAGAATGGAAGAACAATAATGCGCGTAAGGTGCAAAAACTCATCCCGGCATAAATTCTTGAGCCAAAGAGGGATGTATTTCATTTCATCGTAGACATTCCGCCGTACTTGAGGTTGCTTGCAGAGCAATGACGCTAAAATAGATTTCTCCCTTGTAGAAAGCACGAACATTTTCCGCTGCAAGTTTGATTGCCCCATCTGAAATAACAGATCAACTCTTGGGAGGTTGGGAGGAATTAGAGTATCGGATTGTGGTGGGAGTGGTCGAATCTGCCGAGACTCTGGAGAACGTCCTCAGTTGGGCGAAGCTGTTGTCGCAGGTTCAAGCTTCCATGTCCTAACCCACTCATACTGAGTTGTTCTTTCTTCCCATGTACCGCTCTCCACCAGGCCTCCGTCATCGGGAATTGGATTCCAACTATATGTCTCGATAGCCATTTGTATGTAAGCAGGCACATCCCACTCGACTTTGGGGCGGATCGAATAGCAGTATTTCCCGTCTAAGTAGAAGCATATCTCATCGGGAGATTTCCACCATGCCCCATACACATAATAACGTTCCGAGTTCTTGGTTTCGGTCTTCACTTGACGCTGGAGCTGGACCTTCTGCCGATTATATCGATTCGTTCTGTGAATTGCATTTGAGTGAAACATCTGGTCCCAGTGTTTTGCCCATGTATCAGTCTTGTCCGTTGTCCTGCCGACACACTCCTGAATGTCTAATTCAAGCTTCTTCTTGGAATTGTTCTTCGTCATCAGCCAGAATGTTGATGACATGACGGTCTTGTTGGCTTTCATTTTGCATTCAAAATACCACCCCACATGTCCAGGTTCCAGTGATCGAACGATAGCACCTTGATGTGTGAATATCTTGCCATCTTTCACCACCGGCTCATCGAGCTTGCTGACGGTGACTCTCATCTTTCCTTCTTTGACCGTTACGTTACTTGCCCTGAAAAGACCAGGTGGACGCCCATCCCAACTCCAACCATTGCCGCTCGGTTCACTCTGCCACTTCGTAGCGTCCAAAGAGGAACCGTCAAACTCATCCGACATATGGTTGACTTTTATCCAGACTTTTCCAGACGGTTTTGGATCATGCCCGGCCACAAAAAAGGGTTGTGAATATGTTGTTCCAATGGCCGCAAAGAAGAATATCAGAGGCGATACTAACATTCTACACAATAAAACCTGTCGTTTGGGCGGAAGCTTTTCCCGCTTGTTGTAATCATCATTTCCCTTTGTCATAGTAACAGACAGTATAGCAGGATAGTAGCTGGTATTCAATCACCGGGAAGTCTGGAGGAACCGGAGCATCGGATTGGGGTAGGAGTGGAGAGTGAGAAGATTCTCCTGTCTGGACTGGCCTAAATCCCATCTCCTATCTCATCTGTTTCCTACGTTCATGGCTCATCTGGACTGCTTCAAGGTTCTTGCTCCTACCTGGGAATGGTGGTATTCTGTTCGGGTGCATTTGAGAGCAATACTATGAGGCACAGGCAGAATAGTGTGGTATTCTGGAGACACGAAAGGAAATGCAGCTATGCACAAACTATGGGAAAGTTTAATAATGGCAGCGGATCTATTCCTGCTGGTCTGCGGAAGATCGGGCTTGAGGATTCTGCGTAGGAAAGTGGGTGGCTTTTACAGCCTAC
This sequence comes from uncultured Pirellulales bacterium, assembly GCA_964608395.1. GTDB lineage: Bacteria > Planctomycetota > Phycisphaerae > Sedimentisphaerales > Anaerobacaceae > JAFGPJ01. The sequence continues at coordinate 55,387 of CAZSOR010000001.1, forward strand.
CTCGACAAGAGCATAAGTGCTGGGAAGGAACTGTGAAATGAAGGTGAAATTCTTTCTTCTTTTAGGATTATCGACTTTATCATGTCAGTCTAAATTTAAAAGCCCTGAAAAACAGTTATTAATCCCCAGGCAAGCCAATGAATACGTTTGGATATACAAACCTTCAGGGGACTACTTTTTCGGGCCGGATACCAAACATTTAAAGGAGGGGCAGTGGTATGATGACTGGGTTCCCAATGACCATACTTTCGTGAAAGATGAAAATGGTAAGTGGCATATAATGGGAATCACACATCCCTTGGTAGAATCGAATCCAATTCATGAAGGTATTCACGAAGGAGAATTTGCATCTTTTCATGCTATATCGTCTTCTACAAGCTTTACAGAGACTTTAAAAGAACATCACTATTCCGACTTGCCCAAAATTCTCCCACCCAAAGAACGTCCCTCGGAGCCTCTGGCTAACCATGCTCCATATATTATCAAAAAGGATGGGCTTTATTATATGATTTATGGCCCAAGTCCTCTTCGTTTAGCTGTGTCTTCAGATTTGTCAAAATGGGATTTAAAAGGAAAATTATTCCACGAAAGTGATGGAGCACGCGACCCAAGTTTACTTTTACATAACGGAACCTATTATGTGGTTTACTGTTCGGTTAAAAGTGTCCGTTTAAGAAGATCTAAGGACTTAATTCACTGGAGTGAACCGGAGACCATTTTTACATCAACCGGCTTTGCCCCGGAATCGCCTTCTTTGATGTATTTCGATAAATCATTTTACCTTTTTGTATGTTCTTGGGATGGAAATTGGGATGGTAAGGACATTCAAGGTGCTTATCAACACATTACGTATGTTTACCATACTAAAGACACGTTAAACTTCGGAATTGATGATTAAAAGCAAATTACTACGTTGAAGTCTCATGCCCCCGAAATTTTCCGGGACGAGAATGGTAAGTGGTATATCTCCAGTGTTGAGTGGCCTTATAGAGGGGTAAGTGTAGATATGTTGAAATGGGAAGAGTAACATGAGTAGAATGATCGTTCGGGATCGAAAAGATTTCCGGCGATCAAACAGTATTTGCAATTTTCTTAGGGATTGAGAAATGAAACATATTTTTGACAAAAGTCTTAGCCTAATTTTAGCTTCTGTCCTTGTCTGCACTGCGTGTGTTCAGGCTGAAGCGGGCAGGTCTGTTAATATCGTTCCGTGGCCCCGGTCTATCGAATGTTCGGATCGGGTTGCGGCGGTTGAGCCGAAGATATATTTGGGCGATAATTCCCTTTCGTCTTTGTCGGAAGTTCTAAACGATTGTATTTATCGAATCACGGATTTTCGGTGCAAAGTCGTATCAAGCCGACCCGGATCGGGGATCGTTTTCGAAAGTGTTCCGGATATGAAGCCGGGTGCTTACTCTTTGACTGTAAAAGGTGAAAGGTGCGTACTGCGGGCCGGTTCATACGAGGGATTTGTTCACGGGACCGCGTCGCTTCTGCAGATATTGAAAGCGACTGACGGCATGCTGATTCTACCGGAAGTCGATATCAAGGATGAAGCTGACTACCCGTTCCGGTCGGTGTTGCTGGATCTGGGGAGGTTCTGGCAGCCGGTTCACACTATCAAGGAGACTATCGATCTGGCTTATATTTACAAGCTCAACCATCTCCATCTGCACCTGTCGGACGATCAGTCGTTTACATTTCCATCGAAGGCGTTCCCGCGATTGAAATCATATTTTCCTGACGGCAGGAGAAGGCACTATACGCTTGAGGAACTCGAAGAAATCGTCGAGTACGCACGCGTGCGCGGGATCGTTGTGATTCCCGAGATCGACGTCCCGAGTCATGCGGGCTGTCTTACCAGGCGGATGCCGGAACTGTTCGGCACCGTCGATCCTGAAACGGGAAAAGCCAAAAGCACCGGCGTTATCAATATGGCAAGCGAAAAAGCCTATGAATCGCTGGACGTTTTGATCGGCGAAGTATGCGATGTCTTCACCACCAGCCCCTATGTACACATCGGCGCCGATGAGGTCTCGCCGGGACACCTTACCAAGTTGCCCGAATACATGCCGTACGTCACAAAGCATAACCTGCCCGAGGCCCGGAAAGGCAATACGGGCGAATTGTACTCTCATTTTGTCGTACGGATGAATGAGATCGTCAAGAAACACGGTAAGAAGACCATGGCGTGGGAGGGCTTTCATGGCACTGGGACGAAGAATGCGAGAATCCCGAAGGATATCGTGGTGATGGTCTGGAACATGGGCTTCAATCCGCCGAAGCGGTTGCTCGAAAACGGGTATACTATTATCAATTGTGCGTGGAAGCCTTTGTATATCGTTCCGCCTCAGAATTACATGGACAGCCAGGGGTTCACCTACTCATGGGACATCCACGAGTTCCAGCATCGCAGGACGGATATTCCATACTCGAAGGTGGCGGCCGGTTCGGATATCATGGGAGCCCAGATTTGTTACTGGGAACATACCTATGAAGCGATAATCCCGTCTCTTCGCAGCCATATACCGGTCGTTTCGGAGCGCATATGGAACCCAAAAGCCGGCCTTGAGTTCAGCGATTTCCAAAAACGGTTTGCCGATACCGATAAGGTTGTCGAAAAAATTATGCGTCCCGTGTCAATTATGGCGGCAGGTTTGCTGGCTGACAGCAAGCAGACAGTCAGCTTCGACAAGACACTTCAGGTAAGTCTTTCAAGCGACCTGAGCGGTGTTATCCGCTATCGTCTGGACGACAACTGGGGACAATTCCCCGATGCTAAGAGCCAAAGCTATACTGGGCCCATTACCATAGACAAAACTCAAGTTGTTACGGCTGGTCTGTTCGATGAGAATGATCACCTGATCTGACCATACTCGCAGGAGGCGTTCTACAAAATCGAGCCGGCATATAAGTACCGTGTATTCGGACCGGTGCCCAGAGGTGGCTGGTCGAAGATGCCCGAGTTTTCAACGCTGAAGGAAATTCGAACTGGTGTGCTTGGATACGCAGACAAGGATCGCATGTATCATCTGAACCGTGTCGTGTTCGCCAAGAATCCTTCGCTTGGGCATATCGACACACAGCCTTATCGACAGTTCAATCCGTTCGCTCTGGAACTGATGGGGCAGATTGAAATCCCAAAGGCCGGTGAGTATACGTTTAAGATCAGAAGTCCGTTTGGAATGGCGAAAATATACTTCGGCGATAAATGTGTGGGCAAATGCAACAAGCCCGGCCACCAGGGAGAAATCGCAACCGGCCATCTTGAGGCTGGTGTTTATCCCTTCCGGATAGAGTATTTCTATTCGATGATCATGAACCAGTTGAATATTCAGATGAAGACAGCCGACGATGGTAAGTTCGAATCGTTCGACAAATTTGTTCTGCCGATCTCGAAATGGAAGCACAAAGAGAAGCTTGCAAAAGTCCCGCTAGATGAGGTGTTCGCTGACCCGGCGCGCCAGAAATACCTTAACCTCGCTACTGACAAGCCCGTGAAAGTTTCCGGGGAGACACAGCCGCCCAACTACCCTGAAAACGCCGTTGACGCCGATGTTACCAACCGGTCCGGCTGGCACTGCGGGTCCAGTCCGCAATGGCTTGAGGTCGATCTGGAAAAACAATATTCCATCAACCGTGTCAAACTGTATACCTATTATGACGGCTGGCGGCACTATCGCTACTTCATCGAGATATCCTCTGACGGGAAGAATTATACCGAGGTCGTCGATCAGCGTAAAAACACCACACCGTCAACCGAGAAAGGTTTCGAGCACTCGTTCAAAGCGGTAAACGCAAGGTATGTCAAAGTGACAATGGTTTCGAACAGTGCCAATCCCGGTGTGCACATTAACGAACTGATAGTCCTGGGCGATTAAGCCGTAAGGAGAACGTATGCAACTATCCGATGTTCGCTTTCGTTGCACTGTATCACATTCCGGGCAGCGAATCCATGCGTCCGAAAGCCATCCGGCAATCATGGGAAACCGAAGGTGACTGAACAATGTCGCCGAATATGAATCGAGACGAGAAGGATAGATTGGACTTGCGTATTGTCTAACAACGAGGAACAAGTAGATGAACCGAATAAGCAGACGGACTTTTATGAAGAGTGTCGCGATTGGTGGAAAGCTCGGCTACGGCGCGATGGGCAATCGGCTGGGCCAGGAAAGGCCGAGCCGGCCGAACATTCTGTGGATTACTATCGAAGACTGGAGTCCGGATCTTTCCTGCTACGGCACCAAAGGGATCCACACACCGCATGTTGACAAACTGGCATCAGAAGGGATTCGTTACAAAACGGCATTTACCACTTCGCCGGTCTGCTCCGCATCGCGTTCGGCCATGATGACAGGCTTTCATCAGAACTACATCCGAGCGAACCAGCACCGCGAAAACAACAAGAAACCGCTGCCGCATGGCATCAAGCCCATCCCGCATCTGTTACAGGAGGCGGGCTACTTCACTGCCCTGATGAGCTGGAAGACCGACTGCAACTTTACGCCGAATAAGAAGGAAGAGCTGTTTATGGGAAAAGACTGGGCCGAACGTAAACCGAGCCAGCCCTTCTTCGCACGCATAACCTTCGGCGGCACTCATCGCACCTTCAATCGCGACCCGGAGCGCCCCATCGATATCGAGGATGTGGAGCTTCCGCCGTACTACCCCGATACGCCGTTTTGCCGTCGCGACTGGACAAATGGGTTGGAGCAGATGCAGTTGGTGGATCGTGAAGTCGGAGCGCTGCTCAAGCGACTCGATGACGAGGGCCTGGCAGACAACACGATTATCTTCTTCATAGGCGATCATGGACGTTGTCATGTTCGTGGCAAGCAGTTTCTTTATGACGGTGGTATTCGCATTCCGATGATCATGCGTTGGCCGGGCAAGGTCGCTCCGGGGCAGGTCAGCGAAAGTCTGGTAATGTCGATCGATATCTGCGCCACAATATTGGAGACGGTGGGAGTCAAACCTCCGGTTCCTCTGCATGGCAAGAGCTTGTTTAGCAAGGATGTGAAGAATCGTAAATATGTTTTCGCGGCGCGCGACAAGATGGACGAAACGCACGACTCCATACGGGCGATCCGCTCAAAGGATTATAAGCTAATCCTCAACTTGATGCCTGAACGTCCCTGGTGCCAATACAATCGCTACAAAGAAAATGGGTATCCCATGCTCGCGGAGCTAAATGTCTTGAACCTGAAAGGACAGCTTACACCCGAGCAAGCAGCCTTCCTGGCCCCCACGAAACCAGACGTCGAGTTGTACGACCTGCGCAGCGATCCGTACGAAGTAAAGAACCTCGCTGAAGATCCCGATTACGCGCGGATCAAAGCTGAAATGCTCTCTGAACTGGGCAAGTGGCGCAAAAATGTAATTCACGACGAGGGTGTATCCGAGGATTTTCGCGCCATTAATGTCTTTACGGCCTCATGCCCCATGTCAAAAGTGGACGACTGGGTCGAGGCAAACGCCGATAAGTACGACTTCAATAAATACGGATGGTCCTCTTGGTATCCCACCCGATCGCTCAAGTATTGGGAAGAAGTCCGAACTCTGTGGGAACCTTATGTCTTCCGCAGCCCCACGGAGAAAGTATCCAGGCCAGCGATCGGACATTCGAGGAAGAAGAAACAATTATGAAACATGTCCTGTTAATGATAGCGATTGTTATGTTGCCCCCGACTGTTGACGCTGCATACAAAGAAACCATGGATCCAGCCGGATTGACCAGGAACCTGAAGACGGATTATGGCTTGGTTGACGACAACGCGAAAAGCAATCAGAGCGAAAAACTCCAGAAGGCGATTGATGAAGTCTCGGAAAAGGGCGGAGGCAAGCTGATCCTTCCGAAAGGGACATACAGATTTTCCGGGATCTATTTGAGATCCAATGTGCATATTCTGATAGAGGAAGATACGGTGATTAGACCCTATTGGCCCGCAGGGACAAAAACGGTCGTTTTCACTTTGGGGGTAAGCAGAGATACCAAAGATGGTTATATCGAGAATGTCAGCATCCGCGGGTTGGGCGGCACATTTATTGTCGATTATTCAGGTCGCGGAAGCGTGTCGGGCGAGGGCATACGGACCATCAACTGCAGGCAGGTCAGGAACTTCCTGCTTTCAGATATCTATATCAAGGACAGCTTTACCACCTATTGCGCAGTCATTTTTACTCCCGCCAAGGACAAAGACGCGCGCAACAGGGCCGTTTTCAGGCCCACGCACGGTCTGGTGAAGAATCTCAAGTGCACGAATTCAAGCCCGGGATACGGCTTGGTCCAAATGCATGCGGGAGACTATATTCAATTTGAAAACCTCAAAGCCATCGGCGGGGGAGTCACGTTCCGATTGGAGACTGGTGCCGGAGGCCATAACGGCGGAATACACAATATCACCGCCAGAAATCTCTACTGCGAAGACGGCAGTACGGCGGTGTTGCTCGGGCCACATAAAGCTCAAAACGGCGTTGTTCATGTTGATGGGATCACTGTGAAAAGCTGTGCTTTTGCCGTCACGATGGGGCCCGGCTACGTTGAGAAGAGGAATCTGGGTGATCCACACTACAAACCCGGCAGATTTGCAGACGGGACGACGGTGAGGAATATTCACGCGATTTTCGGGACCAATGCCGCCATATCGCTCAAAGGGCTTGCCAATGTTCCGAAGGAATACCTCAAAGAACTCCGGTTCGACAAGAACGATCGGGCACTCAAACGTGTCAGAGGTCCCTCGGTTGGCGTCGTATTGAATCGGACGGCGGGTAGTTGGAACCCTATTATCGAGAATGTGACAAGCGAGGGTTTCAAATACAACAAAGGCATTCTTAAGATAGACGAGAAACAGCCCAGAAACTGGAGGGAATTGCTCGAAGGGCTGCCGATTCTCAGAGAATTCCCGCCAGATATGCGAAAGAAGGAGGATAAGAAGGAGAAACAGGGGGCAAACGACTAACCAACTCCCACTGCGTCTATTTCAAGACAACTCTACCTTACATCGGTCCGGGTGATTAGTTCTTGAGGTCTTCCTTGGCGAGGTTTTCCATTTTTTTGCGTAGACCTGCTCCCAATCCGCTTCGGAAATAGAATTCCGGCGGCCAGTAGTGTTCCGGATCCTTCATCCAATGATCATGGTAATCCAGGCTGAGATCGCAGTCGAACCGAGCGAGAATGCTGTGTTTGGTCTGCCTTGTTCCGGGTGTTGTGAAGTGACAAAGACCCCAGGTTATGCCGCGTCCGTCTGACGTATTCGTAAATGCGTCCGGCACATAGGGGCCAGGTGCAATAGGCATCAAACTGACACTGGAGGCCACAGAAAAGTTGATGCCGTCCGGAGCGAATTGAATGGTATTGTGTTCGTTGCCGTGACGAATCGCCAGTGCTGCAATCCCACCTTTAAAGGGAAAGAGCCCTGTTTCATGGCCGGAATTTAGTACCGGATTCAGAGGACATTTCTCAAAGGGGCCCAAGGGATCTTCGGCAATGGCCAGTCCCTGCGCCCGGATATGCTGTTGACCGTTAAAATCGGATTTATAATAGAGATAGATCTTGCCCTTATAAACCAATGGATAGGGATCGTGAATGGAGTATTGGTCCCAAGTGCCCTTGGGGCCGTTGGGAATCACAATCTTGTGGGTAGGCTTCCAGGGGCCGTCCGGAGAATCCGCCACGGATACTGTCACCGGGCAGTCGTCACCGCGTCTGCCTGACATTTCCATAAATCCCTGGTAGTAGAGATAGTACTTTCCTTGCCACACCAGCACATCCGGTGTGGATACCGAACGCCAACCAACATGGTCCTTGGGTGGTCGCGGCACGGCCACACCCTGCTCTTTCCACACGAAACCATCTTTACTTGTTGCAAACCAGATTTCCGCCAGATCCCAGTCGGTTGAAGGAATTACATCCGTGCCGCCCTGCGCGCCGCGTGGGGGAGTATTGGTGTGACGGTGTGTGTACCAGACATAATACTTGCCGTTGGCTTTGATCACCTTGGTCGGATCGCGACGTGAAATCGTGCCGTCTCCATTGTGATAATCCAATCCCTCCAGCTCCGTGTACCGGAATTTTGAAAATAGCTCATTCCACCAGTAGGTTGGTGCGCTGTAGGCCGTGTAGGCTCGCTCCATTGCCTTACTCAGCGGCATGTCCGGCTTATCCCGCGGCATCTTATACGGGAAGAACATCTCCTCCGAGCTCCCAATGACTGACAAAACAAGAACTGCCAACAAAGCTGAATAATAACTGCGTTTCATTGAATCACCTTTCTTTATCTTTGGGCGATATGCTGAAGTACTGGCACATCCAACCGTAACCGGTTTCTTCTCATATTCACACCTCTATACCAAATCTCTGATTTGCTCCAATAAGAATACCTCAATTACCAGAGAGGAGCAAGTTCTCTGTTCCAGTCGATTCTGAAATGAAGCTCAGATTCAACGATTCCTGCTCAACACTTTGAATTCGAAGATGCGGTTCCCATTCAGCAGTTCGTTTCTGATTTGTAGGGCAGGCCGTTCGGCAAGAAATAATAGTCCGTATACAACAGCAGAGATTCTTGGTATGATCCAGTAACATAAACATTCGAAGCTCAAAACTTGAAGGATCAGCAAATGCAGAAGATATTTCTCATGCCGCTGCTGACGGCATATATCGGGTGTATGACCAGTGTTGCGTTTTCAAGCACCTTGCCTGAAAAGGGAGCGGCTAGTCCCAAAACAAGCGTACCGCGACTTCTTGGACGAGCCTTTGCGGGGC
>CAZSOR010000002.1:0-55341 GCA_964608395.1 uncultured Pirellulales bacterium
TCAAGAACGCGCCGATAACGACGCCCGTTTCAAGGCCGAACGAAACCGCCGCGGCAAAATATCCGAACATCGCCAGCCTGTAATACGAATCCGGAAAAACTCTAACGTACACGCCAAATCAGCGAAGCGGGCAATTTCTTATTACGTATTCTTCCGGCTGCTGAAAAAGCTGCTGTAACCGCCCGTCTCAGCGTCTTTGTCGGTGTCACCGGGCAACAGCACCTGATAATTCTCGATTACCTTTTTATAAGCGCCGGCGTGCTGTTCGATTGCCTCAGGCTCGTAGTGTTTGAACCACGGAACCTCGAAAACGCGGCGGGTGATGCCCTCGGCGACCGGCAGCGTTTCGACGTATTGCTCGATCTTTGCGGACTCATCGAGAAAAGCAATTCGCGTCGGCCTGCCATGGCCGTAAACGTCCTGACTGGTAAACAGCGGATGCAGATGCAGCGGCTTATTGCAGCCCGGATTGCAGATCGAGCCTTCGGCAAGAATAGCCTGGCTAAAGCGTGACAGTGAAAGCCCACCCAGTTCCTCGGCAATGTACCTGAAATGCGGATAGTACCAGCCGCCTTTTGTTGTGTTCGTGTCCCTGGGCGGTCGGATCGGCCTGATCCCGGCGGTATCTTCGAGCAGGTCGCAGAAATAATTCATCGCTTTGTCAATCTCGGCCATCTGCTTCGGATACAGCTCCAACTGGACAAGTCCGAAGGCCGAGCTGAGCTGATGAATCCGGTGCTTGGCTCCGCCACTGGGCAGCCCCGCAAATGGCTTAAGTTCATCCAGCGTGATTTCATCGTGTCGGATGTAATGCCCGAATAAAAGCGCCCTCTCGTAAACTCTTCGATCATCGGTAAAAAGGATTCCGCCCTCGCCAATGGCCAGGGCCTTGCCGGTCATCAGGGAAAATGCCGCCGCCTCGCCGAAGGTACCGATTTGCCTGCCCTTGTAGAGCGCTCCGTGAGCGTGGGATGCGTCTTCGAGGATTTTCAGATTGTGCTCGGCAGCAATTTTCATAATCGCGTCCATCTCGGCCGGCATACCGGCGTAATGCACGACGATAATCGCTTTGGTTCTCGGCGTGATGCGATGCTCGATGTCATTCGGGTCGATGCAGAGTGTCTCGGGATCGATATCAGCGAAAACCGGCGTTGCGCCGAGACTGTACGCCTGCGCGACCGAGGCCCAGTAGGTAATACTTGGGCAGATCACTTCGTCGCCGAGTCCGATGCCCAGAGCGTACATGGCGCCCAGGATGGCCGCCGTGCCGTTGTTATACGCCAGGCCGTATTTTCTGCCGAGCGATTCGGCGTACTTTTTCTCGAACTCTTTGGTGATTTCGATGCCGGACATCTTCCGGGCACGAAGCACGTCGAGGACGGCCTGTTCGTGCCGCTCGGTGACAATAGGCCAGGCAAAAATATCTGACGCCTCCGACTTAACCGATACCTCACCGCCTAACAGTGCTAATTGCTCATGGGCCATCTTGCTCTCCTTTTTTATCGTCACTGTCGGGCTAATTCGAGAGACCTCGTCGTGATGTAGTACTTGGCGATCATGTTGGGGACCTCCCATTCCGGCAGCCGGCCCTCGGCCAGGTACTGTAGATACGCTTCCATGACGTTTCGAAAATGAGCTTCGTGTCCGCTCCGGCATTTGTCGGGTATGGCGATATGCCAGCCGTCTGAAACCTTCTCGGCTTTCAAGCCGGGGAATTTTCTCTGCAAGCCAGCGACAGCTCTTTTCAGAGAGGCGGCCACTTTAGCGGCGTCTGCTCCCGGGGCGGGTTCGACATAGACCTCCGGTCGATAGTTTTGCTCTTTGCCCTGGCGAATAATCACGTTAGCCCTGCTGCCTCGAAAAAGCGAAGTATGTGTGTCCGCACCGCCCTGCGGCGCCTGGAAATTCCACGTCACCGAGAGTTTTACGCAGACACCCTTCATCGTGTAAATCATCTCGCCGTTGGAATAGCAGGGCAGAACTCCGTCATCGTTGAGCTTGTCTTTGAGATAATCGGGGAAGTCGGACACTCCTGTTACTTTCACGTATTGCGCGCGCGTAAACGTAGTAGGCCAGCGTCTGGCCTTATTTATTTCAATGTCCTGGCGGTAATCGATTGCCTGCTCCGGGAAACACGTCCACATCATCAGATCTATCAGGTGCGTTGTGACGTCCACCAGGCCCTCGCCCTGCTGGGTCGTATCGAAATACCAGGCGGGCCGCTTGAGCGGCGCTCCGGCAACGTATTTGAAGAAATGATGTACGCTCTGCTTAACGACGGCGGGATTTTCCGGCGAGCCGGCTTCCATCTGGCCGAAGAGGTCTTTATTGAGAACGAGAAGTTTTTGCAGGATGCAGGTGGTGTTGAATCGCTCGGTCATGATATCGTAAAGCAGCAGATCGTTTTTTTCGGCCGAGGCAAACGCCTGCTCCAGCAGCACAAAGCCCTTCGAGTCGATGCACATCGGCTTATCACAGAAAACATTGAAGCCAGCGTCGATGGAGGCCTTGATGTATTCGGCTTTTCTGCGATTGTTGCCGGAGAGAACAACTATGTCACCGCTTTTTTCGGCGAGCATTTTTTCAAGAAAATCATCGCCTTTATAGACTTCCTGCCGCCAGCCAGTAGGATCGTCGGCACGCTCGTTGAACCTTTGAATCTGTGCCAGGTGGTTCCGCACATCAGGCCCATCCGGAGCATAGACTTTAACGACGGGATCTATCTGCTCGTACATGCTCTTCTGAACCAGGGCAGCGTGATAGTGCCCGGGGTCAAGTGTCACGAGCTTGATTTTATCCGGCGGATTATCTTTTGCCGTCATTTGCCCGGTTTCCAAACAGGAAGCAGTCAGCAGGCACAGGCCTAACGTTGACAAAACAAAAACTCTCAACATAGTTCGGCTCCTTACACATAACCAACTATTGGATTATCCAATAAACCGCACCGATCAGCAAACCCACACCCAGCCAGGCGGCAAGAAATCCTCCAATGCCGATGAGGGTTGGTCTTGGTATTTCGAAATCCGGATGCTGTATCAGCACGTTCCGCGGGCCCGGCTGCACACCGGCCGGCAGTGTAAACGGTTCTGCCTCAGGCTCGTCGGCGCCTATCGGCGTGCGAATACAATCATAGAGCCTGTCCAATCTGTCCTTCGGAGCCCTCCGCGTGAACAGGCTCACAACAATCAGCACGACAAATCCGGCCGTCAGATAAAATATCATCTGCCACGGAAGAGAAAGCCCGCCATCAAAGAGCATTAAAGCCGGAAGCTTGCCGGCAATGTGCTCGTTGAAGTTCCAAAACACATAGCCGCCAAAGGCGATTTTACTGGTGAATAGAAGGACACTGAAACTCGTCAGTGTCGCGGCCCAGGCGCCCGCCACCGTGGCGCGCCGCCAGAAAAGACCTATCCAGAAGGCGATTCCCATCATCGCGGATACCTGCCAGAATATTTCCAGCCCGCTGACGACGCTCTCCAGGTTAAACGCAAAAAGTATTCCAAGAACGACGACCAGGGCCGAGACGATCCTGCCGACAAGCGTATAGTGCCGGTCCGCCCTGTCAGGGCACAGGAACTTCTTGTAAATATTCTCGGTGAATAATGCCGAGGCGACGACCATAAGCGAATCGCATGTGCTCATGACCGATGCCAGCATGGAAGCGATAAACAGCCCGATCAGACCCGGTGCAATTCCGGGCAGCAACTCGCGAGCCATCAGGCCGTACACGAGGTCAACATTCTCAAGTTTGCCCCCGGCGTACATCGCCACGGCACACAGGCCCGTCAGCATCCAGGCCACGGTGCAGATTCGCTTGCCAAAGATTCCGACGGTGACACCCATGCGGCCTTCCATCTCCGTTTTTCCCGCGGCACAATTGGCCATGGTCTCTGGCATTGTCACCCAGCCGACCAGTGCGTTAAAGGCGATTATAGCGATAAAAAAGAACGTGATTTCGTGCGGCGCCACGAGAGAGAGCATGGCGGGATCCGCGATGGCCTCGCGCAGGCCGCTCATCCAGCCGACTTTCGCCAGAGCGAACGGCAGGATGATAAAAGACAGCACAACCGTCAGCAGGCCCTGGACGAAATTCGTCGCTATCGCGGCACTGAGCCCGCCGGCAATACCGTAGATGAGAAAAATAACGGTCATCGCGATAATCGCAAACTCGGAGCTTATAGCTCCGCCCGAGACGGCCTCGACCATGGCCCCGGAGCCTTTCAGCATCACGCCGATTGCCACCAGGAGCTGCAGGATACCCATCAAGGCATAAAGCCCGCTGACGCTTCGGCCGTAACGGATTTCAAAGTAATCGCCGGTGGTCACCGCCCGCATCCGGCGGAAAAACGGCGCGATGAGCCAGAAGAACGGCGTGACAAAGAGCCACAGCCACTGGTACCAGATGCCCGAAACTCCCGTACTATAAGTTTTTGCCGCAACGCTGACGGCCTGGTCGGAATGAGTTCCCGAGCCGAACATGAAGAACGCCATCATGACTTTACCGAACTTGCGGTCGCCGATGAAAAAACTGGCGGAGCTGCGAACTTTCCTGACCGCCCAGAAGCCGATGAGCGTGATACCAAACAGATAGACTACAATGACAATCCAGTCAAAGAGTTTAAGGCCTAACATCCATAAACCTCCGGCATTTCAATTTTCAATGTAGTTTTGGGAATGAAGATATTCGTATTTGCATTCCAGCGTCTCAATTAGCATCCCTTTTCTAAAATATCGCGATTGGACGGCCATTATAGGAACCAGCGGAAGACTCGGCAAGAATGAAAAATGAGATTTACGAAAAAGACCGCTGGAACTCGGCTGACAATAAAGGTACTATTGTGACAAGTAAATGAGGTAAATGAATATGGAGAGTACCGAGATGAACCGATATACTATTAGCATTTCGAAATTAAGGCCGGCACTGACATTTTGGCTGCTGTTCCTGATTGTTTTGCCATTATGTGCCCGGGCGGGTCAACAGTTAAGCTTCAAGGCGGGAGTGGCCTCGATTGTCATTACGCCGGATGAGTCGATGTGGATGGCCGGGTACGCGGCGAGAAACAAACCTTCGGAAGGCAAGGTTCACGATTTGCACGCCAAAGCTCTGGCGCTGGAAGATGAGCATGGCACGAGGTTCATAATCGTCACGGTCGATCTGATCGGCATTCCGCGCCCGATGCGTGACTGGCTGGCCGAGCACGCAAGAGAGTCCTACAAGCTCGAACCGGAGGCTTTGTTGCTTAACGCATCGCACACTCATTCCGGCCCGGTGATTCGTGAAACGAGATATTCTATCTACGGCAACACCCTGTACGGCCTGTCGCCGGAGCAGATTCAGCAAAGCAATAAGTACGTGGACGATCTTCAGGAAAAACTGCTGGAACTGATCGGCCGGGCGATACAAAACCTTGCCCCGGCAAAACTAAGCTACACGCACGCCCGCGCTGGCTTTGCCATGAACCGGCGTCTGAAGACCGAGACCGGTGTTCGCAACAGTCCGAATCCGGACGGCCCGGTCGACCACGATGTCCCCGTCCTGCGAATCGACGATTCCGAAGGCAAATTGCGAGCTGTGCTGTTCGGATATGCCTGCCACTGCACAACCCTTAGTTTCTATCAGTACTGCGGCGACTACGCCGGCTTCGCCCAGGAGTATATAGAGCAGGCCCATCCCGGAACAACCGCGATGTTTATGGCCGGCTGCGGCGGAGACCAGAATCCGTACCCTCGTCGGACTCTTGATTATTGTATGCAGCACGGCCGAGCATTGGCCAACGGCGTCGAATCGGCGCTGGCCCCGCGGGCACGCCCAGTCGCAGGGCCGATTCGAGCCGCGCTGGACACGGTGACGCTGGATTTTGCCGAAGTGCCCAGCCGGGAGAAGCTTCAGCAGCAGGCCAAGTCGACCGACAAGTATAATCGCAGGCACGCCGAAGTGCTGCTGGAGGAGCTTGAGCAAAACGGGGCCATCCGGACCACCTACCCGTATTTAGTGCAGGTCGTCCGGTTCGGCGACGACCTTACGATGGTCGCACTGGCCGGGGAGGTCGTGGTGGACTATTCGCTGCGTTTGAAGTCGGAGCTGCCCGGCCTCGCGGTTTGGGTGGCCGGCTACTCGAATGACGTTTTCGGTTATGTCCCTTCGGCCCGTGTTCTGCGGGAAGGCGGCTACGAAGCAGGCGACGCCATGCGGTATACGGACCTGCCCGGCCCGTTTGCCCCGTCGGTCGAGGAGTTGATTGTCGCTAAGGTCCATGAGCTGGTGCAGAACTCGCAGTCCGAAAGCAAACTGGAGTTGATTCGCCCAAGTGAGGATGGGAGCGGCTTTGTCCGTACCGGATCGGGCGCAAAATTTCTCGCCTGGGGCTTCAATTATGACCACGATGATCCGGGGCGATTGCTGGAGAACTACTGGCACCAAGAGTGGCCGACCGTTGTGGAAGATTTCAAGGAGATCAAGGCGCTCGGCGCCAACACGGTTCGGATTCACCTGCAGACTGAAAAATTCATGCAGACACCGACCGAACCGAACAAAGCGTCACTCGATCAGCTTGCCCGCCTCGTGGAACTGGCCGAGCAAACCAGGCTCTATCTCGATATCACGGGTTTGGGCTGCTACCATAAGAATGATGTGCCGGAATGGTACGACGCGATGGATGAAGCCGATCGCTGGGACGTTCAGGCGCGATTCTGGGAGGCGGTCGCGAAAACCTGTGCCAGGAGCGATGCGATCTTCTGCTACGACTTGATGAACGAACCCATTCTGGCCGGCGCCGACAAGGCCGAGACCGAGTGGCCGGCCGGCGAGTTCGGGGGAAAAAACTTTGTGCAGCGAATCACGCTCGACCTTGCCGGGCGAACGAGAGAGCAGGTCGCAAAGGCCTGGGTGGACAAGCTCGTCGCGGTGATTCGAAAGCACGATCAGAGGCACATGATAACTATCGGCGTGATTCCCTGGGCCCATGTCTGGCCGAACGCCAAACCGTTCTTTTACTCTAAAGAAGTCGGTGAAAATCTGGATTTCGCCAGCGTTCATTTCTACCCGAAGAAAGGCGAAGTCGAAAAGGCACTTAAAGCACTTGCGGTTTACGACGTCGGCAAACCGTTAGTGATCGAGGAAACTTCTGGGCTCTGGTGCGGCCAGGAAGATTTCATGCGCTTTTTCGACGGTTCGCGCGAGATCACCGACGGCTGGATCGGCTTCTACTGGGGCACGACCATCGACGAGTACGCCCGGCGGAAAGACGATATTGCGGCTGGCATCATGAAGGAATGGTTGGAGTTCTTCCGCACAAAAACACCGGAGATTCTTCGTTAAAAGTAACTTCAATATTACAGAACGATTTGTTCACAAGAGGAGTTAAGAAAATGAATACGAACGATTTAACCAGACGACAATTTCTTGCCGCGGCGTCAGCCGGTTCTTTTGCTGCCGTGGCCTCGAGCGCGGTGCCTGCCTATGCAAACGTCAGCAGTAAAGCAGGCAAACTCGCTATTCTCGGCGGCCGGCCCGTCAGGACAAAACATTTCTCTCACTGGCCGATATGGGATAAAAACGCCGACGAAGAACTGGTCCTGTCCGTGCTTCGCAGCGGAGTATGGTCGAGGAACAAGGTCGTAGCGGAATTCGAGAAGAAATATGCCGAACTCATGGGGGCAAGGCGATGTATCGGCACGACCAATGGCACCAACGCGCTTCTTACTGCGCTGCACTGTCTGGACGTCGGTATCGGCGATGAAGTCCTGGTGACGCCCTATACCTTTATCGCCTCGATACAGGTCATCTTTCTGGTCGGAGCGCTGCCGATCATGGTTGATCCCGATCCGGATACTTTCCAGATCAATCCCGATAAGATGGAAGCCAAGATCGGCGAGCATACCAAGGCGATCCTGCCGGTCCACATTCTGGGCCTGCCGGCGCACATGGACAAGATCAATGCCATCGCCCAAAAACACAACTTGGTCGTCGTGGAGGATGCGTGTCAGGCCTGGATGGCGGAATGGAAGGGGAAAAAGTGCGGTACGCTTGGCGACCTGGGTTGCTTTAGTTTCCAGAACTCGAAGAATCTGCCGTGCGGCGAAGGCGGCGCCATCGTGGGTGACGACGATAAGCTGATGGACAAATGCTATTCGTACCACGATTTCGGAAGAGGATATGGCACCGTAGGACAAGTCGAGGGCACGGGATTCCGCATCCTCGGCAATAAATGCCGCATGGCCGAGTACCAGGCAGCCATCCTCCTGGCCCAGATGAAGCGCCTCGAAGAGCAAACCCAGACCCGCAATGAAAATGCCCGGTATCTGACGTCCCGCATCAAGGACATCCCAGGCATCGTTCCCCACAAATTGTATGACGGCGTCACCCGGGCGGCTTACCATCTTTATCCATTCCGTTATGAGAAACAGCACTTCGGCAATGTCCCCCGCAGCAAATTCCTCGCCGCCCTGAAGGCCGAAGGCATTCCTTGTTCCAGCGGATATAACCGGGTGAATAAGAACGCCTTCTTCGAAAACGCCCTGCAGACCAAGAATTTCCGTCAGGCCTATTCCAAGCAAAGGTTGGATCGATGCCGTCAACTCAATCATTGCCCCGACGGCGACCGTCTGTGCGATGAAGCCGTGTGGCTCTTCCACAGCCTCCTGCTCGGTACGAAAAGGGATATGGACGACATCGCAGACGCGATACTGAAAATCTATGAAAATCGAAGCAAGCTAACGTAAGCGACATAGCAAGTATTGTCACGCGACTATCGCTCTTGTTTGATCTTGTCGATCAACTCCAGCGCTTGCTCTATCATTATCTCGCCCGCTCCTTTGGCGAGGTTTGTCGCACCGGCTGGTTCGTATCCTCCCTCGTCGTAAGCGGCGCTGTGGCAAACGTATCCGATGGCGTCGTTGCTGAGCGTTACAATAAAAAGATTCTCCAGTCCCGCCCGTTTCTTTATAGCCAGCCCTACTTCCACAAGAACCTCGCCGGGCAGTCCCAGGATATAAATATCACCAAGCCGCAGAACCTGAATCTCGCTGGTCACCGGCTCGGAGATTTTGTCATCACTGGCGGCATTTTCCGCCGTCTGCGGTTTTGACGGAAACTCAACCTCCGTTTTAAGGCCGCTCAGAGTGACATCATCGGTGGTCGTGACGAACTGAAGCCGCCTGAGGGCCTCGCCGCCGACAGCCCTGCCTATCTGCCGCCTGGGCAGAATTCCCCTGTCGAACGGCACGGCGTCGCCCGCCAGCCCGAGAGTAAACAGGCACAGCCCCCCTTCCGCCCGTTCGACAACGCTTGTAACAAACGCGGGATAATCGGCCGATACCGAGGTACTCAGGTAAGGATATATCGAAACCGGGTGACAGCCGAAATTGACCAGCGAGGCGAGGATTTCACCGGCTGTATTCTCGACCCTCAGCACGCAAACCTCCGGATCGATGGGCCCGAATTTCCATTCAGTCTTATCATCAGGCAGAACAAATGTCGTTCTCACGTCACCACCCGGCTCGACCACGACTTTCCTTGTGGCCCTTACTTCCGGCGGCAGTGTAAAAGCCATTTTCACAAGGCCATCATTGTTTTTAGGCCTCCGATTATAAACGATTTCGGGAGCCTGACCTTTTGCCGCTCCGATCTTCACTTGCCGCATTTCTTTGTGAGCAATCAGCGCCGAGCCTGCGATTTTTTTTACGAGTGTATCGAGGTAGTACCGGTCGATGGCCGGAGGGGGTGCATCGCCTGCGGTCCTGAACTTGGATTTGGTGAATACTTCCGGCCCCGAATGGGTATGCGTGGCGCAGACAAGGATATTCCGTTCGGGGATACCAGTCTTTTCGGTGATAATTTTCCGCACCGGCCCGGCAATCTCTTCCAAAGGCGTATAAAGCAAATCACACGAAACGATAACCAGGGTATTATTCCCATCGTTAAACACCAGCGCTTTTGCATAAAGCTCATCAAGGATATCGTCGCTCGGCTTGCCGTAGGATCCGATCAGCGGAATCCCGAGCGGCGGCGTAATATTTACCTTCGCACAACCTCCTTTGAGTTCCGCCTGAGCGCCGGGGCAGAAAATATAGAGGCTTAAAAAAACAACCAAAACCCACGTCAGTGATTTGACAGCAATATTCTTTCTCATAGCGATTGGTCCTCGTACATAGTTACATCGGTGTATTCTAACGCAGGTTCCGCCCGGATGCCAGTCCAATCGCCTGTTGACAATTAGGATTCCACGGCCTTGTGAATGATTTCGAACAAATCACTAACAATAGTTCTTCAGCATGGGCAATCGAGCCGCCCAGCCTACAATCCCTGGGGCACGTAGCCGAACTCGCCCCAGGCCGCTTTCTGGACTGCGTGCAAATCCGGATTCCCCGGCTGGACACTCTCAGAGATTGTCCCTTCAGCGAGTTTCACTGTGCGTGAATCTTTCCATTTCCAGTAGTCGCTGTGACCGTCGGCGAATGAGAAATTCGTACCGTCCCCATGCCGAACCGTCGGCAGGTCCCACCAGCTTTCCTGGTCGTAGAACACGGTCCAGCTATCCGGCGATATCTTGCCTTCGTCAATAAACACGAACCGCTCTCCAGGCCCGCGGATCTGGCTTAACCGCTTAATCATCAAGTCCGTTGTTCCCGGTATGCTCGTCGCGCCATTCATCGCATCGACGATTGCGTATGTCAGCACTTCTCCGCGAATCCCGGTAGGACATTTGAAAATATCGACATCTTCACAGTATTTGTAGAGAATCCCGTCTTTAAGGTTTTCACGCTGCTCTTCAGCGGTCCCGTCAAAATTCCACTGCGCGCCTATCCATGCCGGCTCGCCATCCCGCGGGAAGAAGGTGCTCCCGTTGACGATCTTATCATCATTCTCATACGCGTACATTATCCACGCGAGGGTCAACTGCTTGACATTGCTCAGGCACGCGGCACGCGATCCCTGCTCTTTGACCCGGTTAAGGGCCGGCATCAGAATCGCCATGAGAATGGCAATGATGGCAATAACAACCAGCAGTTCTATCAATGTAAATCCGTTTCGCTTACGCATAGCATTTGTCCCTCCTTTTTGAGAGAGATTTAGTTTTTTCGATACGCTTCTTTAGCCAGATTATAACACAAACAGTTGGGGTGATGCAAGTAAAAGGTGGATTTAACGACCGATCCCACGATTCTAACAAATCACGAACTTTAGCACAGAGAGCTTCGGCCAATTAGATACGAATGGTGGGGCATCAATCAGAAGAATAGAGATTATAGTCTCTTCAGGGGGATCTGCTTTCCGTTCTGATTCAGGACGAGTTTTGTAACGCGGCCTTTCTCATCTCGAACGAATGCAAAGTTGGCATCGGCCTCTCTAATGAAGAAGGTGTTCCGGCTTTCGGGATGTAACTGCAGCCGGCCCTGGCCCGTTGCCTGGCAATAAAGGCGGGTATCCTCGCGACTAATCGTGAATACGAATCCGGGCTTTAGCTGATACTGACCCACATAGTCGCCGTAATGGGCAGCCGCCTCGCGTGCCGCCAGGGCCCGTTTGGGCATACGGTACGGCTGACCTAATAGAATGGCCGACAAATCGTGACCTATACGCATAACGAGACAGTGGTCGAAATTGCTTAACACAATTACGCAGGCGTTGTCCGCTGGGAATCGCAATATGCAGGTCTTGAAGCCTTCGGTATCGCCCATGTGGGCGAGGATTCTCCTGCCGTGCATCGTATCGATGGCCCATCCGTAAGAGTAGGCCTCGGCAGCCGGATCAAGAATCTTTGCCAAAATAGCCTTGGTTGCCTGATCGTCGGAATTGAATACCTTTTCCCATGCATACAGGTCGGATGCCGTCGAATAAAGCGCTCCCGAGGCATGGGCATTTTGCATCACGCGAGAAGGGGCCGGCACGACACGGTCGTCATCCATCCGATATCCTGCAGCCATATCCGCGACAGGTTGCAGCTCGTATTCGAAACCCGTGCGGTCCATATTTAATGGCTCTAATACATTTTGCCGGACCACTTCTGCATACGGTTGTCCGGTGACTTTTTCAATGATGAAACCGAGCAGGATGTAGTTGGAATTGCTGTATTCAAAGCGCGCACCCGGTGGGAATTCCAGCGGAAGGTCTTTGAAAGTGGCGATCGTCTCTTCGACCGGGCATAGATCCGTCCGGCGATGAGTCTGAAAATCAGGCAACGTGGTATGATCGACAATTCCCGAACGATGATTCAGCAACATATCCAAAGTAATCTCATCAGCCCGTATATGGTCCGGAACATACTTGCTGAGGCGGTCTGTTGTGCTGAGCTTGCCCTGCTACTGAAGTTGAAGCACGGCCATCGCGGTAAACGACTTTGTCAACGAGCCGATACGAAATCTTGTTTCGCATGTGTTCTCGATATTCTGGCCGACATTCGCCTTGCCATAGGCCTTATGAATAATTATATTGCCGTCTTTAGCTACCAATACGGTGCCGCTAAACATATCCATATCTGTCCATGCCTGTAGATAGCTATCCATTTCTTTGCCGGATTGAGCGGATGCCGCCAATGAACTGATTCCAATTAATAACAACGCACAATAATTCATTTGAACGCTCCTTTATCTCTAATTCATCCCGCTACAGTAAATCTTATCTATTCACAAAAACTGACGACATAAGGATAGTCGTAGCGAATTCAAAGATATTTCAAAAACACGCAGGATTACTCGAAAAGCAGGAGTGTATTAGCGAATTAGAGAATTGGCGAATTCGAAATTGCAGGGTGGCTGCTTGTCCCACCATTTTTTGTTATGTCTAAAACTTCGTGCCCCCTTCGTTAGCCTCGTGATAAAAGAACTTTGTTACCCTCCGGCAACTTCCTCGCGCGTCGAAAATCTATTCAACACCTCCTGCCCAGCTAATCCTTCCAAACAAAATTGCTCCTAACCCCTTAAATTACCTCAATCCGTATAGACCTGCTGCTCGAACCCAGATTCCTCCACTGCGCGATGCTGCGCATCACTCCGGTCGGAATGACAATTAGGATGCCTTGTCACTTGGAGCAACGGGCAATCCCAAATGTCACTTTGTATACAGGGTTCTGCCCCCAATGCCATTTCAAGCATAGATTCGACCATACGTCATTCTGAGCGCACAACCCCCAATGTCATTTCGAGCGCAGCGAAGCGGAGTCGAGAAATCTGGTTGACATGCGATATCAGCCGCACCAGGTAGCAACAGGATGCGATGAAATCGCACCGATTAGGTGGGAATATACAATTGGTGTGAAATATCGCAGCCTGCGAGTTCATAATCCAAACACCGGCATCAAACTGCGTCTCAAGGAGATTTTTCTGGAATTCTCTTGATCTTTGACATAACGATTCGTATAATACTTAACAAATAGAATATAGAATACAGAACACAGGAGACGGAATTCAGAAGGATTGAGAAAAATAGAAGTAAAAAGGCAAAATATAAAAGTATCTCCGGAATTTCTCCGGAGGGGCTATTTGAAAAAACAAAGCCAATTTTAAAAGGGCAGAATGAGCTTAAGTATCTATATAAAAGGGGATTATGAAGAATTATACGCTTTCAAGCGGCGAAAAAACAAAGCCAAATAAAGCCAAACAAAGCCAATTTGCCGGAAATCCTAAACAATACACAGAGAACCAAATGACAGAACCCGAAGCAGATTTCAAAGGATAAGTTTTGAAAAAACAAAGCCAATTTGCCGGAGGGTCAAAATGACGTATAATCAACATTAACAGTGGTTTATGGAGATTTTGGCGGGCCGAGGCCATGGAAAAAACAAAGCCAAACAAAGCCAATTTCAACATCCCACCTACCATAAAAGGGGTAGAAGGAAGAAATGGAGTGCCGGATAAAGCACAATTACTCGTTCACAGCGTTTTTTCCGCTAACATCGAGCCCGGCTTGAGATTATAATGAAATCTTCAGCTAAATATCAGGTTTGGAGAGAACGCCAAATGAAAGGGTTTGGAAAATGAATAAGAATCATTTAACAAGACGGCAATTCATCGCTGCGGCGTCGGCAAGCTCGCTCGCCGGAGTCGTCTCAGGAACCATTCCGAGCTATGCAAACATCACGAACAAAGCGGGCAAACTGGCGATCCTCGGCGGCGAACCGGTCAGGAAAAACAAAAGCTGGCCGAGCTGGCCGTACTGTGATGACGGAGTAGTCGAATCAGTCGTAAAAACGACCAAGAGCAGGATCTGGTGCAGGATCCAGTCTAAGACAGGCACGGTGCCAACACTTGAGAAGAAATTCGCTGACCTGATAGGGGCGAAGTTCTGCGTAGCGACCGGCTCCGGAACACAAGCGCTGCACACATGCGTCGAGGCGCTCGGAATCGGCCCTGGAGACGAGGTCATCACATCGCCCTATACCGACCCGGGAACCATCGCTTCCATTTTGGCTGCCAGAGCACTGCCGGTCCTGGCCGATTTGGACCGCGAATCTTATCAGCTTGACCCTGATGACGTAGAGAGAAGAGTAACCGAAAACACTAAGGCGATTATGCCCGTGGATATTGGTGGCCAAGCATGCGATATGGGCAGGATTATGGAGATCGCTAAAAAACATAATCTCAAAGTGATTGAAGATTCCTGTCAGGCACACCTGGCTGAGTATAAAGGTAAAAGGTTAGGAACCATTGGCGACCTCGGCTGTTTCAGCTTTCAGTCCAGCAAGACCATCGCCTGCGGAGAAGGCGGTGCAATTTTAGGAAACGATGAAGAGCTTATGGACAAATGTTATACCGTCCACAACCACGGCACATCCCGCCGGGGACGCACTGAAGTCATCGGGCCGAAATACCGCATGAACGAGTTTGAAGCAGCCGTGCTCCTTGGACAGTGGCCCGGCGTGCATGAACGCTTCGCTCGCCGTAATGCTAATGCCGCTCATCTGACCCGCAGACTCAAAGATTTCCCGGGAATCACTCCTCAAAAGCTATACGAAGGTACCCCCAACGGCTCTTTCTATCTCTACATGATGACATATCACAAGGAATACTTCAACAATGCCGACCGCAGCAAGTTTCTAAATGCCCTCCGGGCCGAAGGTATCAGTCTCGGCCCATATATAGCCCAGGGATTGCACAAGGAACCGTGGGTAGAGCACATATTGAGCTCAAAGGTCTATAAGAAGATGTTTTCAAGAAAGAGACTGCAGGAATACCGCGAGCAGAACCTCTGTCCCAACTGCGACCAGGTCTGCCGGGAGATGGCGATGATCTGGGCGTCGGGCCCGCTGCTCGCAGACAAAGAAGACATGGACAATATTGCCGACGCCATAATCAAAGTCTACGAAAACCGCGACAAGCTAAGCTCAATATAATTACTGTTGAACTTTCACTCGGGAGATGAGCATCTTGGCCAGGGGACAACAAATTTGAAAGGGACACGCGTAATGAAGTCTGATCGAGGCATTGGCAGCTATGGATTGTTTTTACGGAAGACGACGCTGATTGTTTTGCTTATAACTGGCACGGGCATCTCGGCAGCCGGCAGTGATAGAAAGACGGCGAACACGCTGATATGGGATACTATTTCGCCTTTGAGCGATACGGCCGGTTTGCAGAATAGAACGAACTGGAAGCTTGTCCCTACCGACCTTCTTATGCTCGAACGTGACCCGGCAACTGCATCTTCGGATCCGGGTTATTACGGCCGGGAATACGCGTTCAACGGGGATGCGGTGGTAGAAAACGAGCACTTAACCGCGGCGTTCCAGTCGAAAAAAGGTTGCGTGGTTATCTACTCGAAAGCAGATTCGAAAAGCAAAAAGCTTCAGTTCGTACCTCTTGAGCTCAAAGGCAGGCCGGCAAAAATCACACACTGCTCGATTTTGCAGAATACGGGCCAGGACGCGGCTCTGGAGGTGACTTTCTCCGGCGAAGGAAAGAATCTATCGGCCGCCATAGCGTTCGACAGGGCCGGGATTGTCGATATCAAGCCGGACGGGAACATGAAGGGGATAAGCCTCATCAGCCCCATCGAGCACGGCGTCGTGCCGAGCTTTATTGGCGATGACCTGATATTCAGTCCCAGCCAATACGCTTCGACCAATACACTTTGCGTTCCTTCGGAGAATCTTTTCGTGGGATTGCTCGAAGGCCAAAACGATATGCTGGTTGTCACCTGGCCGGAGGGCAAGCAGCAAATGAAACTTGTACTGGGCGATAATCAGCAAGGGCCACGTTTAGTCGAGTCTGTTGACTTTGACAACGACGGCAAAAGTCTGTATCTGGCGGTGCTAAGCGCGCCTGGTATCTGGCACAAGGAAGAGTTAAAGCCCGCTTACCTGGAAAAAGATGTCACAATCAACTGGAAAAGGCCCTTTCATGCAAAATGGATTACACAGCTTTCCGAAGGACGAGTGCAGACCACTTATACCTTCAGAGAAACCAAAGGCAATATTTGGCGCGGCGTAATAGGTCACTATACCTATCCCGTCTGGTTCAGCAGTGACAATGCCTCCTATCGTCTAAGCAAGAAAATACCGCCCAGGGGGCAATCGATCATCTACTTTTTAGAGAGGAAAAATAGTCCCGCGTCGGTTCTCGCTCCCGTCGATATCATGAAGGCAACGCTGGGCAGGCAAACATGTGATGCGATACTCGACCTGCCGGGCCGCAAGCTGAGAACACACCACCGAAGAGGCGGCCAGGGCGTTCGCCGAGCCTGCACGTGCGGATGCACCGAAGCGATACAGGTCGTCTTCGACGCCGGTCAGGAAGTGCAGAAGAAAGAGTACGTCGAGGGGGCGCTTGGTGACATGGTCTATTTCGTTACGCAGCACATGAATAGAATCGGTGAATATCAGGACCTTGCCCGTGACATGATGGAGTTTTTGAATAAGACGCGACGAACCGCCGGTGATTTGAAACCGCTGCTCGACCGGATGGAGGCTATCGTGCAGGAGATACCACAGGAATATCAGAGTAAGCAGGAAGTTATCATGAGCCTGCAATACACCGACGAACTGACCCAGCAGACCAAAGCCCTGACTCGAAAGAAGCAGCCGGGAAATCTGCCAGCCTACGAGGAACTCAGCATGAAATGGAGGAGGATGGGCGGGGCACAGGACGATCTTGTCGCCCAGTGTCACAGGATAGCCAGGAAATTGTTTCAGGAAGCGGGCTACGGCTGCACAAGTTCACCGAAGGCCGTTGCAATAGCCCAACAGGTCAGAGCACGCTGCAGGAAATGCCTTAGATATGCCGACGGCTATGAAATATGGGCGGACTATTAAAACTGTAATTTTTAAGAACGACAGCACAAATTCAGGAAATCGAACATGATGAGACATTATTTTTTAGCAGCACTTTTATTACCCGGAATCATCACCCTGCATGGAGGCTGCAGCCGCAAAGCCCCGGACGAGACATCGAGCGAAACCAAGACCGAATCCGAAACTCAGATGGTCCTACTCCCGGGCGGGACATTTACGATGGGAGATGAGAATGAGATAGACGCGACGCCGCACGAGGTTACCGTCAGCGCGTTCTATATCGACACGAATCTGGTGACACAGGAGCAATACGAAAAACTGATGGGAGACAATCCTTCACGCTGGAAGGCAAATACAAATCCGGTCGAGCAGATGCGCTGGTCCGACGGAGTTAGATACTGCAACGCCCGCTCCGAGTCTGAGGAACTTGAGCCCTGCTACGATTTGAATACATGGAAATGTAATTTCGCTGCAAACGGCTATAGGCTGCCGACGGAAGCAGAATGGGAATACGCCTGCCGGGCGGGAACAACAACAGCGTATTTCTTCGGGGACGATGCATCAAAGCTGAAGGCTTATGCCTGGTTCGAGGACAACTCGGGCGGCAAACCCCGGCCGGTCGGCGGCAAGCCAGCGAATCCGTGGGGATTGTATGACATGCACGGCAACGTCTGGGAATGGTGCAACGATTTTTATAAAGTGGACTACTACCAGGAAAGCCCCGGGGAAAATCCGAGAGGCCCCGAAACAGGCGAGACCAAAGTCCTGCGAGGCGGGGCATGGAAATTCAGCGCCGAGAGCTGCAGTTCTGCCTATCGCTATAATGAAAATCCCGGCTACGCGGACGTCTGCTTCGGATACGACATCTACGGCTTTCGCTGTGTTAAAAACGCCAACGACCCGGCACATAACTAAAAACTAAAAACTCCTTTTAGAGCACTTTCGTTATTCCCGGCATAGCAACAGGATAGCCGCCCTGAGCATCCGGCTTGACCGGCGCATCGGAGTCCATCGTATAGTTATCTAAACCCGGAGCCAGCTCTATGTTCGAAGCCAAAGCCTGCTCCCATGTAATCAACTTGCCGGACTCAGCGGCCATACGCCCGAGAATACCCGTCATGGCGCCGTAGGCGCTGCGCTCGGCCTCGTTGTAGGGCTTGTCATTGCGGATAGCATCGAAAAGCATATCGTGCTCGTGCTGATAGGCATCGCATCGCGGGCCTTCGTACTTCCAGATTACATTCGCGGATGTCTGCTGGTGGCCTTTGAAAATACGGGGATCGGAAATCCCCTCGCCGAGAACTGCCGAGCCTTTTGCTCCGTGGATAACGTCGCCGAAGAAGCCCCAGCAGTTATCCATATGCCGGCCTTGTGCCAGCAGCCGGGTCCCGTCACCGAACGTATATTCGACCGAGTAGTGGTCGAACAACTGGTCGGGCTCGGTGCGGACCTGCCGGCCTCCCTGGCCCTGGGCCGATACGGGCCATGCGTCCTTGCACCAGCAGCAAACGTCGAGGTTGTGGATGAGCCAGTCGAGGATAAAGCTGCCGTTAAGCCATGTGAAGTTGGAATAGTTGCGGATCTGGTGGGCCAGCTCGTTCATCCCGGCGGCCCTCGGAGAAAATCCGACCCGGGCGTGCTCGCGGTAGGCCCAGCAGGTAATGACCTCGCCGATAAGGCCGTTATGCAGTTTTTCGACGGCCTGTTCGAGCGGTATATAATGACGGCTCATCAGGCCGCCGGCAATCTTGAGGTTCTTTGCCTGGGCCGCCTTGCCAGCCTTGAGCACGCGGCGAATTCCCGGAGCATCGACGGCGAAGGATTTCTCCATGAACACGTTGCAGCCTTTTTCCACGGCGTATTCGAGATGGATCGGGCGGAATGCCGGAGGCGTCGCCAGTATGACAAGCCCTCCCGGAGCGATAGCATCGATGGCCTTTTTGTAGCCGTCCATTCCGAGGAACTTTCGGCCGGAGGATACGTCGATCTGTTTGGCGGACGATTTGTCCAGATTACTGAGACTGCTCTCAAGACGCTGCCCAAAGACATCGGCCATAGCGACAAGTTTGGTCGGCCCCTTGGTCGAGAGTGCATTAGCCGCCGCCCCCGTGCCGCGTCCGCCGCAGCCGACCAGTGCGATTTTAATCGTGTTGCTTTCGCCTGCATAGGCCCGCGTGCCAATAGCGCCGGCCATCGCCGCGCCGGCTAACGCGCCGGAGGTTGCCTTCAAAAAATCCCGGCGGGAAGTAGTTGGCTTTTGAGTATTATGCTGTGTGTTCATTGAAAAACCCTTTCTCTAAGTTATAAGCTTTAAGATTTCCAGTGCCTGACAAGGCAATTGTATTGCGACAGGCCCGGAGCTTCAATATATTTCACGAGACTTTTTCCATATAGAGCAATATAATTAGAAAATCATGAAACCTATGGACATATACGGAGAATCATAAATGTATATCTCAAAACTGGTTAAAACGTATCTCAGTTCAATTCTGGTTGGCCTTGCAATAGCTGCTTTTGCTTATGGACAGCCCGAAGCCGAACACGGCCTTAATTACAAAACACCCGCCATGGTCTGGGACGAAGCTATGCCCTTAGGCAACGGATTGCTCGGGGCATTGGTCTGGGGCGACGGCAGGCCTTTGCGAATATCGCTCGACCGAACCGACCTTTGGGACCTCCGGCCCGTTCCGGAATTTCAAGGGAAAGATTATTCGTATCGAACCATGCGGCAGTGGGTGAAAGAAGGCCGATTAGCAGACCTCCATCGTCTTTATGACAAACCGTACGGCAATCCCGGCCCGACAAAAATACCCGCCGGACGCATCGAGCTGACACTCGGCGACGAAGCTGTTTTCGAGAATGCCTCGCTGGACCTTGCCAGTGCCGCGGCCACGGTCGAATTCGGGGACAATAGCAGAGCAGAGATTTTTGTCCACGCATCCGAGCCGTTCGGGATGATTCGTATCAATTCGGCCCAACCCGTAAGCATCAAGCTGCTGGCGCCGCCTTTCGCAGGTAAGATCACAGACGATGCCGGGCCCGGCAAAATCAGCGCCGGCGACCTTGCGAGCCTAAGATACGAAGCTCCGGTCGAATCGAGCGGCGACAACTGGACCGGCTATCTGCAGCAAGGTTGGGGCGGATTCAAGTTCGCTGTAGTAGTTTGTTGGCGCAAGTCTCAATCGGCCTGGGTTGGGGCATGGTCGATTGCCACTTCGAACGAATCTGAAGATCCTTTGAAGACCGCCCGCCGCAACTGCGAAAAGGCACTGCAATCAGGATTTTCGAACGCCATCTCAACGCATCGTCAATGGTGGGATTCATACTGGGACAAATCCTCGGTCCGGATTCCCAACAAAATCATCGAACGGCAGTGGTACCTTGAGATGTACAAATTCGGAGCCGCAGCGAGGCCCGACACGCCGCCCATAGCCCTGCAAGGCCCATGGACTGCGGATAATATGAAAATCCCGCCGTGGAAGGGAGACTACCATCACGACCTGAATACCGAGCTATGCTACTGGCCGGCTTACAGCGGCAACCACCTCGACGAAGAGTCCGGATTTGTAAACTGGTTGTGGGAAACAAAGGATAATGCCCGGGCCTGGACTCAGCGGTTTTTCGACATGCCGGGTCTGAACGTTCCAATGACGGCGGACCTCAACCAGGAGCAGATCGGCGGCTGGCACCAGTACACACATTCGGCAACGACCGCCGCCTGGCTGGCACATCATTTCTATCTGCACTGGCGATACAGCATGGATCGGGATTTTCTTGCGAATCGGGCATACCCGTGGCTTCGCGAGACATCCGTTTTTTTGGAAGCTGTAACTGAAAAAGGCCCTGACGGCAAGCGCACCCTCACTTTGAGTTCGTCGCCGGAAATAAACGATAACCGGCTTGAAGCGTGGTTTTCCACAATAACAAATTACGACCTCGCCCTTATTCGCTGGGCGTTCGAGAAGACCGCGGAATTGGCCGACGAGACAGGCAACGCCCATGAGGCTCGGCACTGGCGGGAAGTTTTAGCCGAAATGCCCGATTTGGCACTCGATGCGAAGAGCAAAAAGATACTCGTCGCAAAGGATTATCCACTTGCCGCATCACATCGGCATTTTTCACACCTGATGGCAATACATCCCCTGGGTTTAATCTACTGGGAAAATGGGCCACAAGACCAGGCAATTATCAAAGCTTCCATGGCCGATCTCGAAAAAAGCGGAACATCTCAGTGGTGCGGATACAGCTTTAGCTGGCTTGCAAGCCTTGCATCCCGGGCAAGAGACGGCGAAAAAGCCGAAAAGGCGCTTGAGATTTTCTCGACTGCATTTTGCCTTCGCAACAGCTTCCACTGCAACGGCGATCAAACCGATAAAGGATACTCGAACTTCCGCTACAGGCCTTTCACGCTGGAAGGAAATTTCGCCGCGGCGGCAGGCTTACAGGAAATGCTGCTGCAAAGCTACAGCGGCAGAATCCGCATCTTCCCAGCGGTACCGGCAGACTGGAAAGATATATCCTTCAAATCGCTCCGTGCCGAAGGCGCTTTTCTTGTCAGTGCCGAACTCAAAGACGGCAAGACACAGACTGTTACAATAATCTCAGAAAAGGATGGCTTTTGCAAACTTGAAAATCCGTTTGGAAATAATGATTACGAATTCAAAGGTATTGCAAGGAATGTCTTTAGGCAAATCGGAAATTACTTGATATTACCAACTTTGGCAGGACAAAAAATAACACTAATCCGCAAGCCCTAATAGTTTGGAGGTTTCTGAATTGAAAAAGAAAAATAGTATTTCCCGCAGAACAACATTGAAGGGTATCGGCACAATCGGGGCTATGGCGTTTTTTGCCAACCGGGCTTACGGCGAGCAATTCGCCGGCATATCCGACAAAGAAATTGACGGCCAAACCGACATACGCAAGACTATCTTCGCCAAGGTCTTTTCCACGCCACTGATAGATACGCACGAACATCTTATCGAAGAGCGTGACAGGCTAAATGCCTCTAACCGCCGGATTCAGAGTAATGACTGGTCATTTCTGCTGAGCCATTACATCAACTCGGACATGCTCACATGCGGCATGCCGCGTGCCGAGTACGACAGATTCTTTTCCCGCGATACCGCTCCCCTGGACAAGTGGAAAATTCTCGCTCCCTATTGGCCCGCCGTGCGAAACACCGGTTACGGCATGGCCGTGGAAATCGCAATGCAGCAGCTCTACGATGTCCCTGAACTTTCCGGCGAGACAATTGGAAAGGTCGTCTCCGGCTACGAAAAGGTCTGCCGCAAAGGATTTTACAACGAAATCCTCTGCGAAAAAGGCGGCATAGAATCCTGCCAGGTCAACGCTCTTGAGCAGCCCTTTCGCAAGACCGCCATGCCCACACTTCTAATGCAGGATATCAGCATCGTGGGCATGTTCGCGGGCCCCAATATCGAGGCGTACGCGAAACCGGCCGGCATCGACGTGAAAACTCTCGCCGACTGGTATCGTGTCATTGATTGGTGGATTGAGACGTATGGCCCGTATGCCGTGGCGGTAAAATCGCAAAACGCCTACAGTCGGGACATCGACTACGAGAACGTGCCTATTGAGCAAGCCGAGCCTGTTTTCAAAAAAAGAATTTCCGGCGAAAATCTGAATTCCCGCGAGCGGAAACTGCTCGAAGATCATCTTTTCTGGTATTCGGTCAAGGCCGCGACGAAGGCGAATCTGCCCGTTAAGCTACACACCGGCTACTACGCCGGCCAGAACGGAATGCCATTGTCGAGGTTAATTAATAATCCGGATTCCGCGGCACGCCTGTGCAAAACGGCGCCCGAGGCGAGATTCGTCTTTATGCACATCTGCTATCCGTACTACGAAGAGATACTCTCGGTCGCCAAGCATTACACGAACGCCTACATCGATATGTGCTGGTCGTGGATTATAAATCCCATCGCCGCTAAAGACTTTCTCAAGAAATACCTCGTCACGGCACCGGCCAACAAGATCCTGACTTTCGGAGGCGACTATATTCCCGTCGAACCGGTTCTGGGCCATGCCATCGTCGCGCGTCGGGGCATCGCACTGGCCCTGTCCGAACTGGTAGAAGAAGGCTGGCTCAGCCTCGATCGTGCGGATGAACTTGCGGATATGATTATGCACGACAACGCCCGCAGGATATTCAACCTTCCCGAGAAAACCAAAAAACTCAAAGGAGTAAACTGGCCTGCTTAACAGCCTTCGATCATAAGGAAACTCTAATGGATAAGACACATAAGATTCGTGCTAATAAAATCAATCTAAACCGACGAGATGTGCTTCGTTGTGCAGCTATGGCAGGAACTGCATTAGCCGGAACTTCCGTTTTACCCATGAGTGTAAGTGCTGCCAACAACACGAAAGGACGCCTCAACCAGTCGATCGCGTACTGGTGTTTTTCGAAGTACTGGGAGATCGAAAAAACCTGCCGAATCGCCCGGCAGTTGGGTTGCAAGAGCGTCGAACTGGTCGAGCCGAAAGACTGGCCGACGCTTAAAAAACACGGCCTTGTCTGTGCCCTGGCGAACAGTCACTGGTTCGAAAAGGGAATGAACAATCCGAAGTACCACGAGATGTGCCTGGGCAAGATCCGCGAGGGCATCGACGCCTGCGCAGACTTCGGCTTTCCGAACGTAATTACATTTACGGGACTCGCGGAAGACATCCCGCTCGATGAGGGCATAAGGAATTGTGTCGCCGGGTATAAGAAGATTATCGGTTATGCCGAAAAGAAAAAGGTCAACCTCTGCCTGGAAATTCTAAACAGCCGCGTGCCCGTCGATATGGTCGGTGTCCCCGGCTATCAGGGCGACCACACGGACTATTGCATGGAGATTGTCAGGCAGGTGGGTTCGCCCCGGATGAAACTGCTTTTTGACATCTTCCACGTCCAGATCATGGACGGTGATATTATCTCTCGCATCCGGCAGTACAAGGACTATATCGGCCACTATCACACAGCCGGAAATCCCGGACGTCACGAACTCGATGATACACAGGAAATCAATTACAGGCCGGTTATGCAGGCCATCGCCGAGACGGGCTTTACCGGATATGTTGGGCATGAATTTATCCCCACCCGGGATCCGCTTGAGGGCCTGAGCGAAGCGGTCGCTTTATGCAACGTGTAAAGAAAATGAATAAAAGGAAACAGAGTTTCAATCGCAACCGGAAATGAAATTGGAGAAAAGATCATGAGAACACTTGTAATGGTACTGATTCTTATTGCAGTCGTCCTGCTGTGCGGACAAAGTCCGGCGCGAGCCGCCGATCCGCTGGAGTTTCGCGAACTCTTCAACGGCAAAGACCTCTCAGGCTGGGTCAATGTCAATACCGACAAGGACACGTGGTCCGTGCGGGACGGTCTGCTCGTATGCACCGGACACCCCATCGGAGTCATGCGTACAGATAAGCAGTACGAGAACTTCATCATGCATATAGAATGGAGGCACATGGAATCGGGCGGCAATTCCGGCACGTTCCTATGGGCCGACGGAACAGTGCCCGAGGGCAGGCGCCTCCCGCGTGGCGTCGAGGTCCAGATGTTGGAGCTCGAATGGCCAAACCTGAACAGGGACAAAGACGGTAAACCCCGCGACATCGCCTACGTGAGCGGTGAAGTATGGGGCGTGGGGGGTCTCAAGACAACTCCAGACAATCCCCGCGGCGAGCGGAGCAAGTCGGTCGAGCTGCGTTGCAAAGGCAAGGGCGAATGGAACACCTACGATCTCGTCGCAGTTGACGGCACAATCAAACTGGCGATCAATGGCAAGTTTGTCAACGGCATCAGCAAGGCCACGGTCAAGAAAGGCTACATCTGCCTGGAATCAGAAGGCGCCGAGATTCACTTCCGAAATATAAAGATCATGGAATTGCCGCCGGGTGTAACTAGTTCCGAGCAAACCGCACCCGTTGTCGATAGCAATTAGGAACAAGTCGTTCTTAGCACTGCACGTAGGGTGTGTAATTTATTGCACACGTGTTTCTACGTAAGGTTCTACGTTTGCACCCTTCGACTCCGCTCAGGGTGAAGAAAACCTTCATGCCGAGCGGAGACGAGGCATGCAAACGCTACGACTTTGACCAAGACAGTTATTTTCTGATCTTGTCGGGATTGCGCTCGACGGCCCGGCCGCCACTGTCACGCCTCAGCGGAATCAGCATGCCATCGGTTTTTTCCAGCCAGTCGAACATGCGTTTGTTGAGCTGCTTAATCAACTTCTGATGCTTGGGGCTGTCGATGAGGTTTTTCATTTCCTCGGGATCATTTTTTAGATCGTACAGCTCGTCAATGTCCCAGATGCCGTGATAATGGATGTACTTGTAGCGGTCGGTGCGTACGCCGTGGGTGGTCGGAGTGTGGGGAAAATTACGCTCCCAGTAGTATTCGTAAAAAGCTGCGTCGCGCCATGGAATCTTTTTACCCTGCAGGATAGGCAGGAAGGATTTCCCATCCATACGATCGGGTGCTTCGAGACCGGCAACATCCAGGATGGTCGGGGCAATGTCGATGTTCTGGATAAGCTCTTTGATAACCGAAGCGGGTTTTATCATGCCGGGGCACCACGCCAGAAACGGCACGCGCATGGATTCTTCGTACATGTGACGTTTGTCGATAAGTCCGTGCTCGCCGAACACAAAGCCGTTGTCGCCCATGTACATCACGAGGGTGTCTTCAGCGAGATTATTATCTTCGAGATACTTGATGACCCGGCCGATGCTCTCGTCGACGCTGAGCAGGGTTTCGCAGTATCGGCGGTAAAATGTGTCGAAGTCCATCTGGCCGTGATACATGTGGTCCACGCCATGCCAGCTATTGCGCTGCTCCTTGACCCAGTCAGGTTTGCCCTTGTAGTTTTCCTCGGTGTAAGCCATGCTCTTTGGATATTCGAGTTTGACGTTTTCGTATTTGCCGAGGTGTCGTTTGGCCGGCTCGAACATGGCGTGAACGGCTTTATGAGAAAGGTACAACATGAAAGGCTTGCCGGAATCGCAATCGTTTTTCATCCAGTCCAGCGCGTAGTCGGTGAGCAGATCGGAGACATGGCCCTCGCGTTTTACTCTCTTGCCGTCGATGTTGAAGGCGGGATCGAAATAGACGCCCTGCCCTCTGAAGCTGACCCACTTGTCGAAGCCGGGGCGAGGTTCGTCGCTGGAGCCGCCCATGTGCCATTTGCCCATGAAGGCAGTCTGCCAGCCCGCTTTCTGCAAGTCCTGTGGGAAGAAGCGGGTGCCTTCCGGAACGCGTGTGTTATTGTCGACGACTCCATGCTTGTGAGCGTATTGGCCGGTCAGGATGCTGGCTCGGCTGGGCGAGCACAAAGCTGTCGAAACGGTTGCGTTTTTGATATAAGCGCCTTCGCGAGCCATACGATCCATGTTCGGGGTTTCGAGGAATTTAGGTTTATTGAGAAAACCCATGAAATCGTAGCGGTGGTCATCGCTGAGGATAAAGATAACGTTTCGTGGTTTTCTGCCCGCATTGGATGCCGGCTGTGCGAAAGCAGATTCGACAGCTATCGGCAGAGCCGCCGTTGCCAGGCCCAGTGTCTTAATAAACTCTCTGCGATTGGTTGTTGTATGCGATTCTTTCATTGCAATTACCTTTCTTTAAGCATTTAACCAGGGCACATATTAATCCAAGCCATCCTCGATTGCCATCAGGAACTTCACAAGATACTTGCCAAAAGCTTTGCCGCCTCTTCTGCGCGATTGCGCGATAACAAGATCATTGTCCAGGTCGACTCTTAATATCGCGGAAGTCGCCGAACCGTGCCCGATGACATTCCTGCTTAAAACCGTGGCGTCTTTTGGTATATCGTTCTTTCCGGCATCGGGATGTGCCTGACGCATCCACGTAAGACCGATCCCCCAGTCTTTTTCTATGTCCGGATAATATTCGCTTAGAGGCTTGGGCAAAATCTTCTCGAAAGTCCGGGGCGAAAAGAATTGAAGCTCACCGTAAGAACCTTTGTTCAAAAGAAGCTGGCCGAACTTTGCGAAATCTCCCGCAGTACTGAAACAACTGAAACCCAGGTCCTCTTCCAATGTTGTGTTCTTCATTTCGAGCGGATCGAATAAGTTCTCCCGCATCAGCCTGAAAATGCTTTTACCGCTAACAATTTCCATAACTTTGCCGGCAAGGTCATACCCCATCCCGTTATATTCATGCACTTTCCCGGGCGTAAGATTCTCAAGTCCGTTCGCTATGACATTATCAAGCCAGGGATTGTGCATTCCGCCGAATTCTTCATGTCCGTACAACCCTGTCGTATGCGTGAAGCAATGCCGCAGCGTAATCATCTTGTCGCCGGCAACAGGATAATCGGGCAGAAACTTGCCGACAGGATCATCAATTTCTATCAATCCCTGATCCACGAATTGTGCAAACATTAGCCCCGTTACCAACTTCGTCAAAGAGGCCATCTCCGTCGGGCTGTTACGTGTTAATTGCCCCCATGTCCATTCGCCAAACGGTTCATGGACAATTACAACTCCATGCCGGGCAACAAGCGCTATAAAAGGCTCCTCACTTTCCTCAAACCACGCCTGACAAACCTTACGTATTTTCTCCGCGGTCCCCTGCTTAAAGCCCGCTTCTTCTTCCGTACCTTCACGAAGGACCGTTGCTTTCTTTTTTTCTATCCTTCGCGACATTTTCAACGGTGGATATTTGTTCTCCACGCTTAATATTTTTCGCTTGAGAGCAAGATGATAGTCGTGATCGCGAATTATCGGTGTATCGGTCAATGCCGGCTTGTCATCCGATGTTTTCATCTCATGCAAATAGGACAATAATATCGCTCCCTCCTGTTGACGCAACATCGAGAGCAGCACCATTCTTCCCGCAAATGTAGAGATTGCATCATCATGTTCTTTCCATACGGCTTTATCGATACCATCAACAGGGATAAAGTCCAAAAACGCCCTGGGTCTCTCGCTCCAGCCGAACCAGTTCATGGGACGACAGTAAACGGTGGAAGCTCTTCGGATTATTTTGCCTTCCGGCGTTTTGGCTTCCACATAAAAAGCATAGCGACCAGGTTCTTCGGGAGCGTTTACTTCATCGAGTTCGCTATTGAACCATCGTGCTTTGAGAGGAAACTTTCCCATGACCTTCTCGACAAAGTACGGCCGGTCCCAATCGAGTTCCGGGAACTTGCCCGGCTCGAAAGTATAGTCCCATAAATTGCCCAATTGCGGTACAACCAAGCAGTTCAGAAACTCTTTAATCTCCTCTCGCTTGTTTATTTTATTTGCCTGTTCATCTGTGAGTTCCGCCTTGTCTTCGACAGCATGAATCAGAGTGCCACTGATGAAGAAGACTGCAAGTAAAATTAAAATTCCCAACAACAATCTGACTTTTTTCATCGGACAGGCCCTTTCATAAAGAGGTATTTGTTATTTACTGTTCTTAGAGTCTGAGCATCACTTTAGCTTGACCAACGGCGGCAGCTTTCCGGCGAGCCCTACCCGGGCACCCTTGACAATCATCACACCATCGACGCCTTCGATGGCGGCAATATTTTCCAGTGTCGGGTCAATATCATCTACAGTTCTGACAAGATTCGCAGCCTTAGTAGCGGCCGCATCCGCCAGTGCGGCATCTTTAGCCACAACTGTAGCAAGATCACAATCGCCCAGACTCATCGAGTGCCCCATTTTTCCCGACGAAGAGCATATCGAAATTGGTGTGTCGTCGGCTTCCAGCGAGAATGCAAGCCGATCGGCCAGTTCGGCCGTGCCGGTCTTGAGGCCGATGATTACCGGTTCGACGGCACAAATATAAATGTCCCCTCCGTTGTCCACAATGACCTCGCCGGCCCCGGCATCAAGAGCCGCCAGGCCCGCACACTGTGCCATGGCGCCAGCGACGGCGGCCATCGGCCCGACACCCACAAGCTTCGCGGCCAGGGCCATGCTTCGCGCCACCTCAGGCGCTCCGGCGAGTAGTTCAAGCGGCTCAAGGGATTGGCGAAAATCCGGATGACGGCCGATATACTCCTCCAGTATCCGCCGCTGCCGCACGACCTCGGCTGTGACGGCATCGAACTTCTCGCAACAGATGCGGAAAACCGCTTCCCGATAAGTAAAAGTTCTGTAAGTTCGTTTGCGACTCATGAACGTATGTTAACCGGCACGGCAAAGGCTTTTCAAAACGCCGAGGCCAACGCGCCGAACGGGCAGACACGAATGCATGCCATGCACTCGATACAGTCAGCCTCGCTGTAAATGACCTCTCGCGTCGTCTTGTCATCTATACGCAGGGCGCCCGTGGGACAGTGGGTAATACAGAGGCCACAGTGCGTACAAATATTTTCGTCGCGTGTCACCCCCTTGCCGCTGTAATTGATGGAGACGTTAAAAGTTCTTAAGAAGGCCATGGCCCGTTCGATATCCTCTTCTATACCAGTGACATCCAGCACGAGATAACCTTCCTCCTCCGGAGTGACCTTCGCACGAAACACGTTTACCACGAGATTGTAATCTTTCACCAAATGGTAAATTATCGGCTTCTCGCATTCGCATCGAGGAAAGAACAGCATCAATTTCTTCGTTACGGTTTGGCTCATGACGGTTTCTTCCTTGTCACAAGGGGTTTCATTTTCGTATCTTTCGGAAGAGGCGTAATCGGTTCGGCAAGCCTGAAATCGCCCCGCCTTATCTCGTCAGCCAGCAGATTAGCGATCTCCAGGGCCTTGTAATAGGAGGACAGCGAGCCAACCGCCACCTTTTTGCCTTCCACCTTGATCTGGCCGCTTCGCAATTGTTCGTAGTTGACGGAGCATATGACTTTGCCGTTATTCTGCGGATAGTCATGGCTGTAGTCAATCACGGGCGCCATAATGTCACGGTCGCGGACACAGGTTCGCTTCAGCACATCTTCGTTCAAAACGGGTATAGGCACTCCGATTCCGAGCGCCAGCGACACGCCGTACCCGCGGAAAGTAACTCCCCGCACGAAATCCGGGCGCATCTTCTTCATATCGCAGGTCAGTGCCAGGGTCCCCGCCCCGCCTTTGGGGACCCCGCCGGGCGTTCTCTCGCATGCGCCGGCGTGCTGAGTTCCCTCGGCGTAAACGTGTCCCTGGGCCCCGGCCATCCAGACTTTGGTTCCCACGCCGATCACATCGTAATAAGGATCGTTAAGCAGCGGTGACAATTGGCCGGCGGAGCAGTAATTTGCGTTTTTTCTTTCAGGCTCGAGAGTTCCCATGTAGGTATATATCGGCCGGTCCGAATCATTTATCCCCACGTTATAGTTCTGGTAGCAGTTCCGGGGATTTACCATGATGGCCTGATTCAGATCGTTAATAGTGAAGTACGTGCGTATCTCTCGCAGCGGGTAGCAGTCGGTTCCGTAAGAAAGCGCGAATAGCTGAAGTTTCCTGCCCGCGACGAGGTCCTCGATCACGTGTCCGCCGCCGTAGCGGAACTCTCCCGGATGGTACATATTAGCCGGGTCGCCGTGCCGCAATTGTGTCGCGCCAAGGAAAACATCGACAGCGGCAATGCCCGTGTAGACGAGAACATCCTCGACCCAGGCTTCCGACATTCTGATTTTGGGCTTGGAATGCCCGAAGTTGAGAAAGCATCCCGAGGAGCACATTGGTCCGAACGTCGCGGTAGTCACGACATCGACTTCTTTCGCGGCCGCTGCAAGCCCCTTCTTATCAACGTAGTCGATGATTTCGTCCGCAGTCAGAACGACAGCCTTGCCCGATTCGATGCGGTCGTTGATTTGTTCGTATGTTTTCATAATTCACTCGGCTCCATAAATCGAACTTTGTATGGTCCGGATTCATTGCATCAAATAAAAGGCTTTAGTATATACCACCAGGATAGTCTTGTCAATACCCACTTCCAGCAACAATCACCCCAATTAATAACTCAAACTGACCGATTCGCGCTGTCATTCCTGCGAAAGCAGGGATCCATGAACGTAACGGTTTAAGTGGATTCCCGCTTTCGCGGGAATGACAGATTGTGTTATGTTATTATCATTGAATGATTTGCTGTAGCATTCGACATGAAAACGGTCAGTTTGAGTAATAAGGTGATTCTTTCGTAAACCCCACGTTCTATCGGTCGCCGGACAATTACGGGCTGATTATCTCCTTGACTTACGAACACCGGAAACTTAAAATCGTATGGTATAGTTACTAAAGAATTTATAGCAAGGAGCCGAAAATTTCTCTAATGTATTAAAACCACTCAGGCTGGGATCTTAATAAAGCATAAATGAGATCGGAAAAGACGAAAATTACTTCAATACTGAATAATATTCTTGCTCCAGCAGTAAAAAGCAATATAATAACGGTGAGAAATATTTAGAATTGTAATGATCGCGTAGCGAAGCCTTGAAGCAAAAGCACACGGTATAATTTAGTACTCGCCTCAAGACCTATCTTCCGAATCGTTTGGATTGTTATACTTGCGCTTTTGAAAGTAATGGGTTTATGCATATAAGTAAATTTCAGGCCCTGAAAATCGGGAACCTGCAAAACAGCCTGCCTATAATCCAGGGAGGAATGGGAATTGGCATCTCTCTTTCGGGCCTGGCATGTGCCGTGGCCAATGAGGGCGGCGTCGGCGTTATAGCCACGGCTGGAATAGGCCACACCGAAGCCGACTGGGATACGAATCCAAAAGCAGCGGACACAAGAGCCCTGCAAAAAGAGATACGAAAGGCAAAAGCCGGTACCAACGGAATCATCGGTGTAAATATCATGGTGGCTCTTTCCGACTTTGACGATCTCGTGCAATGTGCCGTGGACGAAAAGGCCGACATTCTCTTTATGGGCGCGGGCCTTCCGATAAGCCTGCCAAAAACGCTGCCGTTCGACAAGCTCAGCGAACTGGCCACAAGGTTTGTGCCCATAGTATCTTCCGCCCGGGCAGCGGAACTTGTATTTAGGGCCTGGCAAAAACGATACTCTCATGTTCCCGACGCGGTGGTCGTGGAGGGTCCACTGGCCGGGGGACACCTCGGCTTTAGAAAAGAGCATATCGATAATCCCGACTACACGCTGGAAAAGATTCTGCCGGAAGTCATCGCCGTGGCAAAAGCATACGAGCAGCGATTCGGCAGAAGCATTCCCGTAATCGCAGCCGGGGGTATATATACGGGCGCAGATATTCATAGATTCATGAAACTGGGCGCTCAGGCCGTGCAGATGGGAACCAGGTTTGTCGCAACTCATGAGTGCGATGCATCCCCGAAGTTCAAGCAGGCGTATATCGATTGCAGCAGGGAAGATATCATCATCATCGACAGCCCCGTCGGGCTGCCGGGAAGAGCCATTGGGGGCAAGTTTTTCGACCGGCTGGCCGCCGGGGCCAAAGAAACATTCAAGTGCAACTGGAAGTGTCTGAAAAGCTGTAATTTCATGAAAGTGCCGTATTGTATCGCCAGTGCCTTGACCAATGCCAAGAACGGCAATCTTGACCAAGGATTTGCGTTTGCCGGGGCCAACGCCTACCGGGTAGAGCAAATCATCAGCGTCAAAGAGCTTATCGAGACTTTGGTCGCCGAATATATGGCCGAGCAGAACAAAGAACCAATCGCATCCGGAACACGTGACACACAAAGGATAGAGGAAATTATACAGCCACTTTGACCGCCCTTATCATCAGCCTATCCAGCCTTGTGTTTATCCTGCTCGTGCAGTATCTTCGAGCATTTAATCGAGCAACTATTTTAAGAGTTCATTATGCATTCGAATTATATTCGTAACGTAGCGATAATTGCCCACGTAGATCACGGCAAAACAACGCTGCTTGACCAGCTTTTATATCAATCCGGGATGTTTCGGTCCGAGGATCTCGACAAGCTGGCGGGAAGTGAGCATAAATTGATTATGGATTCGAATCCCCTCGAACGGGAGCGAGGTATCACAATCTTGAGTAAAAACTGTGCGATTTACCATGCGGATTCCCAGGGCAGAGAATACAAAATCAACATAATTGACACACCGGGGCACGCAGATTTCGGCGGCGAGGTCGAACGCGTGCTGAAAATGGCGGACGGTGTATTGCTCCTGGTCGACGCGTTCGAAGGGCCCATGCCCCAGACGAGATTCGTGTTGACCAAGGCTCTCGAGCACAAGCTGCGGCTTATTGTCGTTGTCAACAAGGTGGACCGGGAAAACAGCCGGCCGGATGACGTCGTCAACGAAGTATTCGATTTGCTCGTCCAGCTCAACGCCAACAGTGAATCGCTCGATTTTCCTCTGATATACGCCTCGGCCAAGGACGGATGGGCTTCGGCGGATCTCGATACGAAAACCGACAATATGCAGATAATATTCGATACCATCATAAACAAAATTCCTTCGCCGCGGGCCGAGCATGAAGCTCCGCTGCAAATGCTGGTGACAAGCCAGGAATATTCGGATTACGTCGGCCGAATAGCCATAGGCAGAGTTTTTGCCGGCCAGGTAAACGAAGGCCAGAGAGTCACCGTAATCGACAAGGATGGCCTGCACACACAGCAAAAAGTCATGCACATTCATCAGTTCTACGGCCTCAGCCGAAAGCGGTCTTCGAGCGTTCAGGCCGGTGATATATGTACGATATCCGGGCTCGATCCGGTTGAGATCGGCGACACTATCGCCTGTGCGGATAAACCAACGAGGCTTGCCGTTATCCCCGTTGACGAGCCGACGATGACAATGACATTCCGGATAAACGACGGCCCCTTTGCCGGCATAGACGGCAAATACCTGACGAGCAGGCAAATCGGTGAAAGACTCGAAAAGGAACTCCAGCATAACGTTGCCCTGAGAGTCGAACCCGGCCAGACGCCCGAAGAATTCAACGTCTCGGGAAGAGGGCTGATGCATCTCGGGATTCTGCTGGAGAACATGCGGCGTGAAGGCTATGAGATTTGCGTGGGCAAGCCGAACGTCATCCTGAGATTAGTCGAGGGCAGACGCCACGAGCCGATAGAATTGCTCGCCGTGGATTGCCCGCTGGATTGCCAGAGCTCGGTAATGAGCCTTCTGGGCGACCGGCGAAGCGAAATAATCAAAATGGACGCCAAGAGCGGAGCAAGCGATTTTATTCATATGGAATTTATGATACCGTCGCGGGGCCTCTTCGGTCTTCACGCCCGGGTGTTGAACGCCACTCGCGGCAGAGCGATTATGCACCATACGTTCGAAAGATACGAGCTGATGCGGGGAGCGATACCTCAGCGAAAGGCCGGCGTCATGGTCGCGACCACAACCGGGCAGGTAACAGCCTACGCTCTGGACGCTTTATACGACCGGGGCTTCTTTTTCGTCGAGCCCGGCGAAAAAATTTACGAGGGTCAGATCGTCGGAGAGCACTGCAAGGAAAAAGATATCCCGGTAAACGTGGCAAAAGGCAAGCAGCTTACCAACATACGCTCCTCAGGCAAGGACGACGCCGCCAAAGTCAGGCCGGCAAGAAAAATGAGTCTTGAGGTGGCCCTGGAATACATCCAGGAGGACGAGCTTGTCGAGATTTGCCCCGGTTCGATTCGAATCCGTAAACAACTTCTCAAAGAAGCCGACAGGCGCCGCCAGGCCCGCCGTTAACATAACCGGCAGCATAATTCCCACAGATTCACTGCCGAGCCCCCCTGCCGGCCGATTTAGGGAGCTTCACATCGCCCCCTAACGCTTCAATCGAACTTAAACAAAATTAATTACATCAAACTACCCGAAGATGGATTTGAACTTTCCCATACATTCTGTTATAATGTGTTGTTTAAATTTAACCTCATGCTATTACCGGGTTATTCGGAAAAGGTAAATGAAAAAGTTCTTATTAGTCCTGTTTGTCCTGGCAATCATCGTAATGGCCGGTTGGCAGCTATACAGTCGGGTCACTGCCTCGGATGTCGAGGAGAAACCGAGTCGCCCCGCGGTCGCGGTGGCCGTCGAGACTAAATCGATCGACAAAGATTCAATTCGAGATATCGGGGTATTTACAGGCTCTCTGGAACCCAAGTCACAGTTCGCTGTCGCGCCAAAAGTGGCCGGCTGGCTTAAGGAATTGCTCGTCGATGTCGGCGATAGGGTTGACCGCAACCAGATCATTGCAGTTCTGGACGACGAGGAATTCGCACAGGAGGTCGAACAGGCCCGTGCAGAACTGCAGGTTGCAGCGGCGAACGCGGCAAACTACGCCAGCGACCTCGACATAGCCAAGCGCGAATACGAAAGGGCAAAGGCGCTCCGCGAAAAGCAGATCGCATCGGCTTCGGAACTGGATGTATCGGAAGCGGCGTTCAACGCCAGCCAGACCAGACACAAGGTCTCGCTCGCCCAGGTGACCCAGAAAGAATCGGCTTTGAAAACGGCCCTTGTCCGGCTTTCGTATACGAAAGTCCGGGCCTTTTGGGAAGAAGGCGACCAGACCCGCGTCGTGGGCGAGAGATTCGTCGATGAAGGCGAGCTGCTTGGAGTCAATCAATCCATTGTCTCGATCCTCGAAAACAATCCGCTGACGGCCGTCGTTTACGTCATTGAGAGGGACTATCCGAAAGTCACGATAGGCCAGCAGGCCGAAATCACTACCGATGCCTATCCCGGCAGGACTTTTGCCGGGAATATTACCCGGATAGCTCCGTTGCTGAAGGAAAGCAGCCGACAGGCAAGACTGGAAATAGAAGTGCCCAATTCCGATCTTACGCTAAAGCCGGGAATGTTCGTCAGGGCCAGGGTCGAGTTCGCAAGGCACGAAAATTCCACGCTGGTTCCGCTTGCCGCCCTGGTCAGAAGGGACGACAAAGA
This sequence comes from uncultured Pirellulales bacterium, assembly GCA_964608395.1. GTDB lineage: Bacteria > Planctomycetota > Phycisphaerae > Sedimentisphaerales > Anaerobacaceae > JAFGPJ01. Next base: position 36,020 of record CAZSOR010000002.1, read on the forward strand.
AGGGATTTTTATCGCCGATACGCAAAATCTCAAGGCCCGTTTCGTTCCCGTAACAACGGGCATTATTAACGGTGAGCTTGTCGAAATCACGGAGCCGGAGATTTCAGGCCTGGTCATAACAATGGGCAATCATCTTCTCGAAGACGGTTCCGATATTACGCTGCCCAAATGAAAAATCAAAAATCGAATATCAAATATCAAAATAACCCGGCCCGGCAGCCCGAGGCCGATGCGCAACTTCCTCAATTTTACATTTTGCACTTTGATTTTCACATTCGTAGTGAAAGGGATTCCCGATGAGAATCTCACGCTTCGCGGTCCACCGGCCCATCTTCACGATCATGGTGGTTTTGATGGTCCTTCTGCTCGGCACAATTTCGCTGCTGCGGCTTCCCATTGACCTTATGCCCGATATTTCTTACCCGACCCTCAGCATCTCCTGCTCCTACGAAAACGCCGGGCCCGAGGAAATCGAGGAGCTTATAACCCGCCCTATCGAACAGGCTGTCAGCGCCGTGCCGGGAGTAGAAGAGTTGACATCGGTCTCGGTCGAGGGACAGGGCACGGTCAGAGTGACATTCTCCTGGGGAGCTGATCTGGACGCCGCCGCGAACGATATCCGCGACCGCCTGGACCGCATCATCGACCACCTGCCGGAAGACTCCGAACGGCCCACCCTTCGAAAATTTGATCTCGCAAGCTTCCCGATCTTGATTCTTGGCGCTTCGAGCAACCTGGATCCCGTCAAGACCCGGCGGATTATCGAAGACCAGGTGCAATACCGGCTCGAACGCGTCCCGGGCGTGGCCGCCGTCAACGTTCGCGGTGGTCTCGAACGAGAGATACACGTGGCTCTCGACCCGACAAAGATAAACGCGCTGGCCATACCGCTCGAATCCATTATCGCACGCATACGCGAGGGAAACGTAAATATTCCCGCCGGTACGATCGAAAAAGGCAATTTCGAGATCACCATCAGAACGCCGGGCGAATTCACCAACCTCAAGCAACTCCAGGATACCGTTATAGCAGTCAGACAGGGCGCGCCAATTCAATTGAGGGAAATTGCCCTTGTAGAAGATTCCTGGACGAAGATTACCAGGATTGTCCGCGTCGACGGCATACCTGGAATGTGGATGTCGATCAACAAGCAGTCCGGCGAAAATACGGTCGAAGTCGCCCGCGGAGCACTCGCCGAACTCGAACGCATCAACCGCGATATCCCGCAGATAAAAATCATACCGATTATCGACACTTCCAATTATATCCAGCGATCCATTACCAACGTCGGCTCTTCCGCGATCTACGGCGGAATTCTCGCTATCTTTGTGCTGCTTCTGTTTCTGCGCAATTTTCGCAGCACTATCGTTATCGCCACCGCCATACCTGTTTCGATAATCGCTACTTTCGCTCTTTTATATTTCGGCAACTTTACCCTCAACATCATGACACTCGGCGGGCTGGCCCTCGGTATCGGAATGCTCGTCGATAACGCTATCGTCGTGCTCGAAAACATCTTTCGCATGCGGGAATCAGGCGATCCGCTGGAAAAAGCCGCTGTAAACGGCGTCGAGGAAGTCACCGCCGCGGTTTTCGCCAGCACGCTGACGACCATGGTGGTTTTTCTACCGCTGATATTCGTAAGAGGAATGTCAGGCGTGATGTTCAAACAGCTCTCAATCGTAGTCAGTTTTGCGCTGCTGTGCTCGCTCGCTGTGGCACTTACTTTGGTCCCGATGCTTTCGGCGAGAATCCTGCCCGCCGCGGCGACCGACGATAAGTTCAGGCACACTTTTCGCGGCAGGATATTCGAAATGAGCGGGCGATTCTTCAAAGCCCTCGAGAACGGTTACAAAAAAATCCTACATCTGGCCCTGGCAAATCGCGCCTTTGTAGTGGTTATTGCCGTACTGCTGCTGACTGCAAGCCTGATGCTCACTCCCTACATCGGCGTCGAACTCATGCCGAGCACGGATGAGGGCGAGGTCCGGGTCGAGGCCGAAATGCAGGTCGGCACCAGGTTGAACCTGCTGGATGAAAAAATCAAGCTCATTGAGAAAATCGTTTATGAATCCGTGCCTGAAATAAGCAATACGGTAACATCAGTCGGCGGCTCACGATGGCGCGGTTCGGGCGGCCATACTGGCAACGTCCGCATATCACTCAAGCCACAGTCCCAGCGGACAAGGTCAAGCGAGCAGATCGCCGACGACCTGCGGGTAAAGCTAAGCGCAATACCGGGAATGATCGTCCGAACCCGCGCAGGCCAGGGATTGTTCCTGCTTCGCATGGGCACTTCGGGTTCCGATAAGGTCCAGGTCGAAGTTCGGGGTCACGACATGGAGATGGCCGACGGCCTGGCCGCCCAGGTCAAAGAGATTGTCGAATCGGTCGAGGGCATTACCGACGCCAGAATCAGCCGGGAGTCGGGCAGCCCGGAAGAGCTTATTCTTATAGACCGCCAGAAAGCCGCCGACATGAAGCTGACCGTCTCGAAGATAGCCAACGCCCTTCAAACCATTATCTCCGGAACCAGGGCGGGCTACTACCGCGACTCCGGAGACGAATTCGGTATCCTCGTAAAACTCCGTGACGCCGAGAAGATGGACCTCAGGGACATTCTCGATCTGACAATAACTAACTCGGACGGCGAGCCCGTCGTTCTCAGAAACGTCATAAACGTCGGGCCCCGAAAAGGCCCCGTGCTGATCGAGCGAAAAGACCAGGAACGCCTTGTCAACGTCTCGGCCGATATTAGCGGAAGGGATATGGGCTCGGTTCTGGACGAGCTGAGCGGCTTGCTTCGAAATGTCCCCGTACCGCCCGATTTCAGTATCACCTTCGGCGGCGACTACGAAGAGCAGCAAAAATCGTTTCACGAGCTCCTGATGAGTTGCATCCTGGCGATTATCCTGGTGTATATGGTCATGGCCTGCCAGTACGAGTCACTGCGCGACCCGTTCGTCGTGATGTTTTCGGTGCCGTTAGCCGGAATAGGAGTAATTGTGATGCTCTTCCTGACACGGACGACTTTCAACGTCCAGTCATTCATCGGCTGCATCATGCTGGAAGGTATCGTCGTCAATAACGCGATTCTTCTCGTGGACCACACGAACTTGCTTCGCCGCAGGGCCGGCATGGGCCTTCGCGAGGCCATAGAAGAAGCAGGCCGAAGGCGGCTTCGCCCGATACTCATGACGGCCACCACCACCATCATCGGCCTGATACCGCTGGCGCTCGGGCTCGGCGAAGGCGGCGAGGCTCAGGCTCCGATGGCACGGGCCGTCATCGGCGGACTGCTCAGCTCGACCCTGATTACGCTCGTGTTTGTCCCCGTGGTCTACTCGATTTTCGAACGCCTCAGGCCCGGAGCTACGTCCACCGGCAAAATTGAAACGGAAAATAGCACAAGTTAAATAATATCGAAAAATGCCTGCATCATTGAAAAAACCGGTCGTGATATTCTGCAGCATCATGTTGCTCTGCTCGTGCGCATCACAATATCAGGAAAATTATTCCAATATCTTCGAGCCTTCGCCCAAAGTCACTGCGACGAAGCAGCCGCCTGAGTCACCGACCGGCGGGCCCGCCGACGCAAACAATACCGACGCTGCTAAAGACCCGCTGAAAATCGGAATTCACGAGGCGATTCTGCTGGCTATGGAGAACAACCAGTCGCTGATTGTCGAAAGAATGAACCCGGAAATACAGCGAACATTCGAGCAGGAGGAACTCGCCATCTTCGATCCGCTCATCAGCCCCGAAGTATCCAGCAGAAGGTCCGTTGGCGACAGACTTTCACGCGCCGGCTTCAGTACCGAAAGCCAAATAGTGGATTCCGTCTCCGGCTCTATTTCACTGGGAAAGCTCTTTCCCACCGGCACGGCACTCGACCTCCAGGCCGGCTCGAGCTACACCGACTCGTCCCTGTACAGCGACACTTTCACCTCCAACCGCCTCGGACTTACCGTCACCCAGGCGCTTTTGCGCGGCTTGGACGTCCGGGCCAATATGGCCCGCGTAAATCAGGCCCGGCTCGACACGCTAATCTCGGAATACGAGCTGCGGGGCTTCACCGAAATCGTTCTCGAACAGGTCGAGTCCAAGTTCTGGGATTACGCCCTTGCCCAGCGGCAGATCGAAATCTACACCGACTCGCTGAAGCTCGCCGAAAAGCAAATGACCGAAACCGAAGAGCGAATCATAATTGGCGACCTTGCCGAGACCGAACTTGCCGCGGCACAGGCGGAGGTGGCGCTCGGCCGCGAGAACCTCATAAACGCACGAAGCACCCTGGCAAAGGAACGCCTCGGCCTGCTCCGGCTCCTGAACTCATCCGGCGGTATCGACTGGAACAGGGATGTCAGCCTCCAGTACGACACAACACTGCCCGACTTTCAACTCGATGATGTCGACCAGCACGTCCGTCTCGCTCTGCAAATGCGTCCCGACCTAAACCAGACCAGGCTGCAGATAAAACGCGGCGACCTCGAAGTCGTACGTACCAAAAACGGCCTCCTGCCGAAACTGGACACGTTCATTTCCTTCGGCAAGAGCGGCTACGCCAACACCTTCAACAGGGCGCTGAACAACATGGACGAGGGCAGCTACGATGTCACCTGGGGTCTGGCCTTCGAAGGCTCGCCTTTCAACAGAAGCGCCCGCGCCAGGTACGCCCGCGCCGTCGCCGGCAAGCAGCAGCTCAGCAAGGCCCTCGAAAACCTCTCGCAGCTCATCCAGGTCGACGTGCGCTCGGCGTATATCGAGGTGACACGGGGGCGCGAGCAGATTTCCGCAACCGCCGCCACACGCAATTTCCAGGAGGAAAAACTTCGTGCCGAGACCGAAAAATTCCGCGTCGGCAAATCCACATCCCTGCTCGTCGGCCAGGCCCAGCGTGACTTTGTCGCCAGCCAGATCGCCGAGATACAGGCCGTCGCGAATTACCTCAAGGCGCTGGTGTCCCTTTACAGACTCGAAGGCTCCCTGCTGCAGCGCCGCGGGCTCGCCGCTCCGGGCGCCGAACCCGTCACGCTAAACGAGCGGGAATAATTCAACACGGCTTTATAAGCCGGCACGGCTGCTGAAAACAAAAGAAAGGAGTTGTTACCATTATGAGCAAACATGTCCTGAGAATCATCGCTGCAATAGTAATCTTTTCTCTGCCGACGCTCAGTTGCACTCGGTACGACAGCGGCAAGCCGATCCGCGTGGAAAGTTACCGCGAGACGATTCGCGTCGCGTGTATAGGCGACAGCATCACGTTCGGCGCCTCGATCAAAAACCGCACGAGAGACTGCTACCCTGCCCAGTTAGGCCGGATGCTTGGCGAAAAGTGGCAGGTCCGCAACTTCGGCGTTAGCGGCGCGACTCTGCTCAAAAAAGGCGACCTGCCCTACTGGAACCAGCAGGCCTTCAAGGATGCCCTAGCCTATAATCCCAACGTAGTCGTCATCAAGCTCGGCACAAACGATACCAAGCCGCAGAACTGGAAATATAAAGACCAGTTCGCCGCCGATTACGCGGATATGATCGACCGCTTCGCGGAGTTGCCGAGCAACCCGAGGATATGGATATGTCACCCCGTCCCGGCTTATCCCGAGCGATGGGGAATCAGCGACACGCTAATTAAAAACGAGGCGATCCCCCTGATCAACCAGGTCGCCCGCAGCAAGCACATCCCGGTCATCGACCTGTACGGACCGCTCAGTGACAAACCGGAGTTGTTCCCCGACCTGATTCACCCGAACGCCGAAGGGGCACAAGGCATCGCTAAGGAAATCTACGCCGTACTGACCGGCCTGACATGGACTGGCAAATTCGAGCCGCCCCCCCTGCCGCAGGTGCTTATCATCGGAGATTCCATCTCTATCGGCTATTTCGAACCACTCCAGAAACGACTTAAAGACGTCGCCGTCGTCAGTCACAATCAAGGCAACGCTCAGCACACCGCCTACGGCTTAAAAAAGTTAGACGAATGGCTGGGTGAGACCCGCTGGGACGTCATCCATTTCAATCACGGCCTGCATGATCTAAAGTACATCGATGCACGGGGTCGGAACACTTCCGTCGAAACCGGCAAACAGCAAATACCAATAGACCAATACGAGCGAAATCTCGACCAGATGGTCGGACGGCTAAAAAAGACCGGGGCGAAATTGGTTTTCGCAACCACTACACCCGTGCCGGACGGAACCGGATTCCGCGCTAAAGGTGACGCCGTAATATACAACCGCGCCGCTGAAAGGGTCATGAAACAGCACGGAATCCCGATAGACGATTTATACTCATTCGCCCTGCCGCGGCTCAAAGAGATTCAGAGGGACAGTAACGTCCACTTCAATCCGCAAGGCTCGGAATTGCTCGCCGAACAGGTCGCGAAAAGTATTCTCAAAGCCCTCGAATCCAAATAGCCCGATCAATGCCATGAATGATTTCGATATAGCCATAGTAAAATGGTCCGACAAGCAGGCAGAGTTGACTTCGGTCCGCAGGGCCGTGTTCATCGAAGAACAGAATGTTCCCGAGAGTATCGAGCTTGACGGCAAAGATTCGGACTGCTTCCACGTCCTGGCCTCGGACACAAAAGGCCGCCCGATCGGAACGGCAAGAATGAACGGCAAAGGAAAAATCGGAAGAATGGCCGTCCTGAAAAAGTATCGCCGGCGGGGAATCGGGCGAAAAATGATTCAGGCCCTAATGAACCACGGCAGGAAAAATTCAATTACAGACTTTCATGTATCCTCCCAGGTTACCGCAGTAGGATTTTATAAAAAAATGGGTTTCGAACCGTTCGGCAAAGAATTCCTCGAGGCAGGTATAAAACACATCAATATGAAACTAAAATAATCCGCCGCCGAAAACATCAAAAAAGCAGTGGATTTCCTCACCGCCAAAAAGAGACACTAACGCGGAATCATAACATTAATTTCCGTGTCATTGCGAGTATGGCGCAGCCACACGCGGTAATCTCAACCGTTACAATGTGACTTTTTCATCGGTCCCACTGCCCTTGGTTTCCCTATTTGGCTGTTATTTTATCTCTTGACAGATCAAAGTCTCTTGTTATTTTGTAAGGGAACGGCAGCGACGCGGAACTGCTCTGAAATGACGATAAATTCGGGATGTTATGCGGAAACCATATAAGATGCCTAATAAGAAGGAGAACTGGCCTAAGTTGTTTTCAAGGGATTACTTATGGACTTTGGGCAAAGGGGTGTTATACTGACGCTCAGAGAGGTCTGGAGTTCTATACGGAAACCACATATACATAGTTATGCATTGACAAGGAGTAACTGGCATTGGACAGAGAGACGCTATACGAACTCAGACCAGCCGAGTTTGAACGGCTGTGTGTAGAAATACTGAAGACGCTGGGCTTCGAGTCGGTTCAGCTTGTTGGTGGCCCAGCCGAAGGTGTAGACGTCATCGCTCAGAAAGAGGGACGCCCAGTCGCGGTAGGAGTGAAACATGCGCGGCGACTATCCCCCGCAAATCTAAGAGATATTGTCCTCAGGCTGCAAGCCAACGCATACGAGGCTAAAGAGCTTCTGGTCATCACTTCCGCTGCGGTCACAAATGGGGACATAGCGTCCGCGTCCATTCCCGACCTGTCTTCTAAAGGCGTTTCCGTGCGCATCTTTGGACGGGACAATCTGCTGAAGATTCTTGCTAAGCACGCCAACGTTGAGCAAGCAATCGTGCCACCCGCTCGCAATCGCTCGCGGCGGCAGCAATATGCGCTGTGGCTCGGCGTAATATCCGGTCTCGCATCTATCCTCGCCAGCTTGTCAATGTCATTCTTCTTCGACAGACAAACCCAGGCTCCGCTTAACCAGCGCATCGAAACTGTCGAGAGGGCAATCGGGAGCCTGAAGAACCTAGAGCAGGACCTGACCGACATTAAGAATGACATGGTGGATACGGAGCGATCGGTGAAGGCAATGAAGGATGAGTACGCCAAAGCAAAGGAACTGGAGAAGCTTACGGAGGCGCAGTTTGATGCTGTCAAGGCAGCGTTGCGCAACAGGAGCTGGCAACAGACGGTTTTAAATTACGTTCTTGGCTTCGTACTTGGCATCGCTTCGTCGCTGACTGCAAGTGTCATATACTCTCGCTGGAAGCAGCGGCGGGCGCTGGCTCAGTAATTGCATAACCAGCGGTTACAGTCGGTAGGATGGGCAACTCGATTGCCCATGCTGAACAAGAGACAAATTGTGATTGGAGAATAAGGAACCGCATGGGCAGGAAAGCCTGCCCATCCTACGGGACTTCGGGCAAAGGGGTGTTATGCTGACACTCGAAGAGTTCTGGAGTCTTATGGGGAAACCATACAAACGTTGTTAGTCACAACAAATTTATTCGGGAGAACCGTATGGCAAATGAACCTGATAGTTTAGTCTTTTTTGAAAGCCCTGAAGTTGAGTATGCTGGCAACTTCTTCCTTAATGTACCAGTTATTCTCGAATATGATGACACACCCCTAATAGAGGTCGTCCAGGAACAAGCAGCAGGCTACACAACGCAATTTCAAATCTTCAATAAAGATGGTATTTATATTGCGAAAGTGAAAGGCTCCCAAGTTTACATGACAGAAGATGGTTCCAAGTCAAACCTCAAACTGAGACACCCCGAAAAGATGACTGTTTGTGAGCTTGACGGTCAAACCATTTTCGAAATTCGCCGCAAGGATGCCGCTGCTTTCAAAACTCAAGCAGAGTTATTCACACCAGATGGTCGTTTCATGAAGTCAAATGAGCATGGAGCTCCAGGGAGTCTCATTTCTTCAGATGGCACAGCCCTTAGTGTGGGTACGAATATCATGGTCGGATGCCGTTTCGAGAACTGCCGAGTAGGTATTCACATTAGCAGTAAATGACTAACAAGCCGCTTAAGTCGGACGCGGGCTACAGCCCGCGCCGTATAGCTTCCCGTTATCCGGTCTGTATTGATCCCTACCGGATTCGATGAGATTGCATGGTATGTTTGAAGTTCGCTTCTGATTACGAGGAAATGTGGGAGAGGCCAGGGAAAAAGGCTTTGCCATTTACTATACCCGCCTTCGCGGGCACAAGTTTACGATCCATTCGACGTTGCTCAGGACATGTTTACTATTGATTATTTGAATCTCTTTATGTTTCTCGGTGCAATTCGTTTTGAATATTAAGGACGCCGTGTAATTGAGATTTTTTAAGAATATGCTTGATTTTCGGCAGATATTTAGTATAATACACAACAAATTGAATATTGAATACAAAATACAGGAGACTTTGTTATTTATGATTTATTATTGACGATTGATTATTTTATTCTGCGTTAATCTGCGTTTATCAGCGGTATAAGAAAATGATTATTTGTATTTGTGTTAATTCATGATTCATTTGAAAAAACAAACCCAATGTTAAAATGGACAAAATGGTATTAGTTCAGTAATAGCAAAGGTTTATGGGTATTTTTATGTTTTTTGGCAGTTTTGGGCGGCTAAAAACAAAGCCAATTCAAACCCAATCTCTATTAGCCCCCAGACCTGCGCTGGGGGTTTGAAAAAACAAAGCCAATTTGGCAGGCATTGAAATTGCCGCAAGCCAAGTTAAAACAAAGGATTACGGCAATAATACACGGTTTAAGAGGCCATGAAAACAAAGCCAATCAAAGCCAATTTTGATATCGCACTGACCTCTGAGCGGGATTACGCCGAGACTGCTACCGGCTCGTGGACTACCTGGCGGCGTTTCTTCCTGCGGTTTATCGTTCGCTGCTCACCATTGGATACCGGGGCGTCGCTGGATGCGACTTCGAGTGCTTCTATTGCGTTTTCGGCGTACAAATCGGCCTCCATCTCCTGCCAGAGGCCTTCGGCACGATTGAATAAGCCGCCTGAGACCAGAATTCGCATATCCGGCCAGGCGTTGACGGATTTGACAGTATCGATAAGCCGGCGTACGCTTGGGGCCTGTTTTGGGGCCGTGCCGTAAATCAGAAGGATATCTGCGCCGTAATCGTTGATAAATGAAAGAATATCGTCGTTGGTCAGGCCGCCGCCAAGGAAGCGGACGTCCCAGCCGTTGCTCTCAAACAAATCGGTCATCATTTGGGCTCCCAGCTCCTGAAGCTCTTCCGGTGCACAGCATACAACGACTTTTTTGCTCTTGCCGGGCCGCCGAGGCAGCTTATTTTGAAGCTGGTCGACAATCGTCCGATTAACCCGAGTGGCCAAATGCTCCTCGACTGGCGTAATTTTTCCCTCTCGGAGCAGTTTTTCGATTTCCACCATAACCGGCCAGATGATATGGACATAAACAGAATTTACTGGAATACCGCTCTGCATCGCTTCCTCAATTACGGCACGGCAACCTTTTCTATCGCCTCGCAGCAGTGGTTCCAAATAACGTGCCAGCATTTCTTCCTTTACCATAGTTCGATCTCCATAAAAGTTTGTTTATGTTCTCTATATTTCCAAATAAAACTATTGACTATCGACCAAATGTTAATATGGGTAATATTTATTAACCATAAATACCTATCGGAGAGGCTCAAGAAAAAACTTTAGTTAATTTGGGCAATATGGGAAATTTCAAAAGGATCCTTTTACACTGCCAAACTTATACCGCTTTTAGATTTTCAGAGGATTTTGATACTCGCTTTCATACGCCGGATAATAACACTGGTTTTTACGCTGAAACCACCGCTACCAATGAAATCCAAGATGTGCATCGGCGATTCAAAAATGAAATGTTATCGGCCCTGCAATGTTAAAATGGGCAAACATATATTTTTTGGCGTGGGAATTAAGATGGCAACCATTAAAACTAAAGGACAAACGCAGCAACAGTTTTCGAAGGGATTCTGGAGCTATAAATTATGCTTCATCCTTTTGCAGTTTGTATTCGACGCTGTCAACGAGTGCCTGCCAGGACGCTTCAATGATGTTCTCGGAGACACCGACCGTGCCCCACATCGAGTTTTTGTCCCGCGATTCGATTATTACCCGCACGCGGGCGGCGGTGCCCGCCCGGGCGTTTACCACGCGGACCTTATAATCGATCAAATGGATTTCCTTGATACTCAGGTAGAAACTCTCCAGCGACTTTCGCAGGGCAGCATCAAGCGCGTTGACCGGGCCGTCGCCCTCCCCGACAACGTGCTCGGTTCTGTCGCCAACCCTGAGTTTGACGGTCGCCTCGGTGACAATGTCACCAGTTTTGCGCTTCTCAACCGTCACGTGATATTTGATCATCTCGAAAAACGGCTTGTACGTACCCATGACCTTCTTGACGAGCAAGTCGAAGCTGGCATCGGCGGACTCGAACTGGTAGCCTTCGTTCTCAAGCTCCTGAACGCGAAACAGTATCTTTCGGGCCAGTTGTTTATCCTCGGCAATTTTTGTCTTTTCCAGCTTCGCCATGACTGTGGATCTGCCGCTCAGCTCGGAAATCAGGAACCGCCTTGCGTTTCCGACAAGCTCCGGCGCGATATGTTCGTAAGTACGTTTACTTTTGCGCAGGGCGTCCACGTGCAAGCCTCCCTTATGCGCAAATGCACTGTCACCAACATACGGCATATTCATCACCGGCGTCAAATTGCCTATCTCGAAAACATAGCGGGACACTTCGGTGAGGGTCTTGATTTTTTCGGGGCTAATGACTTCAAAGCCCATTTTAAAAGCAAGGTTAGGTATGATTGCGCACAAGTTTGCGTTGCCGCACCGCTCGCCGAGGCCATTGATTGTGCCCTGAACTTGTCGTGCCCCCGCCCTGACCGCGGCCAGGCTGTTTGCCGTAGCACAGTCGGTATCGTTGTGGGTATGAATTCCAACTACTATATTACCGAACTGCTCGCAGACGGCTTTGGTAATTTCGTAGACCTGCTCGGGCATGCAGCCACCATTAGTTTCACAAAGCACAATCGAATCGGCACCGGCCTGAGCGGCGGCGGCGAGAACTTTCATCGCATATTCTGGATTTTCCTTGTAGCCGTCGTAGAAGTGTTCGGCGTCGAAGATCGTCTCTATGCCATGCTTCTTGAGATATTCGACCGATTCGGCGCAAATCGTCAGGTTATCATCCAGGGAGCAGCCCAACACATTCGTTACGTGCATATCCCAAGTCTTGCCGACAAGAGTAGCTGCCTGCGTCTTGCATGCGAGCATTGTATTCAGCGAGATATCATCCGAGACGCTGGTATCGGCTCTGCGGGTGCTGCCGAACGCGGCAATTTTTGCATTCTTCAAATTCAGCTTGGCAGCTTCGGCGAAAAATTGTATTTCCTTCGGATTGGAAGCGGCATATCCCCCTTCAATATAATCGAGCCCAAGCTCGTCAAGGCACCTGGCGATTGCAAGCTTGTCTTCGAGCGAGAAACTAACGCCCTCCGCCTGCATTCCATCGCGAAGAGTTGTATCGTAAAGCTTTATTTCATCCATAGTAAACGCATTTTATCCCGATGGTGCAGGAATGTAAAGCTCTAATGTCGGCAATCAGAACACAAAATCGAATAAAAACACTAAAACGTGACCAATTTTCTGAAAAGCGCTTGCGTTGTGGCGGATAGTCAGATATAAGGAAAGGTTTATTTACATATTGTTAACAACTACATAACAATGGATGTGAAGTGATATGATTCTGACACAAATATTACAACCTGATTGTATCAAAGTTCCGGTGGAAAACCGGGACAAGGAGGCTGTAATAACCGAACTCGTGGATTTGCTGGATGCCAACGGATTGTTATTAGATAGGGATGAAGCCCTGGAAGCAGTCTTAACACGTGAACGAACGCAAAGCACCGGAACAGGTGCCGGAATAGCCATCCCCCATGGCAAATGCAACGCCGTCAAAGAACTTGTTATAGCAATCGGAATTGCGCACGAGCCGATCGAGTTTAACAGCATCGACGGCAAACCGGTGACGATTCTTATCCTGCTGGTCTCGCCGGCAGACCAAACCGGACCCCATATTCAGGCTCTGGCTACAATAAGCAGATTGATGCTGAATGAAGAATTCAGGCAACAGCTTGAAAAAGTCACTTCCTCTGATGAGGTTTATGAACTATTGAACAATCAAGAGAATAAATAGGCGCTAGGTGATCGTTGCCGGCCCCAAGACTACGAACCGGCAACAATAAAACTACTTAGTCGTTTCCCAAAGGATCAGGCCCATTTCATAAGGATTGGCAAGGTCGGCATGTCTGGGTAAAACTCTTACAGCCACACCGTGCTGACCGGTCTTTTTGCATGGCATCGAACCAACAAACCAATGTTCGCCTTCCTGCTCCGTGGTTTGTTCAAAATCCATCCTCACCGCCGAGCCGTTCTTTATATTTTCCCAGTTATCCACAGGGCCGTGATAAAGCTCAACCGAAACATCATTCGGGCTTACCTTGCCGAGCTTAACTAATGCTTTAATGTACAACTGCGAGCCAATTTTGAGCTGGGGCTGTTTTGGATTTAGCTTTTGGTTGCCGTTGCCGTTGCTCACTTCCATTACCACGTCCTTGACAGTAAACTCAGGCCAGGCTTTTCTAAAATTGGATTTCCAGTTCGAAAACGCCTTCGCTCTGGCACAAGATTCTTCGGTCAGATAACGCCATTTAGCAGCAGACGGATTATAAAATCTCTGTGTATATTCGGCGACCATTCTGTGGGTGTTGAACCGCGGCGCTATCCACTTAATAGAATTCTTTACCCTGCGTATCCAGGCCCGGGGCAGATTATCCACTGAGCGTGTGTAAAACAGTGGAATCACTTCGTTTTCCAACATATCATAGATGGCCTGCGATTCCACCAAATCCTGATAATCGTTATCCTCATAGTTTTCGCCTACCCCGATGACCCAGCCCCCATCCTGAGTATAACCCTCACACCACCAGCCATCCGAAGTACTCATGTTCAATACGCCGTTCACAGCCGCTTTCATACCGCTTGTACCGCTGGCCTCCATCGGCCTGCGAGGATTATTAAGCCAGACATCCACGCCGCGGACTAAAAATCTCGCTATATCGATATTGTAATCTTCCAGGAATACCACACGCCGCCTGACGTTGTTTTGATTGGCAAAGTGAATAATCTGGCGGATGATATCCTTGCCCTCGGTATCTTTCGGATGGGCCTTACCGGCAAAAATAATCTGCAAGGGTCGATCCTGGTTGGTGAGAAGATTTATAAGCCGGCGAGCATCTTTGAGCAGCAGATTGCCCCTTTTATAGCTGGCAAACCTTCTGGCAAAACCTATGGTGAGCGCCTCAGGATCGAGGACCTCCTCGGCGTGGTTTAACTCAGTATGATAGGTACCTCTGCGCTGCATCTGAGCCTTAAGGCGGTTACGGGTAAAAACAATCAACTGCTCTTTACATCGCTGGTGCATTCTCCAGAATTCCTCGTCGGGAATTTGGTCTATCGATTCCCAAAGCGACTTATCCATAGCTTCATCAGCCCAGTTCAGGCCAAGATACCTCTCGTATAAGGAATCAATCTCCTCCGAAACCCAGTTCTTAATATGGATACCGTTTGTGATTGAAATTATGGGCACTTCATTACGAGGTATCCCCGGCCAAAGGCTGCCCCATATCCCTCGTGATATCTGGCCATGCAATTTGCTTACACCGTTTGTAGAACTGCTTAGCCGTAAAGCCAGAATCGGCATCTTGAACGGCTCGCTGTCGTCGTCGGGAAGTATTCTGCCTAAGCCCAGGAACCGATTTCGATTTATGCCAAGCTTGGGGAAATAACCGCCGAAATATTTGTCCATCAGTTCAACACGAAATTCGTCGAGCCCTGCTTTTACAGGGGTATGTATTGTAAAAACGTTGCCTGATTTTGTAGCTTCGACCGCCTCGTCAAAAGTCATATTTTCAGAAGTTCGCAATTCCCGGATTCGCTCCAATGCCATAAAAGCAGCGTGTCCTTCGTTCATATGACAAACCGTCGGTGTAATATCCATTGCCGTCAGAGCTTTTAAGCCACCAATGCCAAGCATAATCTCCTGGCGAATTCTTAACTCCCGATCTCCGCCATAAAGACTGCTGGTAATCATACGGTCTATCGGAGAATTTGCGTGCACGTTCGTATCCAGCAGATATAATTTCACCCTGCCGATAGAAACGCACCATATCTGAGCAATTACGCATCTGCCGGGATATTCAACACTGATAGTCAAAGGCCGACCGCTTTCTTTGCGAACAAGTTCTATCGGCATGTTATAGAAATCATTCTCGACATATATCTCCTGCTGCCAGCCGTCGATATTCAAATACTGACGGAAATAACCTTTCTGGTATAAAAGACCAACGCCTACTAACGGAACACCGAGGTCGGAAGCGCTCTTTAAATGGTCGCCCGCTAAGATTCCCAGGCCCCCGGCATAGATAGGCAGGCATTCATGGATTCCAAATTCTGCACTAAAATATGCAATCGTAGGATTGTCGCATTTTGAGCATACATTTTCATACCATGTAGGTTTCTCAAAATATGATTTAAGCTTTTCATTAGCTCGCTGTAATTGGCCTAAAAAACCTTGATTTTCAGCTAATTCATCCAATTTTGCCTGCGAAACACTGCCCAGCATTTTGACAGGATTATGGCCGGAGGCCGACCATAAATTGCTGTCAATACGCTTAAAGAGCTCTAAGAACTCAGGATTCCACGACCAAAACATATTCCTGGCGATAATATCGAGGTCTTTCAAGATATCCGGCAGTGTGGGCAAAACTGTGAAGCTTCGGACTGTAGGCATTTCCTGGCCTCCATAATACAAATCATTTAATCAATAGTAATCACCTAAGCCAGAGAGAGGCCCCCCCTTAGCTTTTATATGATTTTAATCGACAAATCTATTCTTCAGCTTAACCGGAAACATCTGAGCTACCGGTAAGTTTAAGAAGGTTTTGTGCGTCCTATAACACGTTTTGTTGATTCAATAGGAGTATAAAAGGCATGGCAACCGCAGTCCTCTGATATCGCCTAAAATAAGACTACGTGTTACAGCGGTTCATACATTAAACTCAGCACAACATCCATACCAACATAGCGATGTGCTGTTTTTATTGCTAAAAACAAATAAAAAAGGCCTGACGATACAACTACAGGCCTTTTATAAGTTGCGCGGCCCTCCTCCACGAGTGCCGTAAGAAAGCGTTCGAAAAGAACCCATTACTTCCAAGTGGGCAATCGTTACTTGTGTCCGAAAGTCCTATCGAGTAGGCTTTTCCGATCCATCAAGACCTGATTTCCCTGAGTACGGGTATCGGTTCTTTCAAACACATACTT
The DNA here is from genome assembly GCA_964608395.1 of uncultured Pirellulales bacterium. Lineage (GTDB taxonomy): Bacteria > Planctomycetota > Phycisphaerae > Sedimentisphaerales > Anaerobacaceae > JAFGPJ01. The sequence goes on from CAZSOR010000002.1 coordinate 52,281, forward strand.
TCTATACGAGCACCGCAGGGGTTAGCCCGCAACAGCATTTATAACAAATCCAAAGACTAAAGTCAATAAAATACCAGAAAATTCCAAGCGATTATTAAAGCTTCATATTTTCTCTATTTAGATTTTCGACTCTCAGGGCGGTTTTTCTGTAGTCAATTTCCGCTTAAAAACAAATTAGCCGTATTTATATTTGCTGCTAATTTACAAAAGCACGCAGCCAACGATTTGAATATTAAAGTATTCGCCAACTCTGTTGCTGAACCTTTTTATCGTTATAGCACAACGCGAATCATACGGTACGCAATTCAGCCGCGACGGTTTCGGTCAGACTCCGAACAATGTCGGCTTCGAAACTGTCGACAGTCTCGTGGGTTAATGTCCCGTCCTCGTCTCTAAACCGAAGTGAAAGTGTGACGCTTTTACTGCCGGAGGGGATTCCTTTCCCACGGTATATGCCGACAAACTTGATGTCTTCGAGCTCGCCGGAGGCCTTGCTCTTGATCGCCTTGATAATATCAGCCCAGCGAATTTCTTCGCCTACGATAATCGAAAGGTCACGCTCTATCGCAGGGAATCTCGGAATCGGTTTGACTTTTACGGCGCCGCCGGCAAGAGACATAAGCTGCTCGAATTCCAACTCCGCAGCGCACGGCGAGATGTCTTTGAAGTCGAGCGTTTGCCTGACCGCCTCCGAAACAATCCCCGCGGTCCCAATCGGCTGGGAGTTGAGCAGGATTTTGGCTCCGGTCTGCGCCCAGATAAGATCGACAGGGGCAAAATCAATTTGTGCATTTCTGCCAATGCTGTTTATCAGGCCTTCTATCACGCCCCGCAGGTCTCTGAAGTCACCGTCACAGACCATCGCAAGTTTAGTCTTCTGAATCGGCAGCCCGCCGTCCTGTGATTCGGTCGGTACAAAAGTATCCGCAATCTCATAGATTCTGCATGGCAGGTTCTTGGCGTTAACGTTCGTTTTCAAAACGCCGAGCAGCGAGCCGATAAGGGTCTGGCGAAGCAGGTTCGCACTCTTTCTCATTTCGTCCCTTACGGATAGATGCCGCTTAACGCCAGCCTCCGAGAAAAGCTCGGCAATAGAATTATCGACAAATGTCACGTTAATTGTTTCATAGAAGCCGCAGGCGTTAAGGTGCGTTCTAATCGATTCAGCCAGCTTTTGATGCGGATCGGCCGGCACCACTTCAATTTCAATCTTACTCTCGGTCGGCACTTTGCCGTAACCGTGTACGCGCGCGATTTCTTCGATAAGGTCAACCTCGCGGTAAACGTCGCTGCGCCACGAGGGCACCGTGCAGGTTATCAAACCGTCCTTAAGTTTAGGCTCGAAATCCAAAGCCGAGAGAATTTTAAGACATTCCTCAGCAGGAATCTCGATACCGAGCAACCTGCCCAAACGCGATAGCCGCAGCGTAACTTTTTTCTGCTCCGGTTTCCCGGGATAAACATCAACCACGCCTTTAGCGACTTTACCCCCGCCCACCTGGATCATTAACTGCACAGTGCGCTTTGATGCCCAGTCCACTTTCTCAATATCGACCACGCGCTCGAATCGAAACGCCGCCTCCGAAGGCAGGCCGAGCTTGCGTGAGGTCGTGCGCACACACACCGGATCGAAGTGGGCGTCCTCCAGAAGAATCTTCGTTGTCTTTTCGCCAACTTCGGTATCCAGGCCGCCCATAATCCCAGCTACGGCCACGGGCCCGTTGGGATCGGTAATGACAAGCATCTCCGGATCGAGATCGCACTGGGTGCCGTCGATACTGACGATACGCTCGCCCGCCCTGGCCTTTCTGACGATAATCTTGCCCTGGGCTACTTTATCGTAATCGAAAGCGTGCGGCGGCTGGCCCGTTTCCATCATCGCGTAGTTCGTCGCGTCGACAACGTTGCTGACGCTACGCATCCCTATAGCCTCAAGCCGCTTGCGGAGCCAGTCCGGCGATGGGCCGACCTTGACGCCCTCAATAATCCGAGCCGTATATCGGCCGCACAAGTTCGGCTCATCTATCTGCACGCCGGCAAGTTCCGTGGCATCCTTATCCGACTCGTCCAGCTCGACTTTCGGCATTATCAATTTCTCGCCCGTCGCTGCAGCTAATTCCCGTGCAACGCCGATATAACCCAGGCAATCGCCGCGGTTGCTCGTAACCTCAACGTCGATAACAACATTAGCACCGGGATGTTCTATACCCTTACGTTCTATACCCTCACAAGGAAATCCTAAATCGCTCAATATTTCCGCAATCTCTTCGGCGGATTTATCGATCTTTATATAATCGCTCAACCAATCCAATGAAATTTTCATAACAATAGCACCATCAAGAAATTACAAAGCAAAGTCAGGGACCGCAGTCCGAATTAAACCATACCATACCTCCAGGAACCACCCCTGTCAACGGTCTGATTCTCCATTTCATGCGTTATCCTCACGCATTGCCATTGCGACGCCCGAATGGCCGGGCCTGTTTCTGATTTCCGGCCAAAGGCCGGCAAATTGGCTTTGTTTGGGTTTGTTTTTAACCGCCCAAAACCGCCAAAAACCACAAAAATCTCCTTAAACTCTTGTTATTATTGAATTAACATCATTTTGCCCATTTTAACATTGGCTTTGTTTTTTCAACTTGGATTCTAAGAAACATGTCACCAAGCCTGTCATTCCGCACTTGATGCGGAATCCAAAACCATTAGCAACTCTGGATTCCTGTTTCCACAGGAATGACAAAACCATAACGCTGAACTCTGAACTCTGAACGATAAGTTTGGCTTTGTTTTTCGCCGCCTTCAAAGCGTAAAATTCTTCATAATCACCTTTCTTATAAGACTTTACGCCATTTTCGCCCTACCGCAAATTGGTCGAGTAGACGTAATATGGCTGTGCCACTTAGGTAATGTTTGTTTTCTCAGTTCCTCTTGCCTTTCGGTATCAAGAGTGCCACATTATCTTACCATATAGCAGGCTTCAACGCCCCTCACAGAACCGTGCTTGCAGATTTCCCGCACACGGCTCTTCAGTCAGTCTCACTTCGACGGCAACGGTTTATAA
>CAZSOR010000003.1:0-10071 GCA_964608395.1 uncultured Pirellulales bacterium
GCCGCGGCGGTTTCGTTCGGCCTTGAAACGGGCGTCGTTATCGGCGCGTTCTTGAGCGTATCCGGTTCTGTTTTGGCCTGCTCGGCGATCTCGATCATTGCCTCTATGAAAGCATCCAGCGTTTCTTTGCTCTCGGTCTCGGTCGGCTCGATCATCATCGCCTCTTTTACATTCGTCGGGAAATAAACAGTAGGGGGGTGGAACCCTCTGTCTATGAGAGCTTTGGCAATGTCAATCGCGTGGACGCCGCCGGCCAGCATGCTTTCCGGGACGCTGAAAACGCATTCATGCTTGCAAATTGTGTCGAACGGAAGTTTGAAGTGTTTTTTGAGCTTCTCCTTGACGTAGTTTGCGTTGAGCACCGCATTTTCTGCAACTCTCGCCAGACCATTCTTGCCGAGCATCAACATGTAGACATACGCGCGTAGAATAATCCCGAAGTTGCCGTAAAAAGGTGCTACGTAGCCGATTGATTTCGGCCTGTCATATTCCAGTGCGTAGGTTCCATCGTCCCTCTTGACAACGATAGAGACCGGCAGGAAATCAAGGAGCTTTTCTTTGACTCCGACCGGCCCGGCCCCGGGACCGCCGCCGCCGTGAGGGGTGGCAAAAGTCTTGTGCAGGTTGACGTGCATGATATCGAATCCGAAGTCGCCGGGACGCGCCTTGCCGACAATGGCGTTGAGGTTGGCTCCATCGTAGTATGCCAGGCCGTCAACACTGTGGATAAGATCGCAGATTTCTCTGATGTGAGGATTGAACAAGCCGAGCGTGTTGGGGCAGGTCAGCATTACCCCGGCGACGTCATCGTCTAATACCTTCTCGACGTCTTTCAATTCCATGAAGCCGTTCTTGGTTGTCACTATGGTCCGAACCTTATACCCGGCGATCGCGGCGCTGGCGGGATTGGTGCCGTGAGCACTGTCCGGGATAAGAACGGTGTTTTTTTTGTTGCCTTTGTCGCGGTGATAAGCGGCCATTATCATCATGCCGGTCAGCTCGCCGTGCGCGCCGGCCAGCGGCTGCATCGTAAATCCCGCCATCCCCATGATTTCGCGGAGGAACAAGTCCGTCTCATAGAGCACGCGCAGCGCTCCCTGTGTGAGCATGCCACCCATTCTCAACTGGGGCAGCAAAGGGTGCAGGTGTGCAAAGCCCGGGTAGGCGGCAATGCGCTCTGTCACTTTGGGATTGTACTTCATTGTGCAGGAGCCGAGCGGGTAGAAGTTTGTGTCGACACCGAAATTCCTGCGGGACAGCTCCGTGAAATGCCTGATGACATCAAGCTCACTAAGCTCAGGCAACTCCGCCGGTTTCTCACGCAGCAGGGCCTTCTTGATATTTATCGACGCGGGCACGCCACTTGGTCCCGGCTGAACCGCCCGCCGGTCCGGAGCACTCTTTTCAAATATCAGCTTCATAGCACACTCTCCAGAGCTTCTGCCAGCATCCCGATTTGCTGCTTGGTACGCTTCTCGGTGACACAAATCAGGATGGAATTTTCCATTTTGTCGTAGTATCGGCTTAGCGGAAATCCCGCAGCAAAGCCTTTTTCGATCAGTTTTGCGATTACATCCGCCGCTTCGCAGGGCAGGTCTAAAACAAATTCGTTGAAGAACCACTTCGCCTTGAAGTGCGGCTCGACACAGGGTATTGCAGTCAGGCGTTTGTATGCGTAGCTGGCCTTGTCCGCACATATCTGGGCCGTTTCTCTCAATCCCTGTTTGCCGAGCAGGGACAGGTAAACCAGCGCCGTCAGGGCACAAAGTGCCTCATTCGAGCAGATGTTCGAAGTAGCCTTGTCGCGACGGATGTGCTGTTCTCGCGCCTGTAGTGTCAGGACGTAGCTTCGCCGATCCATCCTGTCGGTGGTCTGTCCGACAATTCGGCCGGGCATCTTGCGAACGTACTTCATCCGCGAAGACATGAATCCGAGGTACGGCCCGCCAAAAGACATCGGCATTCCCAGACTCTGGCCTTCTCCTGTCACGATATCGGCCCCCATCTGGCCCGGGGTTTTGAGTATCCCCAGCGATATCGGGTAGCAGGAGACAATCAAAAGGGCGCCTTTCTCGTGGGCGGCCTCGGCGATGTCGCTGAAATCGTCTATGCAGCCAAAGAAATTCGGATTCTGCAGGATAACCGCGGCGGTCTTGTCGTCGATTTTCTTGAATATCCGTTTGCGGTTTGCCAGGCCGTCGGCGCAATGTGTTTTTTCGAGATCGATTTGCAGGTTCTGCGTGTATGAGTCAATCATGACGCGATTAATGGGATTGACGCTGTTGTCGATAATGACTTTGTTGCGCCCGGTGATTCGCAGGGCCATCATCATCGCCTCGTACATCGCTGTCCCGCCGTCGTACAAAGAAGCGTTGGCGACCTCCATTCCGGTTAAGCGGCAAATGGCCGACTGGTATTCGTAGATTGCCTGGAGCATCCCCTGCGACAGTTCCGGTTGATAGGGCGTATAGGTGGTGTAGAACTCGCTGCGCGAAACGACCGAGTAAACCGCCGACGGAATGAAATGGTCGTAGAATCCCCCGCCCAGAAAACAAGTCAGATTAATCGAGTTCTTATCGGCAAGCTCCGCCAGCTTATTTCGGACGTTCTGCTCGTTGATACCGTCGGGCAGGTTCAGTGGTTTGTCCAGGAACTCCGATGGGATGTCGGAAAACAGATCATCCATCCCAAGCCCGATTTCAGCAAGCATTTTTTTCTGCTGCTCTGTCGTATTCGATATGAAAGGCATTTGTTAAATCCTCAGCGCCGGTGCCGGACCGCTCTCAGGCTGCCCGGCCGCGGCCGAATGGCGGTTTCTATAATCCCGCTACGTATTGCTTGTATTGTTCGGTGTTCATCAGGTCCTCGTGGGACTTAGGATCGGTGAGCTGTAATTTAGCTATCCAGCCGCCCTTGTAGCAGTCCTCGTTTATAAGCTCGGGTCGGGTCTCAAGCTCCTGGTTGACTTCGATTACCTTTCCCGTTACCGGCGAATAAACGTCACTGGCGGCTTTCGAACTCTCCACGATAGCAATCTCGTCGTGAGCATTGACTTCCTTACCAATCACGGGCAACTCGACAAAGACAAGCTCACCCAACTGCTCCTGAGCGTAATCTGTGATACCCACCGTTGCGGCGGCACCTTCAATGCTGACCCACTCGTGGTCTTTTGTAAAAAGTAAACCTTTGACTGCCATTTAATACTCCTTAATCAGAATTTTTCGAACCGGCTCAGAACGATGCCGGCAAGATCCGGGCTAACATGCTCGGCCTTCTCTACACGGTCTTTCCTGCCCTGTTCAAGCTGCCCACGGCTTCTCGCGAGGTAGTAGAGACCGACAGGATTGCCTTGTTCAGTGCGCTCTCTGCTGATATAAACCAGAGCAATTTGTTTTTCTTCTATTTTTGCGCAGCTCAGCACCCATCCAGTACACACACCTTTGCTGTTGAGAACTGCATCGTTCTGCCTGACGGGCCGGATGCCTTTTTCGCCGGGCAATTCAACTCTGGCCACTTTCATGTCATAGTTTTTCGCAATTTGCTCCATGGGTTTCTTGCCGATGAAGAACTCTTTGCCCAGTTTTACAGCCCATCCGTACCCGGCCTCAAAAGGCGAAATATTGAACTGCCCGGCCAGCTCATGACCGTAAAGCGGCAGGCCCGCTTCGATTCTGAGACTATCCCGAGCACCAAGCCCGCATGGCACGAGCCCCTGGCCTTCAAACTTCTGCAGTATCGTTTCCCATAGCTTTGAAGCATCATCAGGGTGAACGAATAACTCGAATCCGACTTTCGAGCCGGTGTAACCTGTTCGCGCGATAATGCAATCAAACTCGCCGAGGGTTGCCTGCACGAAATGAAACGGCCGCATTGCGGCAATCTGCTCGGCGGTTTGAGCATTGGCGAGAGCCGAGACTATATCGAGCGACCGGGGTCCCTGAAGAGCGATATCGACCCTGCAATCCCGGCTCTGACTCGTATCTCTTATGTCAACGATGTCGGGCTTGTACGGCAGTTTGCGCTCGATGTCTTCGGCGTCGACCGAAACCTCATCGTTTAGCAGTGCCTTGAAATATGCCTTGATCTTAGGTTCGTTTGCGGCGTTAACGACCACCATGAACCGCTCGCCGGCCCGGCGATAGATAATTATGTCGTCGAGAATGTTGCCGGCGGCATCCAGGATATACGAGTAGCGAGCGCTGCCGACACCGAGGTTCGTGATTTTGTTTGTCGTCACGTAATCGAGAAAGTCCGAGGCCTCGGGGCCTGAAACATCGAGCGTGCCCATGTGGGTACAGTCGAACAATCCCGCCGCCCGGCGAACCGCACTATGCTCGGCAGCTATCGCCGAATACCACAGGGGCATGATATAACCGCAAAACGGGTTCATGTGCAGCCGGCTTGGCAGCTTCAAATGCTGCTCGTAGAGAACGCTTCCCACGGCAGGTGTGTCCACCTGATCAAAGATAAAATGACCTGCGCGAGTCCTTTCTTGCATCGTATTGCTCCTTTTCTAAGACATCTGCGCAACATTAGTGGAAAATCTTTGATTAGTCAAGGCCATTTCATTTCAAACTTAGGGCTTTTGTGTTGATCTTTTCGCAGCCGGTCCTTGTCGTGCCGGAAACAGGGTGTTTTTTGCTACCGTAAGGCCGTTTAAAACGATAAGGAATAAAGTCAGGATAATCCGGCAACGGCGGGCCCAGGTGGACTAACCGGCCAAAGATATGCGGATGGACCTCGACGGGCCGATCTTCGAACATAACATGTCCATTGCAAATCCAATCGATGAGAAGCAATGCGGCCTTTAAGCCTGTCACGCATGACATGAAAGAGATCATCGCAGCGGCCTATGCTGACAGGATCGCTTAGAAAAAAATGTGAATGATTTTATCGGTACTGAGCCGATAAAAGATTGTGGCCGGCTTCGATTGTCACTCGTATCACGTTGGTTGAACGTGTGTTCTATTTAGCTGTGAAAAGAAGCTTCAGTACAATCGTCTGGCAGAAAACCGAATTGAACGACACCCGGGATGCTAACGCTTAAAGATTTGCAGATCGTGACACTCTGACAGCTTTGATCCCGGCCTGAGGCAGAAAGATGATTTATTCAATTCCACCTGTACAGATTTAATGCTGTTGGCAGTAAAGGTATATGTGTTTTTATTGGAACGTATAGCGAATTTACTGTTTCAGTATTTATGTGATGATGTACAAACAAAGAGAAAATACTTCGGTATAATATCGTTTATAATAAATACAACTGGAAGTATGTAACGCTATTGTCCGATAAAATAGATACTGAAAGTGTTATTACTAATGTTCGACCACAAATGTGAATTAAACTGCTTTTTCTTTACTTTTTACACCTACATTTAGTATAATATTGCCTTTGGTAAAAACGCCCAGAAGCTGTTTTTTGGCGGGAACTTTTTATGATTCATCATATCCGGTTTTAATAATCGCTGGTCGAAAAGTATTATTGGAAATAATACTTGGTTCTTCTGTGGGCGAGAAAAAGTACCTACGACCATGGAAGTGTTTTTATATCAACCGAATTTAAGGAAGAAGGAAGGCATATATGGACTTGTCGAAACAAATAAAAATTTTGGTGCCGATTTCTTTGCTTTGTTTGATAGCTGTTGCTTTCGCAGGAGAACAAAGTGACGTCAGGAAAGAACAATTAGATAAGGAATTGGGAGAATCGCAGAAAGTCACTGAGAGTGCAGCTTTATCGGATGAAATAACTTTTCCTGAGGACACGACTCAGCGTTTTTCAGCCAAGGAGTTAAAAATAAGCGGCAACACTCTGCTATCGACAGAAGAGTTGTTGGAAAATCTGCCGGAGGCTTATATTGTTTCCTCGAAAATGGAGGGTGATTCGGATGAGGAAATATATGATTTCCGAGTATTACTTGACTTGATTCGTGACCCCGGCGTGGATCGTGAAGTGTCTCTGAAGACTATTCAAGGATTGACGAAGTATATTTTGTCTGTATATCAGGATAAAGGTTATGCCGGCATCTACGTGTATGTTCCGGCTGAAGCGGTCAAGGATGAGTCCAGGTTGGCCGATGAGATTCTGCCGATACAGATTCTTGAGGGTAAGATAGCACAGATTTCGATAGAAAGATACGATTTTGACCGAAATCGGCTGGAAGAGGGTTTCTTGAAAAATTCAGTCCTTGAATCCTGGTCGCCGGTAAAAGAAGGTGACGTGATCCAAAAGGGAAAACTGGATAATTTTGTGAGGCTGCTCAATCTTAATCCCGACCGTTATATTTCTCCGGTAATATCACGCAGCATAGAACCGAACGCACTAAATTTGAGTTATGACGTTTATGAAACGAATCCCTGGCACTGGTACATACAGGTAGATAATGCCGGTACGAGAGACAGACAATGGAATCCAAGAGTGGGTTTCGTCAATACCAACCTTTTAGGTATAGACGATAGATTCTCAGTCATGTATCAGGCTCCCTGGGAAAAAGGTTTTGAGGAGGAATACTCTGTATATGGAAATTACGACTTTCCCGTTTTTACGCCTCGGTTGCGTTTCAATCTTTATGGCGGTTACAGCAAATTTGATATACCCGAATCCGGAATCAGTTTTATCGGCAATGGATCATTCTACGGCGGCGTGCTGAGTTACAACGTTCTCCAGTTAAATGGCTGGTTTTTTGATCTGACAGGCTCGCTTAGTAACGAAAAAAGTAAAGTCACACCTTCGCTCGGTATAGCAAGCGATGTTGATATGGAGCTATGGGGTATAGGAGCGAATGTCCATCATTCAGGTGATATGTCGAACACCTCGCTCACGTTTACCATGAATGAGAATATAGGCGGCTCCAAAAAAAGTGAATTTGAGGAGGCACGTATAGACACAGGTCCTGATTTTACTATTTACAACTTCGGAGTTTCTCACAGCCAATATCTGGACATCGCCAAGGTTAATCGAATTAGCGGTTCTTTCCGGTCGATAGCCTCGGACGAAAGACTGGTTCCGGCAAAGATGACCACATTTGGTGGTTTGTACTCCGTCAGGGGTTATGAAGAAGATGAAATTGTTGCTGATGGTGGGATACTCATATCCGGTCAATATGAGTTTGACCTCGTTAAGGCCGGCAAAGCCAACCGTGATCGACAGGAAAGCGCCGAGCGGAATGAGACTAAGAAACCGCTGCTTCGGAAATTTGCTCCATTGGCTTTTATTGATTTCGGCCGCGCTAAGATAAAAGATTCTACTCCCGGTGAGTTGGCAGTCCAGGAGCTTAGCTCGGTAGGAACCGGCCTGATTATTGAGACAGAGATTAATTTTAGTGCCGGTATATATTACGGATGGGCGCTTCGTGGAACCGAAGAGACTGATAAGGGAGATGGCCAGTTGAATGTGAGCTTAATGATGCGATTTTAGGCTTTTAGAAATTCGTGCCGGGTAGTTATTGGGTGGGATAATTATGATTTCAATTGTAAGCAATGGAGAAAATATGGAACTCTCAACAAAATTATTCAGAAATCGTTACTGTCGGTGGGGTGTCGTATGCTTCTTGATCTGTTTTCTGATCTTCAACGGCCTGATCTCGGACGTTATTGCTGGGCCGGAAGGAGCACAGGTCGTCAACGGCCAGGTTTCAATCCAGCAAAGCGGCAGCAACACAGCCATAACCGCTTCCGATAAAGCAATCATTAATTACAGCAGTTTCAACATTGCGCAGCCGGAAACAGTACAGTTTATCCAACCCGGCAGCAGTGCGTCTGTGCTCAACAGGATACTCTCGGCGAATCCGACAAATATCAATGGAACACTGTTGGCTAACGGCAGGGTTTTCTTCGTTAATCCGGCTGGCGTCTATATTGGTGCAGGGGCAAGAATCAATGTCAACCAGTTGGTCGCTTCGGGACTCAATATATCCAACGCCGATTTCATAAACGGACGCTATAACTTTGCCGGTGGCAATGGAGCCGTAATTAATAACGGCGATATTTCCGCCCAGCAGGTTTACCTCATTGGTAAACAAGTGACTAACTCCGGCAACATTAGCTGTCCGGCCGGATATGTCGTTATGGCTTCCGGAGACAGGGTATTCCTCGGCGAACCGGGAAGTGATATCGTCCTCGACGTTGAGGGGACATCTCTGTCCGAGTCGGCCAATGCGGCGGCCCCGGAAGTGGCTGTTCTCAACGAAGGTACAATCGACGCGGCCGGCGGGATAATAGCTCTCGCCGCCGCAGGCGATATTTACTCCCAGGCCATCTCGAATGTCGGGGCCCTTTCAGCTTCGGTTGACACAGGTGATGCCGGACAAATAAAACTCGCCGCCGCTGATGGAACCGTCATTAACAGCGGCACAATCGAGGCGAAAAGCAGTTCCGGAACCGGCGGCACGGTGCAGATGCTTGGCGATAAAGTCGGGCTATTCGATGCCGGCCGGATCGATGTCTCCGGCTCTGACGGCGGTGGAACGGTTCTTGTCGGGGGTGATTTTCAGGGCAAAGGCGATGTTCTGACCGCCTCACGAACTTACGTCGGCCCGGATGCATCTATTATTGCAGACGCCACAGAAAACGGCGACGGCGGAAAAGTAATCGTATGGGCGGATGAGATTACTGCTTTTTATGGCGATATCAGTGCCCGTGGCGGGGCTGAGGGCGGCGATGGCGGCTTTGTTGAGGTTTCTGGGAAGCATACGCTCACCTTCGATGGCAGAGTCGTCACTTTGGCACCGAATGGGGATACCGGTATGCTGCTTCTCGATCCGACCAACATCGTTATCGAGGACCAAGCCGGTAGCCCGTCTGCAGACGATGCTCAGATGGGTGCTGCAGATGGGTTATATGATTTTGCAGATACTTCAGTGGATACCGGTGATGCTCTTGGAACAGGTTTTATTAACGAATTAGTTGTTGAGGGTGTGGGAGCGGGAACCGATATCAGCCTTAATGCGAAGAACAGCATCACAATCAATGACCTTGCTGACAACGCCCTGACTCTTGATCAGTCGGGAAGTGTAACATTTAATGCTGGAGCTGGTGGATTTAGTATGAACGCTGGCGATACCATCGACCTAACAGGAACGGCTTCACTGACAATAGATACGATCGGAACCTCAAGTGGTGGTACTGGTGATGGAACTATTGATGTAGGAATTTTATCGACTTCAGGCGGCCAAATTACATTAAATGGAACAAGCGTAACTATGAGTGGAGATATTACAACTGCCGGTGGAAAGGTTGATCTTGATGCGACGACGCTTGTTGACCTTGCTACGACCAAATCGATTACCACCACGGCGGCGGCAGACAGCGGCACCGCATCCGGAGCGATTGAGATAGATGTATCCGGCACAGGCACGGTTGCCATTGCAGGTAACCTTGTAACGACAGGTGCAGACAATAGTGCGGGTGCCGGCTCCGCCGGTGGAGCAGTTAATATTGATACAGTAGATGGTGTGATAGCAGTTGACGCTATTACCACCTCTGGTGGAGCTGGAAGTGGTGCGAATGCCGGTGGGCTGGCAGGTCTTGTCACCCTTAATACGACTGCTGATATCATAACCCTAAATGATAATATTACCGCTATTGGTGGAACATCAGCGACCGGCACGGGCGGTGCTGGTGGAGCAGTAACCCTCTCTGATCTCGTAACGCTTGGCGCAGGCATCAGAATAGACACCAGCGGTGGAGTTGGTAACGGTGGCGCAGCTAACGGAGTTGGCGGTGCTATAGAGTTCTCAAGCACATTGGACGGTACTCAGACGCTGGCCCTTGACACAGCAGGCTCGACCGATGGCGACATCACGTTCACAGGTATAGTAGGTGCGACAGCTCTTGATGCCGTAACAATCGATGATGCCAGGAATGTAACAGCTTCAGCGGCGTTCTCGGCAGCAAGCCTGACACAGACAGCAGGTTCAGGGACGACACAGTTTGTTGGTGATGTTGCTTTGACGACAGGCGCGACGCAGCTTGACCTGACGACAGCAACGATAGACATTGATGGAGATATCACGACTGTTGGTGGAAAGGTTGATCTTGATGCGACGACGCTTGTTGACCTTGCTACGACCAAAT
>CAZSOR010000003.1:10171-50515 GCA_964608395.1 uncultured Pirellulales bacterium
GGTGGAAAGGTTGATCTTGATGCGACGACGCTTGTTGACCTTGCTACGACCAAATCGATTACCACCACGGCGGCGGCAGACAGCGGCACCGCATCCGGAGCGATTGAGATAGATGTATCCGGCACAGGCACGGTTGCCATTGCAGGTAACCTTGTAACGACAGGTGCAGACAATAGTGCGGGTGCCGGCTCCGCCGGTGGAGCAGTTAATATTGATACAGTAGATGGTGTGATAGCAGTTGACGCTATTACCACCTCTGGTGGAGCTGGAAGTGGTGCGAATGCCGGTGGGCTGGCAGGTCTTGTCACCCTTAATACGACTGCTGATATCATAACCCTAAATGATAATATTACCGCTATTGGTGGAACATCAGCGACCGGCACGGGCGGTGCTGGTGGAGCAGTAACCCTCTCTGATCTCGTAACGCTTGGCGCAGGCATCAGAATAGACACCAGCGGTGGAGTTGGTAACGGTGGCGCAGCTAACGGAGTTGGCGGTGCTATAGAGTTCTCAAGCACATTGGACGGTACTCAGACGCTGGCCCTTGACACAGCAGGCTCGACCGATGGCGACATCACGTTCACAGGTATAGTAGGTGCGACACCTCTTGGAGCGGTAACGATCGACGATGCCAGGAATGTAACAGCTTCTTTGGCGTTCACAGCAGCGAGTCTTACTCAGACTGCCGGTTCGGGCACGACTCAGCTTGCCGGTGTTACTACTGTTGCAGGCGGGTTGGCTTTGAACACGGCGACCATTGATATTGATGAGGACGTAGTAACCACCGGGGCTCTGGTTGATCTGGATGCAGCCACCCTTGTTGATATTGCAGCAGTGACGTTGGAAGCCAACGGTGGAAGTATCGATATTGCAGGTGCGGACATAACGATAGCCGCTGGTGCGACTTTGCAGAGCACCGGTGGCGGAGCGAGCGTAACGTTCCGCGGCGATGATGTGACCGACACGATTGGTATCGGTTCTGACGCGGCAGCCGCGGCGGCAGTGGATCTGTCCGAGGCGGAATTGCAGACAGTAGACAGTACGTTCACGGAGATTGTGGTTGGAAGTGACACACAGTCCGGGACAATTACGGTAGACGATGCTGGCGGTTTGACTGACCTGAACACGTCGCTGCAGCTCAATGCCACGGCAGGTGATGTGGCGATCAGCAGCGCGATTGACCTGAGTAGTGCGGCTGCAGCCGGATTGACGGTCAAAGGAGATGGCAACACCACGACCTTAAGCGGGGACATCACCACGGCTACCGGAACGGTGAGCATCCAGGATACGGTGCTGGTGGATGGGGCGCGGACTATCGACACCACCAATGTGAATGCCGCCAACGCAGCTCAGGTGACCATCACCGGGGCCATTGACGGAGCCAACAATGGTGGCACGGATACGCTAACCATCGATGCGGCACGCGATGCGGTGGACGGCACCAATGATGCGGCGGTGGATTTGCAGGGTGATGTGGAAGGTGCCGCCGGTTCGATTTCGGTGACAGGTGGGCAGGATCTGGAGGATTTGAGCATCGACGGGGCTCAGATCGACCTTGCCGATGTGGTCACCAGCGATGCAATTGACATAGAGGGCACGAACATTGACCTGAATGGTATGACATACACAAGTTTAAACGACGCAGTCACCTTCACCGGTGCAGTGGATCTTGATCTTTCAGCCGGAACCACCACAGTAACCTCAGGCGGTGGCGATACTGACGATATTGAGTTTACATCTACCATAGATGATGACGGGGCCGGCGATACAGACCTTACCTTAGATGCCGGCGCATTAGGTGATGTCACAGTAACAGGAGACATAGGCGCAGGAACCGCGATAGACGACTTAACTGTAGATGGCCTTGCAATAAGCCTAAATGATATCGGTGCAGCCGGTGCAGATGGCGCAGGCATAGTTGATGTTGAAGGCGTTGCCACCGGTTCAGTCACATTTACCGGTACTGCATACCGCACCGACGGTGACCAGACATACGATGCAGGCGGCGTAGCCAGACCCATCACCTTGAATGAGAGTGCCGTTTTCATAACAAGTGATGATAATGTGACCTTCACGGGATTAGTGGATGCGGAGGTAGCGAACACGGAGACGATATCAGTAACAGCAGGTGCAGGAGCAGTAACGTTCAATCAAAACGTAGGTGCCACGAACCCGATGGGTTCGTTCACGATCGTAAGCTCAGCACAGACAGACTTAGCTAATGTGATTGCAGACGGGGCAATAGCCGTAACCGGCACCAACATCGACTTAAACAGCACCACCTACACAAGCAACAGCGACGCGATCACTTTCACAGGCGCAGTAGACCTTGATCTTTCAGCCGGAACCACCACAGTAACCTCAGGCGGTGGCGATACTGACGATATTGAGTTTACATCTACCATAGATGATGACGGGGCCGGCGATACAGACCTTACCTTAGATGCCGGCGCATTAGGTGATGTCACAGTAACAGGAGACATAGGCGCAGGAACCGCGATAGACGACTTAACTGTAGATGGCCTTGCAATAAGCCTAAATGATATCGGTGCAGCCGGTGCAGATGGCGCAGGCATAGTTGATGTTGAAGGCGTTGCCACCGGTTCAGTCACATTTACCGGTACTGCATACCGCACCGACGGTGACCAGACATACGATGCAGGCGGCGTAGCCAGACCCATCACCTTGAATGAGAGTGCCGTTTTCATAACAAGTGATGATAATGTGACCTTCACGGGATTAGTGGATGCGGAGGTAGCGAACACGGAGACGATATCAGTAACAGCAGGTGCAGGAGCAGTAACGTTCAATCAAAACGTAGGTGCCACGAATGCGATAGGGTCATTCACGATAACGAGCGCGACTCAGGTAGATTTGGATGATGTAACTGCTGCCGGAAGCCTTACGTTGGATAGCGTAACTACTGTGGCGGATGGTGCGACTCTTAGTGCCGGTACTAATTTGAGTGTCGGGACGGCGAGTTTGACCGGCGGTGGTGCCCTGACGCTGATCGCGACAGTAGGCGCTATAAGTGGTAGCGGTACGATTCAAGCCGATGCGGGTGTGGGTACACAAGATTTGACGCTGCGACAGGGCAGCAATCTGAATCTGGCTACTCTTACGATTGGCAATCAATCGTCTACGAATCTTACGGCTCAAAGCTATAGCGGCGGGGTCACCATAGATAAAACGATACCTGCAAACGCAGCAGACCAGTGGCAGTCGATTGCAACGACGGCGCAGGGCAATGTAACTCTTATAGGGGATGGCGACATCACTGCCAATACAATGGCTTCCACAGGCGGCAATATCGGAATAGAATCCACAACGGGCGACCTGATTGTTAACGGGAGCCTGGCAGCAAACGCCGGTGGCGTGTCTTTGATATCGATGGCGGGCAAGATATATACGACCGGCGGGGCCAATGACACACTTAACGTTCCTATCACCGGCTACTCCGATGGCGCTGCCGGTGTTGGCCTGCTACTTGGAAGCGGGAAAGCTGCCATTGTGCTTAGGAGTTCAGATGACCTGATATTGGGCCAGAATGCCGCTTTGACTGCTAATGGATTATATAATCCGGCCACTAATGATGATCGCGGGAGTGTCGATTTTGATACTTCAACAACAGGAGGCGGCGACCCGATGGATGTGGCGATTTACCTTGGTAGTAGTCGGCTGGATCCTCCGATTGGTACCGTCACTGTTAATAGCAAAGTTGAGATTGCCGACAATGGCAGTATGGTGGTTGATGCTGGTGAGACAGTGACGTTTGGAGGGATATTCAACGAATCGATTTTCAATCAAACGCAGCGGCTGGAGGTCGTTTCACGTAGCAGCAATAATCTAAACGAGGTAATAAGATTTAACCGGCTGCCTTTTGCGGAAAATCCCGAAGCTATAAGAAACTGGTTTAATGAAACATCTACCGGATATTTTGCCGGGGCGTATGTACTTCGAGGAGTGAGAACGTTGCTTGCGGAGGTTCTGGCACTCAGTAATCCTGTTCCGCTGGTACCACCCAGGACTTTGGAACCGGAACTCCGCAGTGAAGTTGAAGGACCTGATACCCAGGCTCTGATGGATTTGTTAAGTGAGTTGGGAATCGGTGTGCAGCCGTATATGACAGAGGCCTACGCGGACTCCCTCAGCACGGACCTTCGACTTTACAAGGCGGCAGAAAAACTTCAGAAATTGATGCCGATCCTTGAAGATGCAGATGGTACACGAATTGCCGCATTGAAAGCGGCGGTTGAGCAGTTCTTCCCGACGCTTGATTTGCTTTCCGAGGACCAGATGAATTCATTCACCCTGGTACTGGAAAGTCACAAAGGCGATGGGACGAATTATGACCTGGCTGGACAGTGTATTTTTGCGTTGAGAGATTATGTCAATATTCTTAGCACTGAAATCGGTTGGCCGGTTGAAACGTCCGTCGAGTTCGTTATGGGCAGGTATGTCCCGAGAATAACTGAAAATGATGAGATAAGAATTGCCGTAATTCAAATGCATCTTCAGCAATAACTTTGAATTTGAGATGAGCTACAATTAGAGCGATCGGCCTGCTGAATCGGCATCATTTATGAATATCTGTAAATTGGTGTGGTCCGGCAGGTTCATCTGGCCGGTACGATGAGGCGGAATCCAATGTCATTGTCCCTATCGTCGAAGTCTATTGTATAGTAAAACTCAGACTCTAAGAGGACGTACTCTGGCGGCGACAGACAGGATCCGCCACAGATTACCGGCTGTGGATCTTCGGCATCGTTTCGACACCACTCCCAAACGTTGCCGATCATATCATAAAGGTCCCATGCATTTGCTTTGTTGGCGCCGGTAACGGGCCAGGCCGAGTTGTAAATGTCACTTGTAGAAGCGATCGCATTAAGATCGAGAATTCTCTGATCCTGATAATCCTCGACCGCGCCAATCGGCGCGATCGGCAGTGGGGGGACTTTGCTGTCTTTATTACTGTTCCAGTTACTTGCCGCATTTTGCCACGAGACACCTCTTACATGAGCGTAGCTTGCCATCGCAGAAGAGTCGTTCCCCCAGGGGTATATGCTGCCTGTGCCTGCCTGACAGGCGTATTGATGCTGTGAGGCGGTGGGTAATTCTCCGCCGAGCCACTTTGAGTATATTTGAGCTCCAGTGAAGGTTACCCAGGTCACCGGAATTCCGGAATCGGATTCGGCCACCGTAAAAGTATTTGTTGATTCATCCCATTTTATAGAAGTGGGCGGCTTATTTGCAATAGTGCATTGTATGAGAGTATTGCTTGTCTGGTCAGTGAATATCGACCAGCCCGGAAGTTTGGGACCGCCCCTCTTAGCTCCGTATTCTTCGAGGAACAGTCTGTATTGACTATTGCTTATTTCGTGAATAGCCATGTAAAAGGGCTGAGGATTGCCGGAGCTTGCGGGGATGAATCTTAGTATTATACTGGGATCTTTTTTTGATACGATGTATTTCGGCCAACCAACATTTTTGGCGTCATTGAGATCTATCGTTTGGAAGAAATCGACCCATTCTCTCTGCTCATCTTTGACTGCTTTTCTTATCTGCTCCCAGTCGGCGACCTGGACTGTTTTATTGAAAAACTCTTTGAGATTGGAAAGCGACAGCATGCTTTGGGCTGTATTTTTGATTTGCCTGAGAATATTGAAGCCTATATCGATGATTGTCTTATCGTCGTCGGCAGCCGGCAGCCGGTTGATATTGACAGGCTCAAAATTCGCACTCAATCCTATTCTGGTGCTGAAAATGAGACGCTGGGTTTTACCTTCTAAAAGCTCCAGATGCTTGCAGTATTCGGGCTTGATTATCGACTTTACAGCCATTTCATGGGCCAATAAGGTTTCCCAGAGATTTTTGCATGTATTGGAATCAATTTTGTCTTTGTTTTTTTCGATAGCAGGCACGGCGAGCAAGGCCTCCACAGTCTGCGTAGTGCTGACAAACTTGGTGTACTCCTGCTCGAGTTTCTCGATATTTTGTTTTGAAGAGCCGGTCAGTGAGCTGCCGACCGTATTAATAAGCTTTGAGATATCGTTGAGTCTCGCACTCAAAAAGTTCTTCTTAGGCTTTTCGGGAGTTTCTGTTGAAGAACCATCCTGCTTGCGGCCGAGCTCATTTTCGACAATCTGTGTGATTTCGGCGATTTTTTCCTCCCAGGAATACTCCTTGCGAGGATCCTGCGCCAGTTTCTTATAATCCTCGACCTCCGTGAGCCAGTCACGGAAGGTTTGTGCTGTGACAGGTTCCTGAGAGTTGTGGATATTACTGCTCTCGAAGAAAATGTCTTTTCGGATTTCATCGTTTTGCCAATCTGTGCCGCAGACATAGTCGGCCAGAGCCATGGAAAGCCCTTCGATGTTTTCAAGTTCATTAAGGTTATAATTGCTAATTGCTTCAGTGGTGAATTCGTCAAACCCGGCGAGGATTTTGTCATCGGAGCCGCTCTTGTCAATCAGCACTGTCTCGCGTCTGATTGACGTTTTGGCAAGGTTGTCGAGAAGCTCGTTCTTTCGGCTGATTGCTTCGAATTCTGTTCTGAGTTTTTGCCGGACTTCCCTATCTTTGCCGAGGTCTTCATATTTGTCCGGCCATGCCGGGTTCGAGAGGGCACCAAGCCTTATCCATGCCGTATAGATGACTTCTCGTTGTGAGACGGAGTCAAGTGCCGTATCTATTAGTCCCTGTCTATCCTCGGCCGTATCGATCTTCTCGATCTGAGCGACCCTTTCAATCGGATCTTCGAATGCGTTATCGAACGGAGGTTTGGTGAGAATGTCGCTGCTGCTCCATTTGTCCCACAGTGCACGAATGCTTTCAG
This sequence comes from uncultured Pirellulales bacterium, assembly GCA_964608395.1. GTDB lineage: Bacteria > Planctomycetota > Phycisphaerae > Sedimentisphaerales > Anaerobacaceae > JAFGPJ01. The sequence continues at coordinate 17,007 of CAZSOR010000003.1, forward strand.
TCTCTTGTACTTTCTGTGGCAGTTGGTCATCGAGCAGATAGCAGGCATCGAGGGCGTCTTCTATTGCGTCGAGGGCTGTGACGATTCCGGATAAATCCTGGCGAGACTGTTCGATTGCGGTGAATTCAGTCTGCTTTGATTGCGTGAAATTCTGCCCGGTTACGTCCGGAACCTCATCCAGTATAGGGAGTGCTTCGAGAATACGGCTGATAGTCTCTTTCCTTTGCCGGTCATAGGCCTGTTTGACCTTGCTGTGCCAGCCGATTTCATCTTGCGGTGTCTCGATTTGAGCAGGCAGTTCTCTCTGTAGTTGCTCATCCAGCTTGAGAAGGCTTTTTTCCGTAGCATCCATTTTTTGCCGGAGCGTTGCGTATCTCGGCAAATCCTGCTGTATCTCATTCTCGGGGTATTTTTCAAACAGTTCATCGCGAAGCACTACCCACTTGCTGTTGATCTCGCCTAATGTCGCAATAGCAACAACTTGCTGAATACGCGTCTTGTATTCGTTTGCAGTTTCGGTTGCGGCTGTGATCCTGCCTTCAAGCTCCTGAAGCCTGGGCAGGTAGCTGTCGAGAGCTTCGGTGATATTGGACCGGTTCTTTTCTATTGCTATAATTTTTCGCACGGTCTCTATATCGGGCTGCAATTTATCGAAGTCCTGTTTGCAGGGATTCGCTTCTACCGGATTGGAGATAAGAGCAAGGGGGATAGCTTCTTTTATACGGTTGACCATGGCGAAGAGATTCTCACGCGGGTCGGGGCGTATGTAACGATACGTTTCAAATACTTCAAGCCTCTTGGTGAAAGTTGCATCCGTCAGGGTCTCTGGGGGAGTGTCTCCGCCATGCTCGGCAAGGAAAGTGTCCTGGTCAATCTCTGTTTGCCAGTCACTCTCGAAAAATTTTGTGATTCTCCCGATTAACTCCACCATTTTAGCAAGCTTATCGTTCAGTTCATTGATATCTGATATACCGGCAGCTTGGTTATTAACATAAGCATCATCAAGCTTGACGAGGATGGGATCTCGCGAGCTCTTAATCGTGCTCTGGTAGTCTGCAATATTTTGCAGAGACAAATCAATATTTTCCAAAATGCCTTTTTGGCTGAGTTCGAGGATTGTCCTCACGTTTTCAAGGATCGGTTTGTTTGGTTCGGGTTTTACTCCTTCTACCAAATATCTTAGATAAATAGCAGGCCCCTGCCAGCCGCGGTTTTTGAACTTATTCGCGGTACTGTCCATCTTTGCCAACGGTAACCATGCATTAGGCGAGTTTGGATCCAGGATGCTGCTTATTGCTTCAATTGCTGCAAGGGCGTCTTGCGTTTTCTGCTGTTCAGCGTATTCAGGGTGGCCCACTATCTCATTAATGCTGCCCATCCCCTCGTCGACCATCACTTTGTAGGGATAAGATGCCAGCGTGATGTTTTCTGTCATCGCTGCAAGTTTTGCATCCTGGCTCCAATCCACCTGTTTATTAGCCAATTCCTTACGAAGACCATCAATCCACGTTTGGTACTGGTTGCATAAGCCCTCCCATTCTGTTTTCTCCGGTGGAGGTGGCCGCCGGAAAAGCATAAATAAAACAATGATGCAAATGATAAATCCAAGCCCTGCCGCGATAATCCAGCGGTGTGAGAGCACCGGTTTTGCCTTTTGTATCTCTTCCAACTTCTTAAAGACCGTCTCAATGGTGACAGTCCCTGGTTTGACGCCGGTATTCAGCAACAGGTTGCACAGATTTCTCCAGCTCTTTGACTGTTTAACCAGCGTGCCCCATTCCTCTGAGTCGGGCACTTGCCATCCACCCACGGTGGGAGTTGGTCGGTGTGTTATAAGCTCGTAAATTAATTCCGCTATGGCTCGCAGATCGCTGTCCCAGTGTACTTTACCGTCAATCTGTTCATCTGATAAAGGATCGGACAACACTATTTTTGTCTGCGAGATATCTCCTGTACCGACAATCAGAACATTAGTGGCTTTGAGATTCCCGTGTGGTCGCCCACATTCTTCTTTTAACTCTATCAGTCCCTTTACGATGGACTCGATAATCGTGTGAAGAATCTGAGCGGAAACTTTAATCCTGCCGTCAATTAACTGTTGGAGCGAACGGTCATATTTGTCGGTTGCGTAAAATGTGCCTTCAGGATTTGAGCCGCAGTCATAAACAGGCGCCCAGTGCTGGGCACCGCTGTCGGCGACTTTCTTCTGAATGCGGGCGCTGTTGAGGAATCGACGTGATTCATTCTTTGCCTGCTCCTCTCCCAACATAAGAGAAGAGGGTTGAAACATCTTGATTGCAAACTTATCTTCATTACTGGCCGCTTCCCGCCCACTATAGACAACGGTAAAGCCGGTCCGATGAAGTTCACGAACACTCTCAAAGCGGCCAAAACTTGACATTCACTTCTACCTTATCTATGGCTCAAGCGGACCTTAATTGAATCTCAGTCTGGTGCCGGTATGGTTAAAGAAACTATGTTGCTCTCTTCTATTCTGATGTCGATTTTTTTGTCACGCCACCCCCAGCGTTTCGAGTTTGTTGCAGGAAGTAGCATCCGCCTCGCATCAGCGTTACCGGCACTATCGGTAAATACTCCCGGCAGGTCCGCCAGAACGAACATATATTCTATTTTCCTACTTTTCCATGTACGCAGGATGGGATCTTTTTTGCCGAGAGTTACCATACACGGGCCCTGTCCAAATTGAATCACGTAGGTATACTCTTGAGCGCTTTTTCGGAGTTGATTTCCCGGCGTCCAGTAATCGGTCATTGACATTGTTTCCCACAAGTCTTTCTCGGAACTGTTAATTCCTACCAAATGGACCTCTACTGATTTATTGCAAATAGGATCACTTGCTGTCACGTTGACAGGCCGGGAGCGTCTGATCGAACTGCATCCTCCTGTTAACAGTCCAAACAAAAGCAATCCTAATACATAGCATTTAAATCGGATGGTTTTCATTGTCAACTCCTATAAATTTCTCACAGTAATTTTTCGATACTCTTTTTATTTTCGCAAGACCTTTATTTTATGATAGATACTTTTGAATAACCGCAGCTATTTCCTGGTTGGACTGCCGGTCCGAAACGATAAGGCTGCGCGTTTTCAATATCAGGTTGTCAATATTGTCCATCGTTCGTTCGAATACTTTGTGAAGACCACCTGGTTGTGCATCACCATAATCTCTACACTCGCTGTCCGGGCCCAGGCCGGGAAGCATCTTCATGATTATTATCAATATTGCCCACCAGATTTCTGAGGGAATTATCCCGAAAATCTCTTCAGAAGTTATATCATCAAATGTCAGGTGTTGGGGACCTAATGATTCAAGCCATCGGTTATCTTTGCTGAATAGATCACTTATACGCTCTTCAATACTGACGTTTTCATCGAAGTCAGGTTCTATTTGGCGCATTAGGCTCAGAGTTTCATCAAGGACCACAGGCAGGCTGTTTGTATTATCGACCAGAAAAATCCTTATCGCTAAAACCGCCAAAGAGTATAAATCACAGGGGCTGCTCAAAAGTGGTATTATCTCAAATTGTACTTCCGGCATTGGTACGCCTTCTGCGGCTTTCAGGTCTTCCGTATGCTTTAACTTCTGAGCTACTGTTCTAAACCGCCATTCACCTGATGCCATAGCCGAATCTGATTCGAGATGAGCGTAAAGATCGACATCGCCGCAGGCAATATTAATCCTTAACCAGACAATATCGTTACTTGTTATCTCGATGCGTTCCTGGGTTGTAAACGTGCCCTCGACTACTGTTGTATCGTTCGCTTCGGACAAGACGTTGCGAATGCGGAGCGATGCTCGCCCTTTAGTTGGGACAGATGAGATAAGGGGCCTGTAAATAGACGTACCGGCAACAGGCGATGGTAAATAGTACTGTAAATTGGTGTCTTCTATCGCTAACGGGGTCGCTTCTCCCGGATTGCTTAGGACGGCCTTAGCTGTCCATAGAAAAGGTAAGCCCCGGCCCACTTCACCGAGTTTGACCTGCCAGCTTTCGGGACCGATATTGAGAAGGGGACGTTGAAGATTGCACACCATTGTATGGACCGACGAGATAACATCGGCCAGTAATCGAAGCTTCAGGTGTAGTGTTTCAATCAGCCGGCCGTGTCGACCACAGGTCTCCAGAAAAAGTCTACCATCGTTCGTCAAAGTTGTTTCGTCTTTTCTCAACGCATTAATCTGCTCGCCAAGGTCAAGTATGGATCGTCCGTGTTTTAATCCGTCCCATGAGATGCCGCTCAGTATATCAATGTAGGTTTCCAGGTCGATAGGGTCATGTTTCTTGATCAGCATGAGCCCGGCTGCGATATTGAATGGAATAAGATTAGCATTGTCTATGCATATCTCGGACAGCGGTTTTGTGAATTCGTTCGTTGGCGCTTCCGGCGTGACAGGCACGAACTTCGTCTCGGCACCGGATGCCGGGTCGTATAAATAGCGATGTAAAGTACTGCCGTAACCCGGCAAACCTTTTTGCTGGAGCAGCCCTTCATCCTTGCACAGTTTCCAGGGTGTTCCTGATTCTGGATCCATCGGGTGGACCGGACAGCCGGCGGAAATGTCTATCAATGTAGGCAGGGGGTTGGAACTTTCCATGCCGGTTATTACTATTTCCAATGCATTAAGTTGTTCAAACGCCCGGAATTGTTTGTTCCAACTATCGTCAAACGTCGCGTTTGAAAGATTTAGGCGAGATGCAGCGGGTGTGTTGATGAGTGTTCCGCTGTTCTGTATCCACAACTCGACCCAATCGAGTACCTGAGCCGAAGCGTCGACAATGCAACCCAAAAAAATCTTAGCATCAACTGTATTGCGGAGTACAACCAGGTGACCCCCCGCAGGGTCCGGCTCGGGTCTTACTAAAATGCAAATTTTTAGTACCGATAATTTCTGGTCTTCGGAAATAGGTACTGCAATATAACCGTCAGGTAACCTCTTAATACTTCTTGTAGCACTGGGAAATGACACAGACACTCGCCTTAATAGCTATCGGTAAATTCAGTATATTTTAGTCACGGCCAAAAACAACTTCTAACATACTTAATTCGGCATTCTAACGATCAACATTTAGCTGTCAACTAATAAATATATGATATTGTAAAAGTGCTTCCAGGATGTGGCAGCACATAATTAAGAATTAAAAAATATTCTCTCGCTTGAAGCCTTCTTCTGATGATGTCAAAACCGCTCAGCATAAGCAGCAATAGCCAACGTTCTCTCTGTTTAATCTGGCAGGGCCGACAACTTTTTCGTGGAAGACTTGTTTTATAGGACCTGCAAAGGAGAAAAAGGCTAAAGATTGTTGAATGTTTGTTATCCTTGAGTTACGATTACAAGGGATTTTCTAATTGCTTATAATATTGATTCCGCAAAATCACGAGAAAGGAAATTCAACAAAGCGGCTCGATAGGATCAAGTTTGTATTATGGAGATCATCAGCTATGTCCAGGCAATTGTCTTTGGGAAATGTAGATTTTGAGTTGGGTACGCTTATTTCATTTGCGCCCAGGAAAGCGAAAGATAACACACCGTTTTCTATAGCTGTATTAGCTGACTTTAGCGGCCGGGGCAATCGTGGCTTGTGTGAGAAAGGTCCTTCGATTGCGGCTCGTCGGCGAATTTCAGTAGATGTTGACAACATGGATAACTTACCGATGAAACTTGACACCGAGATTCATATTCCCCTCGGCGGCAAGGATGGACCTCGCATAATCCTGCGGTTTAACGAGTTGGACGACTTTCACCCTGACAAAATATTCGACCGCCTGGAAGTCTTCCAAAAACTCAAGACAACACGAAAACTTCTGCAAAACCCGGCAACATTCGTCGAGGCAGCTTCGCAAGTGCGCTCGTGGGCGGCGGGCCAACATGAAGAAGCCAGGCCCGATGACGAACCGGCCAACAGCAGCCCAGCTCAAAAAGAGTCTGATGTTAGTACGATTGAGCGCTTGCTTGGGAAAAAGACGAATCAAGAACCAACTTCGGCCTCAGCAAGCAAATTCGTTAACATAGAAGCGCTGATCCATGAGGTTGTAAAGCCTTACATCGTCCCGGCCCCGGACCCGCAGCAGGCAGAAATCGTCGCTCAAGTCGACCAGGCCATCAGCGGTCAGATGCGAGCGATTTTTCATTATCCCGACTTCCAACAACTCGAAGCCGCATGGCGGATGCTCCAGTTCCTCGTAAGCCAGGTCGAAACAGACGAAACGCTTAAGCTATATTTAATCGACGTAAGCAAGGCCGAACTGGCTGCCGATCTGACCACAACGGATCAGATTCAATCTGCCGGTGCTTACCATCTTCTTGCCGGGCAAAGCGAGGCTGAGCCGTATGCTGTCATATTGGGCGGCTATACGTTCGAGCAAACCGCTGAGGACATCAAGCTGCTGCGCCGGCTTGGCTTGGTGGCACAGGCTGCAGGAGCGCCGTTGCTTACAGCGGCCGATTCGCATTTTGCGGGTTGCCAGTCACTTGCCGCCACGCCTGATCCGGATGATTGGCGATGGCAGGCCAACTCATCCGCTATCCCTTTGTGGCAGGAGCTTCGACATTCGCCCGAGGCGGCATATATCGGCCTGGTCCTGCCCCGGTTTTTGCTGCGTTTGCCTTATGGCAAAGATACAGATCCTGTTGAGCAGTTCGATTTTGAAGAGTTCTCTCCTTTTGCCGGCCACGAGCAGTACCTGTGGGGCAATTCAGCCGCCCTTTGTACGTGCCTGCTGGCAGGGGCCTTTCGTGAATTCGGCTGGTCCCTTACGAATGGGCTTCGATGTGATCTGGCCGGCATACCCATGCATATATACCAGTCCGATGGCGAGAAGCAGGTTACTCCGTGTGCAGAGACAATTCTAACCGAGCGGGCGATGGAGGCCCTCATCGGCAGGGGGTTTATGCCGGTGCTTTCGATCAAAGGCCGGGATGCCGTTCGCGTACCGCGTTTTCAGTCGATAACGGAGCCGCCCGTTCCTTTGACAGGGCCCTGGCGGTAGCAGGTGGGTAGCCGATGTTAGCCGCCGATCATGACAGTAGGGAGCCCGGCTACGATTGTGCCGCCGTGAGCACAGTTGTCTCCCATCCGAGCGGCGGGCCGGCCGCCAATCAGTACGGTCGCTGAGCCCTTGACAATAGAGTCCGGCGGGCCAACACAGGTAGCCATATCGCCCATGCACGCGGCGGGCAGTCCACCAATAAGGACGGTCGGGCAACCGGGTGGTAAAATCGGCCCCCCTACGTGCGGTACAAGTACTGTCACTTGCGGGCATACATGCATATCAGTGATTCGTGCTGCCGGCGGCATCGAAAACCCTCGGTTGTTTCATCAGTTAATATGTTGGTTGTTTTTAGAACTGTATTCCATGTTTGCGAAGCTGGTTATTTTTCACTATTTGTTCGTTTACAAAAGAGTGTAACTGTTTATCATTTCTTTTTTTGAATTATTTCACGTAGCTGCAGCAATTCAGAATCAGAGTATATTTTAGTTGTATTCGTTTCAAACGAGGTGTCCAATTCAAGTAAGGATATAATACTGTCGACAGCCTGATCGCATACACGGCGATATCTACTCCGATATGAAGTGCCCACATTCACCGCTTCGGCACGATCATCAAGAAGTTTGACAACATGCTGAGAAGTGCCGGGATCATCAATATATTCCAGTTTTTTCACTGCATTATATCTCGTGAAGGGATTATTATCGGATAGTTCAACAATAATATTATGTTTGTATTCTTGGTCTCCTAATTTAGCAAGGGCCATTTTGGCGTTTTCTGCCAAATCATCTCCTTCTAAAAGCAGGCCTTTCAATACCTCCACAGTATCATCCCCCGGTAAAAATCCCGCACCCAGGGCCAGCATTTCAGGAATTTGGTGAGAACGTTCTGTTTTCCTGGATAATGTATTTAACAAGGTTGTTTTGGTGTTTTCCGGAGGATCATCCATCAATTGACTCGCTGCCGCTGATCGAACGTTAACATCATCATCGGACAATCCTAAAGCCAAAATCTCACCTGCCTGCGGACCTTCAAGTGCTCCGACACAATACATAGCTAACTGTCTGCTCTCGAAGTTCTCCATTTTTGCTGCTTTTAGAATTGCCGGCCAGGCTTGTTCACCCATTTCTTCTGCCATTTCGACAGCCTCGGGTTGCCCCTCTGCGAGCATCTTTTCCAGTGTAATTAAATCAGTCATTTTTATCGCCTCATTATTAAGGTTATTACCTGCATCGTTTGGTTTTTCTTCGCAGCTAGCCAATAAGCAAATCGATATAAGGACAGTGATATATAAATAGTTTTTCAAAACATTATTCCTTTATTTATTATTTCAAAAAATCCCAAACTTTTTTTTCTTCTTTTTCTTCTTCTTGGGTTTGGGTTTGATAAAGTCCGCGGTTTTCTGGACTTCTTTCATTTCAAGATCAGAGCGGTCTTCATCCAGTTGTTTGATTGTCAACATGGTCCCGACTTTGTTGACACCATACCCAACATTTTCACGGAAAGTCATAATATTTTCGGCGTTGTAAGTCCAGTAATTGGGATGGCCGCCGGGATCAGGCCGATAAGGAGCAAAATTAGGGCTCCGTAAAGTTCTATTTGGACAACTTGTAAAAGCCCACATCAATCTCCGTCTTGAAACAATATCATCACGTACACGTTTTCCTGTCCCGGGGAATCTATTATCTTCCCGGCAGTTGGTGTGAATAAACTTTGGCTGAGGTTTAGGATCATTGATCAAATTGAGAATATGCCCTACTTCATGAGCGATTGTCTGTCCTTCTCCGGCCCAATCTGCAACCATCAACATAAAATTGGGATCGGTTCGAGCATAAGAAGCTACTCCCCCTATCGAATCAGGCCCGGCGTCCGAAGCGACAATTTGAGGCACGAAAAAAATGTTGAGCCCGCCTTGAATCCAGAGTTTATTTTTCTTTGTCCTTTTAATTAAGGTATTCCACTCCGTATCGCAATTAATCGCGCCTCTCTGGTTGAGGGTAATCGGGCTGACATCAACATTGCCTTTCAATGTAAATTTGATTCCATAGGGAAAATAAATTGCATTCAGTAAATCTATCCGTCCCTGAACGGCCGCTTTGGTGTTTAATGAAGATTGTGGAGGGACAGGACTTCCGCTGTTGTCATTGATGGCGGTTCCGCTGATAACCGGAACATGAGCTTTTACCCATATTGATCGAAATTTGTTGATACAAAGTCTTAGTCGATGAATAATCGGGCCTGAGTCACTCCCGAATCTTACTTCGAGGAAGGCATCTCCAACATTCTTGACTCTGAATTTAATCATCATTTTGGTAGTATTTGGCAGAGCGTTTCCCGGTGCAGGAGTAGTTAACTCGACAATGCTATTATTGCTGCTGGTTACATATAGCTGTGCGGTATCTGCAATATCTTCACGAATTAACCGCACTCTTGTTTCCGGCAGTGAAGCAACCGGCCCGCTGTATTCAAATCCAATCGGCAGATATGCACAACGGTGTTTTTCCGGCACGTATCCACGATCGTCCGGGTCCGGTGCATGGGCATCAGGAGCCCCGGAATCCTTGGTTGCGTCATTATTATCCGGCGCCCTTGTGAAGCGAACAGACACGATTGCCGTCCATTTGTATACTTTTTTGTCGATAGACATTACTTTTATTCCGCTTTTGTTTTGGTCATCAATTTTTCAAGGGCTTGTTGGGATTTTGGTCCGAACATTGCGTCTGGAAACAGCTTGTTGTCTGCCTGAAAATCAAGAATCGCTTTTTCAGTAACTTCGGTTTTATTGTCATAATCCGCTGCTAAGGCGGCATCGGCATGCAGGGCGCCGGGATGATAGCCCAGCAAGTCCAGTCTCTGCTGCATTCCGCGCAATTGTGTTCGAGGGTAAAGCATGCCAAGAAGGCTCACTTCATACTCGGTCCCAAGAACTTTAAGAATTGTCGTTGCCTCGGGGAATAAGAAGACCTGAATTTTCCCTTCTTTGTCCGTCAATCCGGTCTGAATGACCTGGTCATTGCTCAGTACCTCGTATTGCAGTCCTTCGACACCTCTTTTATCTCCGGGAGCCCCCGGGGAATCCTGGATATACACATCAACTGTCCGTACGTTAACGGCATTGTGAACGTCAAAATCAGGCACAATTCTTGCAGCAACTAAACTCATTCTCCAAACTTTCCCTTTAAATGATTACGTGTATCCTGGTCTGCGGTTCCGGTTTCTGTTAAGCCATCTGTTTTATATGAAGATTGATAAGCCGTTATAGCGGAGCTTAAATCACCTTTTATGGGATAGCCAAGGTTCAGTAACCTTCCTTTGATACCTTCGTTGGTGCTCAACGGGTCGAGCGTTCCGAAATAGAATTCATATCTTTCCTCATTCGGCTTTTTTCGTATGACTATCTCTCCTTTTGTTGCCTTTGGGGGAATTGAAGCTTCAACGAAACCTTTGGCATCAGTCTTGCCTTTTTTCCAAGATTCGTCATCGACATATAATTCATAAGATTCACCCGATCGGGCTTTACCGTTGAGAAGTAGCTGCATTTTAGTCTTGACCGGTCCTCCTTTCAAGCGGAACCGGTGTTTCTGTTTGTCATTACAGTTTTCCTCTTTTTCTTCTTTCTCCGGTATATTTACAGTATCACCCGATAATAAAACATTAGGGTCTTTTCGGTCATTCTTTAGTTGGGCGTTGTCCGGGTGGTTCCAAAGGGTTTTCCATAGAAAACCATTCTCATATGCAATGCTGGAAATACAATCGCCTTGTTTGACTTTATATTTGGCCATTATTAATTTACCTTATATCTTTTCCCAGGCGTTTTTATCCAGCTCGGGGAAGGTGACTTTGCAGGTGCCTTTGGGGATACCATCGTGTCGGGCAAAGCCGTTGTCGTCGAGGGTTCCTTCTATGACCGAGTTGTCGGAGAGAGTGATTTTGTAACTCTTGCCCGTCACATGTTCGTTTTCTTCATCTACCATTTCGATCTCGATCCAGCTTAATTCGTCTTTCTTTTCTTCCTTTTCTTCCTCTGTAGGAGGTTTGTGGGGCTTGACCTTCTCAGAGCCGTATTTGCCGGACTTGTTCTTTGCCTGCTCAGCCTTTATCTCGGCCATCTTACCGGGATCGGCCAGATCTGCATCTTCTGCCTTGTCCGGCGAAGTCGGCGATACCGCTTTACATGCTTTTCCGCTTTTCTTACCCATATTGAAACGAATCCATTATCAATTAATCTTAACGATGGCACCTTTAACTTCTATCATGGCACCAGCGCTGACAGATGTCTTTGCGCTTCCTTTGACGTCGGTTGTTGTCCCTTCGATTTTGAGCTGTCCGCTTGTCTTTATCTCAATTCCAGCCGGTTCAATCGCTATATACGAGCCTCCAACGCTCAGTGTGATATTCTGCATCCCTTCAATCACGATATTCTGTGCCTTGAGATAGTAATTCTTTGTAGTCTGTTCGGAATGATTTTTCTTGAACACCTCGGCAACATCGCCCTTTACGGTCAGAGATAGGCTCTTTCCTATTTCCTTGGCTTCCTTGCCTTTGACTTTTAAGTGCCTGTCCTTGCCGATTTCTTCCATGTGGTCGGAGTCAACTTTTTCGTTGCGTTTGTTCTCCACATGCTCAAACTTGTCCTTTTCCACGTGCAAGTGGCGGTCGCTGCTGACCGTCTCAAATCGGTCGTTTTTGACACGGATATCGAGGTTCTTCTCAGCGTGAATGAATATCTGCTCTTCGCCTTTTTTGTCTTCGAAACGAATTTCGTTGAATCCTTCGCCGCCCTTGCTGGAGTTCGATTTGATGGTGGATATTGTGTTTTTGCCAGGCAGGTCGTACGGCGGCATGGCCTTGGCGTTATAGACCCGGCCGGTTATAATCGGCCGGTCCGGATTGCCCTCCAGAAACTCAACAATAACTTCCTGGCCGATACGCGGGATATACATTGCTCCCCATTTTTTGCCCGCCCAAACCTGAGCGACTCTTATCCAGCAGGAGCTGTTTTCATCGGCGTTGCTGTAACGATCCCAATGGAATTTAACTTTGACCCGGCCGAACTTGTCGGTGCAAATCTCTTCACCCGCTGGCCCCACTACAAAGGCCGTCTGAGGACCGGAAATTGTGGGTTTGGTGGTAATCCGTTTTGAACGAAACGCCTTTGGACTTTTGATAGCGGTAAAGCGGCATGAAAAGGTGCACTCACTGCCTGCGGCGCCGGCAGAGAAGATATCATCGCCCTGGATTGTAAAATTCGCGGATGTAATGAGGTGTTTGTGGTTCTGGTCAGCAATTGGGTGGTTGCTCAATTCAAATAAGTATCCGGTACAGATGACGCGTGAGTCGCTTTTGGCGATTGCTACCTGATACTGGGCCTGAAGCTCTTCTATACGCTTCTTTGCGTATTCTGTTCCGTCTTTATAATCAGTGTAATCGCCGGGATAATCGTAGATTTTGTACTTTTCTTCTGCATCACCTTGTTCCGCGCTGTCGCTCGTTTTTGCTTTGGCTATGAGAGTTTCTTGGGGATTTTGAAAAGAAAAATCGTTAATCGCATATGAGCCGGGCTGCAGATGGGTTTCGACGAACCAGTCCGAAATAGACTCTTCTGTTGTGGGTCCCTTGTCAGATGGATGATATATAAGTTTTTCGAACTCAGAATAAACCTTATGGGCACTGGGTGAATCAGCCATGACTAATGAATGTTTGCCGTTCTCATGCTCAAAGTAGTAGTATATTCCCTCCTGTTCCATAAGCCGGCTGATAAAATTAAAGTCGGTCTCACGGTATTGCACGCAATATTCCCACTTGCGATATTCGCAGCTTAAGCGTTTATCATAATCAGTGAATCCGCGTTCGCGAAAAATCTCCTCAATAATTTCCGGGACTGTCTTCTCCTGGAAAATCCGGCAGTCAGCCATGCGGGTCAGAAACCAGAACCAGGGAACTACTGTTGCCCTGTAGCGTGCCAGTTGGCCTGAGGATGTAAGCTGAGTGAAGTGGCTCACAAAGCCGTTGAAGTAGCGAGCCTCGCCATTACTAAGATTAAGACGGATGCTTACATTCTCCCCGATGATGCTCTCGGGCCCGATCTGGTAGTCTTCGCTGGCCAGCTCCAACTTGTATTCGAAGAGCCGGCCAAGCTGTTCGGTGCCCGATAAGCTTATCAGCAAGAGAACATCCTCGCCCAGCGTCGTTTCAATTGCCAGTTCCCTGTGTTTCTGTGTAGGTTTATCAGGCATTTGTGCAATTCCACCTATTAGATATTTCAGAACACTTGAATTTACATTACGTGCTAATCATTTGCAATGGTTATTATCCGGCCCATATTACACATTTTAATCGAATGAATAGACAAACTTGCTGTCCTTTACTCCGACATGCACCCGTTTGGCGGTTTTACCTTCCATAAGCCGAGTCAGCAGCTCATGGCTGATTTCAGGCAGGAGTGTGTTGGTCAGAATTGCATCAACCGTTCGAGCTCCACTCTCAACTTCGGTACAGCGGCTGGCAATAAGATCAACGGCTTGGTCGTCATAAGTAAACGGTATCTTGTGATTTTCCTGCGTCCGGCGGCCGATTCGACCAAGCTGCAGGCGAGTAATGAGCTTTAGCGTTTCGTCTGTGATTGGATAATAGGGTACCGTGACAAGTCGGCCTAAAAGAGCCGCAGGAAAGACCTCCAGCAAAGGCTTGCGAAGAGCCTTGGATATCCCTTCGGACTCAGGCATCAACTTCGGATCTTTGCACATATCCATAATCAAGTCGGTTCCGCAATTACTCGTTAGAAGAATAATTGTATTTTTAAAGTCGATGAGGCGCCCTTCGGCATCTTCCATTTGGCCTTTGTCAAAAACCTGGAAGAATATCTCGTGCACATCTCGATGGGCCTTTTCGACTTCATCGAGCAAAACGATGCTGTAGGGGCGCCGTCGCACAGCTTCTGTGAGAATTCCGCCTTCGCCATAGCCGACATATCCCGGAGGCGAACCCTTGAGCGTCGAGACGGTATGGGCTTCCTGGAACTCGCTCATGTTGATTGTAATCAGGTTGTTCTCTCCCCCGTACATTGCCTCGGCCAGGGCAAGCGCCGTTTCGGTTTTGCCCACGCCGCTCGGGCCGACCAGAAACATCACTGCAATAGGCTTGTTCGGATTCTCTATTTGGGCCCGTGATGTCGTGATTCTCCTGGCAATTGCTTCTAAAGCGTGGTCCTGACCGATGACACGTTTTTTAAGCCTGTCGGCCAGATTTAAAACAGCTTCGATTTCATTCTTTACCATTCCACCGACCGGAATCCCCGTCCAATCGGCAACGACAGAGCCGACGGCTTGTGCATCTACACAAGGAAGAATCAACGGCGTTTCGCCCTGTAAATCGCTGAGCTGCTCCTGCAGCGTTTTGAGTTGTTTTAGCGATTCTTCTCTATCGAAGGTTTCTGAGGCTTCCGGTGCGGCCTCGCCTGTATCGCTTGCGGCCGTTTCAGTCGCTTCATCGGATTTCTTCTCAGCTTCGGGAGTGCCATCTTCCGCTGCTTCTGTCTGCTCAATCGTTCCTTTGCCCGATTCTCGCAGTTTGGCGCGAATCTCCAGTATGGAATCGACCAGCACCTTTTCTTTTGACCAGCGTTCTTCTATCTCGGCCAACCTATTACGCTCCGCTTCAAGCTTCTCGGAAATCTCCGCTTCCCGCTTCTTATGGTCTACGCCGGTGACAGTTTCTCTTCCTATGATTTCCAGTTCCGTTTCCAGGGCTTGAATTAGCCGGCGGCAGTCTTCCAGTTCGGGGGGCACCGCATGCTGGCTGACGGCCACTCTTGCGCACGCGGTATCGGTCAGGCTGACAGCCTTGTCCGGAAGCTGACGCTCGGGGATATACCGGTGTGAAAGACGAACCGCGGCATCAAGGGCCTCATCCAGAATCTGAACACGATGGTGCTGTTCCAGATTCGAAGCCAGTGACCTCATCATGAGCAGCGCCTTATCCTCTTCAGGTTCGTCGATCTTTACCACCTGAAATCTACGGGTTAGTGCCGGATCTTTCTCGATATATTTCTTGTATTCGGCCCATGTGGTGGCTGCAATTGTTCGCAAAGTACCCCGGGCTAGGGCCGGTTTGAGCAGGTTGGCTGCATCACCCGTACCGGCGGCACCTCCGGCTCCTACGAGAGTATGCGCTTCGTCGATGAATAGAATGATCGGTTGTGGCGAGCTTTGAACCTCTTCGATGACCTGACGCAGGCGGTTCTCAAACTCGCCTTTCATGCTTGCTCCCGCCTGCAGCAGACCTACGTCCAGCACACGCACAGCCACGTCCTTGAGCGAAGGCGGTACGTCTCCTTCTGCGATTCGCTGGGCGAAGCCTTCGACGACCGCCGTCTTGCCGACACCCGCTTCTCCAGTCAAAATAGGATTATTCTGCCGGCGGCGCATAAGAATATCGATTATCTGCCGGACTTCTATGTCACGTCCCACTATCGGATCCATTTCGCCGCTCCGGGCTTTTTCCGTGAGGTCTACTGAAAATTTGGAGAGCGCTTCCTGCTTTCCCATTGCCGCAGGTGCCATTTCTCCGGCGTCACCGCCGGCTTCGGCCTCGGCACGCAGTGAGCTGCCGTCTGTTGCCGTGAGAGTTTCCTCAGGTGAGCCGCCGACTATTTTCGCAAAATTATCCGTTAACTCTTCCAGCTTGATTTTGCTGAACTCATTCGAAATCCTCATAAGAACATTCTTGAGACCGCTCGTCTTAAGCATGCCGACGATCAGGTGGCCTGTGCGAATCTGCGACTCGCCGAATAATAGGCTGCCGTAAACCCAGCCTCGCTCGACAGAATCTTCAAGGTGGGAAGACAAGTCCGAAATGCTTGTAGAGCCTCGGGGCAGCCGATCAAGTTCCGCTGTCATATCGGCCACGAGTCGCGAAGGATCTACATCGAAGTGCTTTATGATACGGTGCAGGTCTGAGTCGGGCATCTTCAATATCTGGTGCAGCCAGTGTACAAGCTCCACGTAAGGATTGCCCCTCAGCTTGCAGAATATTGTAGCGCCCTCGATAGCTTTGTAGCCTATACTGTTGAGCTTTCCGAACAGGGATGTGCGACTTATTTCAGCCATAGTTAAGTCCTTTCGTCTTGTCTTAAATTGGTCGTGGGAATAAACATGTTCCAGCGAGAGCTGTTCAAGGGTCCGATCCATCGATATAAGGCGCTGAATCCGCCGGAATTTCTTTCCCACGAGTATTACCCGTGGTTTTCGCTGAAATTCTCAGCTAAATGCTGCATTGTGTCAACTTTTTTTTGGTTTGTCTGAATAAGATGTTGGAAGTGTTGTTACTATACCTGTTTCAGAACACATCAAATGCGACTTGCACCCGCTTGCATCATGGCCAGAGCGCCAAAGTTCAGACTGTTTCCTGCGACCAGAAGATTCGTGGGCCATCCCACGGAACTGCCTATCTCGACAATGTACTGGTATGAGCAGCCTGCCGTGTTGCATCCGACCGGCACAAACCCTATTCTACTCAGGTGCGTGACAAAGCCAAGATGAATCTCGTGAAATTCGGCTTTCTGCCCGGCGACTTTGAAAGCAGAGAAATCCTGAGATTGCCCGAATAGGGCTATATACGTAGTGATGGCTACGTTGGGTGAAGGCAAACCTTAGTCGACACGCCATAGGCGTACGGTTTTTTTACAGCCCTACTATCCCTGTTTTACCAAGAAGATAAGAGTTCAATGGAGAATCGAACATGCTACTTAAAGAACCGGCTTTCGTGACATGTGGGCAATCTGCCATGAGCGGCTCGTTGTATTAATAATGTTTCCTGTGCTCTTTATTTTCCCGCACCCTTAACTATAAAACCTGAACGATTGCAGGGGCTGTAGATAGTTTATATTTGAACCGCCATCCGCCAGGGGCTCCAGCGCCGACTCTACCACCAATGACCCACGCATAAGCAACGACGGGGTAATGGACGATGTTGTGGTTGTGGAGCGGTGATAGGGGTAGTCCTGGCGGCCAGGGTATAGGGGTAAGGACCCTGATGGGTCCATTTACGCTCATCGCGCTGACGACCTTCAACCGAGCCGCTATGAGGCCTGCGTGAGCTATATCATTCGTGTGCTCGACAAAGAGTTGATGGAGGTTGTCAAAGAAGGCGGTGAACAGACATCCTGTAAAATTATACGTAAAAAAGTAATTCGCCGCATTCCCGAGGATTATTCTTATAGATTTGTTAGGTTTGGCTTCTAGCCAGTATGCCCTTATTGGTTTTGCCCCGTATCCGTGCTGATTAGAATTGTAGTCTTGTATTTGAACCACACCCGCCGGCCCCGGCCCCGGCGGTGGAACCAAATCTATGTTCGATGGCCCAGGCGACGGGATAGGAATAGCGCCGCCGGCCGCTACTGCATACCCTGGCCCTGGGTTTCTGTTAATGTCATGATTCATTAGATAATTTTCCGGATTACTCATATATGCCTTGTTATTTCCCTGAGCCATTATATCTCCTGATTATGCCCTATTCTGATTTCACTTCCTTCTTAAACGGGTTGGTCCTCACTATTGACACATTTGCTGTTGGTGCCGGCGCTAAAGTGTTGGATGCCCGCAGCCAATCGGGCTGCCAAGGTGTTTTTCAAGAGCTCATGCTGCCAAAAACCTTCATCTCGAAACTTACCTTGCCTAATGTCCTCAAAATTCCATTGTGAGTATTTACCACTTCTGGTTATTAGTTTAGAAATCGCATATCTTGATTGGCCCGAGGTTCTCAGGCACGCTTGCTATGTAAATATGCCACTATGCGGGTTGAAACATGGTTTGTGAGAGTTAGTTTATCCGCCTGATGCCGATCAAGACTTCTCACCTGGATGTCCTCAAGTGACACACTTAAGCCAACATATCCTCCATTCTGGTCGAGTGCCGGGCAAAGTCAAGATGAATTTTGCACAATTCCGGTTTAATTCCTTGACTATTTACTCCCATTTACCTGTATTCGGCGGTTTCAGTGGATGATTAAGGCCGGCGTCCGCCGCGGTTTTGTCCTGCCGGAAACACTTGCCCCAATTGTGCGGAGTATTAGCTGGATCCTTCGGAAACTTAACAGGCAGCCGGAATTTTTTATTTTTTATTTTTTTTTAAGGAACTTGACAGAATATTCCGATTTGCATAGAATTGCGCCTAAATTGTAAGAGAGGCTTAGGCAATACGTAAGTGAAGTGGTAAGGCCAGCATGATTTTCGGTCTTTCTTACTGTGCGCCAGAGAAAAGACGCCGTTGAGCTATGGCTTATAGCTTTCAGCTTTTTTGGAATGTATCGCTGAAAATGATGGCGGACTTGATGTGTATCCGGTTTTTGGTCTTTTGTGGGAAAAATAGCTTCAATATCGCTTTAGACCAAAGGCGAACCCTTTAAGATTTTGGTTTGACGGGATGTGCCATGGCAATTGATATTGAAAGCCTGCTTTCCGAAGTAAGCCCGGAATCGCCTTGCGGGGAAGATCTTTCCTATGACGCCTCTTTCCTTGCCCTGGAGGACATGTTGCGGTCCAAAGCAGGGGGCGGCGTAGTAGAGGGTGTAGAGGAAACGTCAGAAGAGCCCAACTGGCGGGAGGTTCGCGAGAAAAGTCTGGAGTTTTTGCAACGTTCCAAAGACCTCAGAGTTGCAATGTATCTTGTGCTTGCCTCTTTGAAAATGGATGGCCTTGCCGGCCTGCGTGATGGGCTGGCTTTACTACATGAACTGCTGGATCGCTTTTGGGAGCATCTTTACCCCAAACTCGACCCTGAAGATAACAACGATCCCTTAGAACGGATTAATATTCTGCAATCGCTGTCACCGGAGACGATGAGCCCTCAGGATCCGATGAAATTCAAGCAACGGCTCGCTGAAGTACCTCTGTGTAATTCGCCTCAGATGGGCCGGTTCAACCTCAGAGACATCCAGGTCGCCAAAGGAGAGATTTCGGTGCCGGGTGACGGGGGAACCGCCGGCCCCAACATGTCGGTAATTGATGCGGCTTTTCAGGATTCGGCAACCGACGAGTTGCTGGCGGCATCCCAGATCACAGAAGAAGCTATCGAACATTTGGCTACTATCACTACGGTCTTCTCAAAAAATGCTGCTCAAGGGCAGACGCCCGATCTCAGTGATTTCCAGTCGATTCTGGGAAATATCCACAAGTGCATTCAGGGCTATCTGGCAAAACGCGGTTACGGCGAGGCTTCAGAAGAGGGTGCTCCGGTGGATGCTGCGACCGGCGGCGAAGCCAAACAAGGCGGAATATCTCTTGCAGGAGAGATTCAGTCCCCCCAGGAAGCCCTTTTGGCTATCGAGAAGGTCTGCCAGTATTTCGATCGCAATGAACCGTCAAGTCCGGTACCGCTGCTTCTGCGCAGAGCGCAAAGGCTTGTTTCAAAGAACTTTACAGATGTTATTGCTGATATCTGCCCGGATGCCATGAGTCGTGTGCAGTTGATAGGTGGAGCCGGCAGTAGCGATTCCGAGAGCGAAGAGAGTAGTTAGACAGAATCAACTAAATATTTGACAGGGGGTTTGAGAATACCGATATTTTTCGGCGTTCATTGTTATTAAGAAAGGACTGAGCATGGCAAAGAAAAGTAGTCAAAAATTCATAGGCCGCAATCGAGCGCCACGAGTCCAGGTGGAATATGATCTGGAGCTTTATGGTGCTGAGAAAAAGATCAATTTGCCGTTTGTAATGGGGGTAATGGCTGATTTATCGGGCAAACCGGCAGAGGCCCCTCCCGGCGTAGCCGATCGAAAGTTCCTTGAAATCGATGTCGATAATTTCGACGAGCGACTCAAGGCAATGAAACCGCGAGTAGCCTTCCAGGTGCCGAATACACTAACCGGTGAAGGTAATATGAGCGTTGATATTACTTTTGAGAGTATGGATGATTTCTCGCCGGCAGCAGTGGCACAAAAGGTAGATGCCCTGAATAAATTGTTGAAGGCCCGAACGGAGTTATCCAATCTGCTGTCATACATGGATGGTAAGAGTGGTGCCGAAGAGCTGTTAGCAAAAGCCCTGAAGGATAAGGCCCTGCTAAACGCCCTGACTTCGACGCCGAAACCTGAAGCTGAATCTACCGAGAGTGGCAAGGAGGAATAATCCCATGGCAGAAGAAATGAAAGATCAACAAGAATCGCAGGCAGCAGAGACTGTAGCGATAGAACCGAGTGAGTTCGATAGTCTTCTCAAGAAAGAATTCAAACCGAAGTCAGACCATGCCAAGGAAGCTATCAATTCGGCGGTGCGAACGTTGGCCGAACAGGCATTGTCGGATACAGCTCTCATTACCGACGATTCGGTCAGGACAATCGAGTCCATTATAGCCGAGATAGACCGCAAGCTATCCGAGCAGATCAATCAGATTATGCACCACGAGGACTTCCAGAAGATCGAGAGTGCCTGGCGGGGACTTTCTCACCTTGTGAATAACACGGAAACGGACGAGACGCTGAAGATACGCGTGCTTAACCTGCCTAAGAAGGATTTAGCCAAGACACTCAAGAAATATAAAGGTACAGCCTGGGATCAAAGCCCGCTTTTCAAGAAGCTTTACGAAGAAGAATATGGCTCACCGGGCGGCGAACCTTACGGGTGTCTAATCGGCGACTATCATTTTGATCACAGTCCGCCGGACGTTGAGATCCTCAACGGTGTAGCCCAGATCGCAGCCGCTGCACACACACCTTTTATCTCTGCCGCTGCGCCGACGCTGATGAATATGGATTCCTGGAATGAGTTGAGCAACCCCCGCGACCTGACGAAAATCTTCCAGACAGCGGACTACGCCCCCTGGAGGTCCCTGCGAGAGTCCGATGATTCCAGGTATATCGCCTTGACAATGCCTCGATTTCTCGGCAGATTGCCCTACGGGTCCAAGACAAGTCCTTGCGAAGAGTTTGATTTCGAAGAGGAAAGTGCCGCCGGCGACCACTCCAAGTATCTCTGGGTGAATTCCGCTTATGCCATGGGTGCCAACATCAACCGTTCTTTCAAAGAGTTTGGCTGGTGTGCACGTATCCGTGGTGTTGAGAGCGGGGGTATGGTCGAGGGGCTGCCCTGTCATACCTTCCCAACTGATGACGGTGGCGTGGATATGAAGTGCCCAACAGAGATTGGAATCACCGACAGGCGGGAAGCGGAGCTGGCCAAGAATGGCATGATGCCTTTATCACACTGGAAGAATGAGGATTATGCATGCTTTATTGGCGCCCAGTCACTGCAAAAACCAACCGAATATGAGGATGCCGATGCAACGGCCAATGCCAAGCTGGCCGCAAGGCTGCCTTACCTGTTTGCGACTTGCCGGTTCGCGCATTTTCTCAAGTGCATTGTGCGGGATAAGATCGGATCTTTCAAAGAGCGCGACGATATGGCGAAATGGCTCAATCAGTGGATAACGCAATATGTCACAAGCGATCCCGGTGCTTCGGAAGAAGTTAAGGCCAAGTATCCACTGGCCGCAGCGGAAGTTGTTGTGGATGATGTTGAAGGAGATCCCGGGTATTACTCTGCAAAGTTCTTCCTGAGACCCCATTACCAGCTCGAAGGTCTGTCCGTTTCGCTGCGACTGGTATCGAAGCTGCCCTCAGTCAAGACGGGTGGTTAATGGATAGAGCCTGATTTAGTATTCAATACGCTTGACATGGTTTTTTATTGATAAGTTGATCGCTGAAACTCAGATAAACATTTTATATATAAGGAGTTGACAAAATGGCAGGTGATTGTTTTTTGAAAATCGATGGAATCCCGGGGGAAAGTACCGACGCAAAACATAAAGAGTGGATTGAGATAATGTCATACTCTTCCGGTGTTGCTCAGATGGCCGCAGGTGAACGAAGCACGGGTGGGGCGGCTACCGGGGGGCGGTGTACCCACCAGGATATCTCCATTGTTAAGGGGATGGATAAGGCTTCTCCCACGCTTAATCTGTTCTGCTGCGAAGGCAGGCACGTCCCGAAAGTGGTGATCGAGCTCTGCCGCGCCACCGGCAACAAGGAAAAATACATGGAATATAAAATGGAGGATGTGATAATCTCGTCGGTCAGTGTCGGCGGCGGTGGTGGTGGCCTGCCTACCGAATCGGTGACCTTCAACTATGGCAAATTGACATGGAACTATATCCAGACGGATCACAAGACGGGCGAAGCTAAGGGTAACGTTGAGAAATTCTGGAGCCTGATTGACAATAAGGGCGGTTAGTAATCAGCAAACAGGCATCCAGTTACCGTGTGCCGGCTTTCTGTGCTTTAATATTGCGCGGCAGGAGTGTCTAATGCCCGTGACGGAGGTTTATCGTTATGCAAACGGAAGAGTTTTTGCGGGCCGGCCAGCTAAATGAGGCATTGGCCGCCCTTGAAGGTGAGATTCGCAACGATCCTACGAATGCCAAGCTTCGTGTTTTCCTTTTCCAACTGATGGCTGTCTTTGGAGATTGGCAGCGGGCTCTGACCCAGTTAAACGTAGCGGCAGAACTTGACGCCTTGAATTTGCTCATGGCTCAGGTTTGCCGAACGGCAATCAGTTGCGAAGCGTTCCGGGCTGAGATATTCGCCGGTAAGCGCTCGCCGCTTGTTTTCGGTGAGCCGGACGAGTGGGTTGCATGGCTGATCCAGGCCAACCAAATGATAGCGGAAGGAAAATACGAAGCGTCTCAGAGCCTGCGAGATCGTGCGTATGAGGCGGCTCCGGCCATTCCTGGGTCTATCAATGGTCGGCCATTTAAATGGATATCAGATGCCGATTCCAGGTTTGGTCCGGTGCTGGAGGCCATTATTGACGGCAAATACTACTGGGTGCCGTTCACAGCCATAAAAAGTATCCGAATTGAGGAGCCCGCCGACCTGCGAGATACAGTCTGGATTCCTGCCCAGTTTACCTGGGTCAACGGCGGTGAAGCGACTGGCCTGATGCCAACGCGATATCCAGGCTCGGAAGCCAGCGAAGATAATGCTATTCGGCTCGCGCGCAAAACCGAGTGGATCGAACAACCCGGAGATGTGCACCTTGGTTTGGGACAACGTATGTTTGCCACCGACGAGGATGACTTCCCGCTGCTCCAGATACGACAAATAGATTTGGATTACTCTGAATCAGACTGACAAGGTGGGATGAATAATGGCTGAACTTACGCCGATGGATCGTCTGCAACCATGCCTGCTTGACCGCCTCACCGATGATGAGCCGGAGGTGAGCAGGGAGAGCCGGGACCGACGCATAGTTTCACTGCAAAGATATAAAAATGCGGTGCTTCGCGACCTGGAGATGCTCTTAAATTCGAAGAGGCACCCATTGCACGACAACATATATGAGTTCAGCGAAGCAGCACGATCCGTGCTGAACTTCGGCATACTCGATATATGTGGTACACCTATATTAAATACCAAGCCGGTTGAAATTGAATCACAGGTCAAGGAAGCCATCATTTGTTTCGAGCCGAGAATCGCGCAAAGATCATTATCCGTTCGTATGGTCTCTCCGTTGGATTCGGAATATATCCGTAGCATTTCATTCGAAATAGAAGCGGAACTTTGGGCGCAACCATTACCGGATCGCCTTTTCGTCAAAACCGAAGTAGATTTGGAAACCGGCCATTACAAATTGAAAGGCGAGCTGGATGGATAGGCGCTTGCTGGACTTGTACAATCGTGAGTTGGCACATCTTAGGGCAACGGGGGCTGAATTTGCGAAGGAGTTTCCTAAGATAGCGGGACGCCTTGGTGGTCTGGATGAATTCCAGCCATGTCAGGATCCCTTCGTCGAGCGGCTGCTCGAAGGATTTGCTTTTCTCGCTGCGAGAGTTCAACTCAAGCTGAACGCGGAATTTCCCAGATTCAGCCAGTCTTTGGTCGAGACAATTTACCCTCACTATCTGGCGCCTACACCATCTATGTGTACTGTTCAGTTCAATCCGGAAACGGATGAGAAAGGTCTCGCGGAAGGCTTTGTAATTCCCCGGAATTCCTCGCTGAATAGTATGCTGGGCAAGTCGGAACAAACCAGATGTGAGTATCGTACCGCCCATGACGTTACCCTCTGGCCGGTTAAATTGAATCAGGCGGATTACTATACTCGCGAGTTGGCCTCGCTTGAGATTCCCAATATACCTAATGTCAAAGCTGGGATCAGGTTGCGTATCCAAACGACGGCCGGACTTCGCTTCAGCGAGTTGAAATTAGATTCGCTGAATCTGCATTTAATGGGAGTTGGCGAAACCCCGATGCATTTGTATGAGCAGTTTTTTGCAAATGCTGCTGCAATAGTAGTACAGCCGGCGACCAGGCCCATAGGATGGCAAAAGACCATTGATGCTTCCTGCATCAGGCGGGTGGGTTTCGACAACAAGCAAAAACTCCTGCCATACGATGCCATGTCTTTTCAGGGATATCGACTTTTACACGAGTATTTTGCATTTCCTCAGCGATTTATGTACGTGGAACTTACCAATTTGGGTGACGCAATCAGGCGTTGCGATGACAATATGTTGGATATCATTGTTTTATTCCGGGAGCCCAAAATCGAGCTTGAGGGCACAATTAATGCTGATAATTTAGGACTATTCTGTGCTCCCGCTATAAACCTCTTCGAAAAACGTTTGGATAGGATACCCGTTTCGGACAAATTTTTCGAATTTCATGTTGTGCCGGACAGGACCAGGGCGCACGACTTTGAGGTTTATAAGCTTACCAAGGTAATTGGTTATGGTGCCAGGTCAGACCAGTTGGAGGAATTTCTGCCTTTTTATCTTGCAAAAGATTTCGGGGACAGCGAGGCGAGCGGCTATTACGTAATAAACCGCGTCCCAATGCCGAAGACTCAAAATGCAGGCTTGAAGGCTCGAAGGTCACGCAGTTACACGGGTAGCGAAGTCTATATTTCTCTTGTCGATCCCCATGCCGCCCCGTTCAGTGCTGACGTGAAACAGTTGGGTGTCGAGGCTCTTTGCACCAACCGTGATTTGCCTTTGCATGTACCAATAGGAATTGGATCTTCCGATTTCACGATGGAGAAAACGGTACCTTGTACATCGATCCGATGCATCGGATCTCCAACTTCGCCCAAGCCGTCTCACGCTGAAGGTGAATTTGCATGGCGCATTATAAATCACCTGTCGCTAAATTATCTTTCGCTAACCGATACGAGTGAACGTGAGGGTTCATCGGCACTTCGCGATATTTTAAGACTTTATAGCGACATGGGCGAATTGCAAATCAGCAAGCAAATTGACGGCCTCAAATCCATAAGCTCCAGGCCGATCACGCGTAGAATCTCAACCTCGGGTTCTATTGCATTTGCGCGAGGTTTAGAGATAACTATAACTCTTGAAGAGGCGGCATTTGAGGGAACAGGTGTTTTTCTGCTTGGGGCTGTTCTTGAACAGTTTTTTGCCAGATATGTTTCGATTAATTCGTTTACTGAAACAGTAGTTAGAACGCTCGAGCGAGGAGAAATTGTTCGATGGACGATGAAGAACGGACTGCGGCCGATTCTTTAGCCGCAGATTTGCGGAACAGGCCGTTTGATTTTGACTTTTTCCAGGCTGTCCGGCGGCTTGAGTGTATCAACTCTGACCTGCCACGGATTGGGAATTCACGTCGACCCCAAAATGATCCGGTCAGGTTTTGCCAAAATGTCTCTTTAGCTTTTGCACCTTCGACAATTTCAGCATATTGTGAAGCTACCGATGAAGATCCTGCTAAAATGACAGTAAATTTTTTAGGGCTTCTTGGTCAGGGTGGTCCGATGCCGCTGGTAATAACTGAATATATTTATGACCGGCTGCAAAATCACAAAGACAAAACGCTTGCTGTTTTTCTTGATATTTTTCATCACCGAATGATATCGCTCTTCTATCGTGCCTGGGCATGTAACCAGCAATGCGTTAGCTATGATCGCAAAGATGAGGACCGTTTTGCGGTTTACATTAGCAGTTTGTTTGGAATTGGTGATGATTCTTTTCGCAACAGGGACGCCTTGCCTGACGTTGCAAAGCTGCATTATTCCGGACGTCTTGTTTGCCAGACCAGGAATGTTGAAGGATTGAGGGAGATTTTAAAGGACTATTTTGAGGTTCCGGCGGACATACAACAGTTTGTCGGACAGTGGATAAATCTTCCTCAAAACTATCTTTGCCAATTGGGGGCATCCTGCGAAAACGCAAAATTGGGTTCGACGTTGATTGTAGGGAGCCGTTTTTGGGAGTGCCAGCAGAAATTCAGGATTAAACTTGGGCCTATGGATTTGCCCAGATATCAGGCTTTTTTGCCGGGAAGTGATAGTATTCGACGTCTTATCGCTTGGGTCAAGAATTATGTAGGAGATGAATTGTTGTGGGAGATTCAATTGATATTAAAGGCATCCAGGATTCCGAGGTTATGTCTGGGTAGAATGGGAAAGTTGGGATGGTCGAGCTGGCTTGGCTCCAGGAAGTTCCGGAAGAACGCCGATAATCTTGTACTGAGGTCATTGGATACATAGCTTGTTTTGGAAATTCAAGCTGGCCGCCTGCGGCCACTTTTTAATGTAATTGTTTTCTTAACATAAGGTCTTATTAATTTATAAACGCTTAGTTTTTGATTTAGTTTTCTTAAGATTCTATTTCTTGTTTTTCTAAGTATGTATAAAAATAGTTATTCCAACTTGATTAAACAATAGGTTATCGAGCCAGACATAATTTCTAATCATATTTAAGTTGACAAGAAAAGAGAGAATGTCGAGAATAATATTTTACGGATGACACTATTTAATTCAAGATTATAGAGGAACCGTGCCTGCAAACGATAAGAAAAAGATGGAGAGTCACGTACTTGAGACTGCAAATCGGCTTCGTCTGATACAAGTTGACTTTGCAGATGAGAGTGAACAGACGAGAACGGCCTATCTCTGCGAGGAGATTGAAAAGGCGTTAAAGAGCGTCTTGCCTGATGAGCGTAATGAATTCCTGGGCAGATTATTAGAAAAGTTTCCTGCTGGCAGTTTTATTACTCAGGCTATATCGACAGAAACGACCGTCGAAAGCCCTCCGACATTTGATGAGTCAGAGCTTAAAAATGTCGAATTTTTAGTTCGAAGTTTCCTGGAAATAGCCCCGACACTTTCAGACGACCAAAAGAATTTTGTCGATAAAAGCTTGCAAGAGGCTGGATTGAGACAAAAAGCCCGGCAGGACAATTCCATAGAATTGGATCAAAAACTGAAGCAAAAATTTAAGGTCGCCGATGAATGCAGTATTACTGCCGACCAGATCTCCGAGCTCAATGCGACACTTATTGATTTTGTTTTGAAACTCGAACCATTGGTATGGAACACTTGGCGTCAACTGTCACCGCGGTCTGCTGTTCGTCCGCAGGGTGCTCTAACGAAAAAAATAGGGCAGTTTTTAAGTAGCGACGCCGAGGTATCTGTTAATCAGGTTGATGATGATCTCAAAGTGTTGCAGCGACTTATTGCGGCAATTACCAGTGCGGTTAGCCGTGCAGGTGGCCAGTTTGCGAAACGTCATCTCGCCAGGTTTTCACCGTTAGAGATTGAAGCTTTGGTGAAAATGGAGCCCGGAAGCGTTTTTGTCAGCCATGATGTGAAATGCTGGAAAAAATATAAAGAACTGGCCGAGACGTTAAATGAAGACTCCATCGAAATGGAAATAAGAAAGGCTATCGTTGATTACGTGGAATCTTTAACGAAAGGAATGGGGCAGTGACGTCAATACAGGGGAGTACCGTATGGCTATAGAAGGCGAAATTCATTGGTGTGAGGGTCTCTTTCTCCAGCCTCATCACCTTCAGGTCTTGCAAAGAAATATTATCGATAAGTTCACAAGGCAGTCTCGCATGTTTTGGAGCTATCCCTATGGCCTGATGGAGGCGAAAATATCTGATGATCAACTGGAAAATATGAGAGTTTCCTTCGACCGGCTCCGAATTATAATGCCGAGCGGACTGGAACTGAACGTTCCTGACAATACGAATCTCCCCTCGCTTGACATAAAGCAGGCATTCGCGTCTACGAGTGGAGCATTGACTATAAGTATTGGCGTGCCGGTATGGTACGCTTCACGTGGCAATGTTATTGAAAAGGGCGATGACCAGGATTGGCGTGCCAAGCGTACATATATAGTTACTGAGATTGAAAAAACGGACGAAAATACAGGTGAAAACCCGCAGCCGGTCCAGCTCCGTCAGATAAACGCCAGGCTGTTGCTTGAAAATGACGACCCCTCAGACCTCGAAGTGTTGCCTTTGCTGAAAATCACCCGTGCCGCAGGCGAGGATATTGGGTTGCCTCGGCGAGATCCGACATACATACCCCCATGTTTTGTGGTTGGCGGCTCATCCGTACTTAGAGATCTGCTTCACGATTTAACCAGCCAGGTCATGGCCAGTCGGAATGAACTGGTCGTCCAAATTAACCGTGGGGGCTTTAGTGTTGAGAATATGCGAGGCGTTCAATTCGAACAAATGCTTCGTCTTAGAACGCTTAATCGCTTCAGTTCTCAGCTTGGTTCTCTTGTTAGTATCTCCAGCAGAGTTGCACCTTTCCAGATGTATTTAATGCTGAGGCAGCTACTTGCTGAACTTGCCGCCTTACGTCCTGACCGCGACCAGTATGAAGTCGTTGGGTACGATCACGACAATTTGGCAGTTGCTTTTAATGAGCTTTCGACTCGTATTCGTGGGTTGCTCAAAGGCGTTATAAGGGCCAGGTATCTCAAGATACCGTTTACTATAGACCATGAGCAGAAAATCTTTGCCGCTACACTCACTGATGAAGCATTATCGTTACCCAATGAATATTTTCTTGCTATCAAGACAAAGCAGGATCCTTCGGAATTGGCTAAACTTGTTTTAGATCGTGACAAATTCAAAATGATGCCGCAAAGTCTTGCAAATCAGCGAATCTTCGGCGTGCAGCTTGCCCAGGAATTGTATCCTCCGGTTGAACTGCCGGCCCAGGTAGGCCTTCATTATTTTCGGGTAATGCGCGGCGAAAGCGCCCGGCTCTGGGAGAGAATACAGCAGGAGAAGACGATCGCTGTGCGGTGGCCTGGTGTTGAGACTTCTGACTTTGAAATCACGCTATATATGACTGTTCCTGATACGGAGGCACAGTAAATGACTCTACTTGAATTGTGTGAGCCGCTCTTCCAATATGTGTGTCGGCTGCGTCGATCGGCACGAATGGATTGCACTCTGGAAATGGATCAGGTGCGAAACGACATTAAAAGAGTATTCAGTGAGATAAAAGCAAACGCTTCTACCAGCGCCGATTTGACTGTTCAATACGAAAAAGTTGAATTGCCCCTTATTTTCTGTATAGACTTTATGATCAAAGAGAGCAGTCTGAGCTTTGCTCCTGACTGGTATGAGTTGGGTCGTGAGCGGAATGAACTCGCGGGCGATGAGAAATTCTTCGATTTGCTGGACGTAGATCTGGCTGAAAGAAGTGACGCTGCGACTCAAAGACTGGTAATATTTTACACGTGTTTAGGATTGGGATTTACAGGTGTGTACACGGGCCAGCCGGATAGTATTCAGCGGATAATGTCGAAAATCTCGGCTCGTATTTCGGGCATGATGGACGCCGATGAAAAGGCTTTCATTTGCCCGGAGGCTTACAAAAACGTTGATACGCGTGATTTTGTTGAGCCGCCGAGCGCAAAGTTGGTAGGTATTGGGATAACATTGATAGCTCTAATTGTAATCTGGGCCATTGCGTATTTTTGTTTGTTCAAATGGACCTCTGACGATCTGGGCAAGTCCCTTGATACGATTATAGGACAGGAGAAATTGCCTTCTGTTATTGAGCCGACGAATAATAACACCAATTAGTTTGGAGGATATGTAAATAATATGGTGCCTGGGATTTCAGTTTACAAGAATCTTCCAACGCCTTTCAAGATTGGGCTTTCCGTCATTGCAGGCGGCAGCATTTTGGGGGCGATGCTGTTATTGGTACCCTCGAGGGTGCTATGGATTATATTCATCGGACTTGCCGTTGTTGCCCTGATTCTTCTACTCTACTGGCGTCTCCTGAAGTGGCTTAAAAAGCGAAAAGCCGCTCCGATGGAACATGGCGTTATCGATAATGCTTCGGCTGCACCGCAGGGAATCAGCGAGGCAGCACACCTTGCCCGGCTGGATGAGTTGAGGAAAAAATTCGAAGAGGGGATTACGAAGTTTCAAGCTGCCGGCAAAAGCCTCTACAACTTTCCCTGGTATATGATTGTGGGTGAGCCGGGATCGGGCAAGACAGAGGCCGTTCGTCACTGTAACGTTGGTTTCCCGCCGGGCCTGCAGGACCAGTTTCAAGGGGCAGGCGGTACCCTTAACATGAACTGGTGGTTTACGGATCATGCCGTTATTCTCGATACGGCCGGGCGACTGATGTTTGAAGAAGTCGAAACGGGCGGTTCAGGTGAATGGAAAGAATTCCTAAAGCTTCTTAAGAGGTATCGGCCGCGTTGCCCGGTTAACGGCGTGTTTCTCGTAATACCCGCTGATAGCCTCATCAAGGATACCGCCGATGAGATCGAGCAGAAGGCCTCCAAAATTGCTCGGCAGTTTGACGCCATCCAGCGAGTTCTGGACGTCCGTTTTCCCGTATTTGTGGTCGTCACAAAGAGCGACCTGATCAATGGTTTTCGTGATTTCTTCGACAACCTCGATGATCCGCAGCTTCAGCACCAGATTCTTGGGTGGTCTAACCCGGCCCCGCTCGATGAGCCATACAATCCGGATTTCGTCGAGCAGCATTTGAAGACTATACAGAAACGTCTTTTCCGGCGCAGACTTGCACTTCTGCAGGATATAGTATCTGAATCCGAGGAGCCGGGTATGGAGAAGATGCGTACAACAGATACGTTGTATGCATTTCCTCAAAGTCTGGCGAAGATAGCACCGCGAATGGCCCGGTATCTGGAATTGATATTCAGTGTTGGCAGCCAGTGGTCCGGCAAACCGTTATTTTTCAGGGGCATTTATTTTACATCTTCTATGCGGGAAGGTTCAGCTTTAGACGAAGACCTCGCCGAATCGCTTGGGGTTTCGGTTGATACCCTCCCGGACGGTAGGGTATGGGAACGTGACAGGGCATACTTCCTGCGAGACCTCTTTATTAAAAAGGTCTTTCGCGAGAAAGGCCTCGTTACGTATGCCACTAATACAAAGAAACAGCATCTTCGCCGCAAGGCCGTGGTCATGATCTCGGCTGCCGCGAGTGTTGTTTTACTGCTCTTCAGTACCTTTTACGCCAGTATTCACTTTCGTCGTTCCATCGGTGATATGAAAGAGTATTTTGAAGTGCCGGCAAAACTGTTTGCTTCGAGTGGCGCAAGAGAGGCAAGCCAACTGCAAGTGATAAAACGTGAAAGCAAGGAAGTTTATCGGTATATCGGCAGGGCGGGAGTACCCGAAATGCCGGATGATATTACGCGATCCGGCTTCTCCGCACGACTTGCCGATAGAGTGGATCAATGGGAGAAAAAAGGAGTGCCCTGGATTTTCGCACCCGCGGCGAAGTTTACAAAGGGTATTACATCGGAGAAATTAAAGACGGCTCAGGCAGTTATTTACGAGACGGCTATACTTCGCCCATTCCTGGAGGCCTCCAGCCAGATAATGGATAATCAAGAGAACGGCAAATGGAGGCGCGAGGACCCTGAAACCAGGGCATTGTGTCAGTTAATCCGGCTAAAATCAGATAATCCCCTGGCCAAAGAAGGTGAATATTCGGCCCAGGCTTTCTTAGATCCTATGTTTGCATATATTTTCAGAGGTAACGAAGATACGGAAGATGAGGAAGGTTCTGCAAAACGAATCCAAATGTACAATGAAGACAAGGCACAACTTCATCAGCCGATAGAATTCATTTATGGGCAAGCCTTTTCGCCTGTGTTTAGTAAAACGGATCCTAATTTTTTGGAAACTGCAATAGACAGTGGCATAACTCTTTTTAACGCATATTGGAGCGACTCCAACCAGGTAGGTACGAGTAGCCGTAATTTCGCTCAAGTTGATACTATTGAGAAGCTAAGAGGTGCTTTCGAAGAATTTGATGCCGCGGAAAAGAATATTTTGGCGCTGCAGGATCGCTTTGGCGCCGAATCGGATAAGTCTTATGCAGATGATCGTTGGAATAAATTCGTGGCCGATTGGGAAAAGCACTATAAAAGTCTGGATGCTGCCAGGCAAAATATCCAGACTTTCAGCGGAAGTCTTAACAATCCTCCATCGCTTGAAAAATTCTGGGCCACCGTTGCCACGGAAACGCTCCAGGATGTAAACGACCACTATCAACTCTTGCTTAGCGAACTCAGGACGGACAAGGCGATGAATAACGATTTCCTTGGACGAACGCGTACAAAGCTTGAAGCAGTTTATGGTGAGATATCAGGTAGATTGGTCAATAGTAAGTTCGCAGAAGAGTTGAAACTGATAGACGAAAGATTCTATGCTCCGGTTCGGGAAGAGAACCGGCTGTACGAAGTGCGCTTTCAAATGTATTCGAAGTGCAATGAGCAATTTGTGGAAACCAAACCTTATGCCCTTAATGAGGTTCGGTTGGCAATCCAAAAAGTGAACGAAGGAGTGGAAGAGGCTCGCAATAGTATTAGAGGTCTATTAGCCTACGGCCCCACTGTGTACCGTTTTAAGCAAGCCGCCGACATTTGCGGGCTTGCTCTTGAATTGCCTCGGCAACGGGGGTTGTATTCTGTTGTCGAATCGAGCTTGCAGTCGGCTCCCAAGAGCATTAAAGAGGTTGGGGATTTCGTAGCAAAACAAGGAAAATGGAATTGGCCCGACCTGATTCCTTCTGACATGATAAACCGCAGCTATGATCCGAAAGTCGCAGAAAATGTTCTTAGCGGCTGGAAGACTCTGAGAGATACGTTACAGCGTCTACCTAAAGAGGCACGCCTTCAAAAAGAATTCATGGACGCAAACGAGCTTTATACCGAATATCCGAAGCTCTATTTCGAATACTGGCTCGGTACTATGCCTGAATCTGTGATTAGAAGGAGTGTTGAGCGGGATTCGGAGGAATTTAAGAGCTTGATTGTAAGAAATGTATTCGATGAGCTGATCGGCGGTCTTGGCGTGCTCCTTGAAAATGCTGTTACGCCTCTAAGGCCGTATGCTCCGGAAGGTGAACAGAGGATTAAGCTGTTTGACGCTAATTTGGACAAAGTTAGAGACAGCCGTAAATATGACAAGTTCTATAGTGAATGCAGGGCGGTGCTTACAAACTGGAGAGGATTAGGTGATGATCTTACGGCCAGCAGGATGCAGTTGTTGAGGTTAAACCCTGCCGATTACCTTGAGGATTATGCGCCTTTTGCATACGAATCGTCGGCTGAATTTGCGGATATGTATTGGACTGAATTTACGATAAAATTGCTAAGCATGCTGTCCGGCAATGTACAGGATCAGGGTAAAGAAGGCTTTGATAATCTGAGAACACAGTTTGCAGGCAAGTTTCC
>CAZSOR010000003.1:50615-53065 GCA_964608395.1 uncultured Pirellulales bacterium
ATCAGGGTAAAGAAGGCTTTGATAATCTGAGAACACAGTTTGCAGGCAAGTTTCCTTTAGAACGGGACAGCAAAACTGACTTGACTCAAAAAGAACTTATTGAAGCCTGGTCAAGTTTGAATAACGTTCGTTTGCAGGAGGTCTTTGCTCAGGGAACGATAGGGGGCGGTGCCAAGACAGGATCAGATAAAATAGATGAGCAATTTAATCGCCTGCGCGGGATGGTCCTGCCTGAACCTTATAAGCAGTGGTTCGAAGGAATTGAACAGGTATTTAAATCTCTACCTCAAGCTGAAGATCCGTTTTATTGTAAAATAACCCTGTTGGGTCAGAACGAGCAGCGTAAAATTGTGAGGCAGAACGAAAAACTGCTGCTTGACTACCTGACAGAATTCAGGCTCGTCCAGGGAGATCAAAAGAGTGAACGATTTAACACTCGTTCGGGTGAAAATATGAGCGTTGGAATGTTTAAGTATCCTGGTTCGTCCCTGCAAATCGAATTTTACCAGTATCCTTCCGACACCGAAAAGCATACGAGTGTAGAGTTTCTACAACCCTGGGCTCCTTTGAGAATGCTTCATCAGTACCATGATGCAAGGAAAAAAGGGTACGTTAAGCTTGAAGTTAAAAGCGAAAAGGACCTGGGTGGAGTGTTATTTTTACAGCTCGAATTCTTTAAGGACATTGACGAAAAATATCCGGTCAGCTTTCCAGATCCGGATCAATGGCCGTCATTGAAAGATAAGCGTTAATCGTACGGAGACATGTGTTTTGAACGCTGCTTTTAAAAAGTTTTTCAAACGCTTTAATCCAAAGGGGCAAGATAATCCTTCTGAAGGTATCTTTGTAGCTGCGTTCGGTAAACATCCCGGCTGGGATGATCATATCGATGACATTGGTTTCGAGACGGACGTTTTTGTTACGGTAAAACGTATACTTTATATTCAGGGCATTGGCGGCAACATCGATTCAGGAAGCTGGGATAAGCTCAAAGAGGATCAGCTTATTGAAGAATTCAAGCATGTTTTTTTCTGGTATATAAATGGAAACCTGGTTGTAGGGCGCATGTGGTCTTCACAGGATGGCAAAGGCCGTAAAAGTTATCCTTTTGTGGTCTGCGTTCAATGTGGTAAATTGCCGATAAAGTGGATCTTCGATATTGTTTTGCCTCGATTAGAGAGGGTAGAAGCTACCTGTGCTGCGACTACTTCCGCAACTGATGTCCGAATGGCTATTCAAAGTGTTAAGCAGGAGCTTCGACAATTAGCTCAACAATTTGAGACCTCGCCATCTCCTGTGATTGCGTATCCGGATGCTATTGCAAGGCTTGCCCGGCATCCGGAGATGGGGCCAAATCAAGAAGGCTTATTCCGTGTATTATATCATATCGAACGTGAAGTAGGACGGCATCGTACTAATAATGCCAGTAGTATGGCCTTGAGGTCTACTTCACTTCGTATACCCACATCTCAGGATACTATGCTCGAAAGTATACTTTTATGGAACAGCTTTCTTTTTAATATGTTTGGCAAGAATACGCCGGTGCTTATTCTTATACCGTTAAGAAACAACTGGATAGACATAATCATAGGTGAACCAACAGAATTACAACTATATTGTCTGCGAGCATCCTTAAAAGTCATACCACTTACGAGTAGCATCCCGTATAACATGGATTCGGAATTTACCGATCAAGCCAATAGACTCATAGAGGATTCTCTTGGCCGCTGAGTGGGTCCAGATTTTTCATAATCCTAACAAATGAACCGATCAAACAGAAATAATCTGTTTGGATGATAATAGATTGGTGTGTGTAGTATGATACGTATTACGATTATTTAATGCGTTGAGCATATAAACGCCAACATAGTTCATAGTAGTCAATTGAAAGTATCTTTAAGCATGGAGGCTACTATGAATATCAAAGATCATCACACAATCCAAGAGTTGCAAACGCTTTATCGCAAAGAAAAAGATGCAAGGCTTGCTCGGAGAATGCACGGAGTATATCTGGCAGCCAGTGGATTAAGCTGCACTCAAATCATGACTATTACAGGAGCCGCCCGCCGGAGCATTCAGCAGTGGGTTCGTAAGTATAACAAACACCGAATCGATGGATTAAAAGACAAGCCGTGTCCCGGACAACCGACTAAATTGCCTCGCAGGGACGAGCCTCGATTTTGTAAACGAATTGAGGCTGGTCCTACTAAAAAAGATGGTGTTTCGGTTCTGAACGGGCCTGCAATAAGGCGGATTCTGGAGCGTGAATTTGGTGTTCTGTATTCCCAGCAGGGATTATATGACCTGTTGCATCGACTGGGATATTCGTGCTTTTGCCCTCGTCCGCAACATGAAAAGGCCGATCCTCAGTTACAACAGCAATTTTAAAAAACTTCATCCAAACGCTGGATAAAGTCAAATCAGCACATCCAAGCCGAAAAATAGAGGTA
>CAZSOR010000004.1:0-52170 GCA_964608395.1 uncultured Pirellulales bacterium
GGTCGGCACCATCGGAACCATTGCCCGGTTCGGGTTCATAGGCGGTCTTGGGCGGTACCGTAAAACTCCAGACATTGCCCCTGTAAATCGTAGTGCCGTCGGCTTCAATTTCATCGATTCGCCAATAGTAAGTTGTTCCCGGAACAAGGCCGTCCGGATAAGGGTATCCGGGAAAGCCAACAACAAAAAATTCCGTGCCAATGTCCAGGTTGCCCCGTGACGCATCGCCCGTACCATCATTCACGTCGTCAAAATTGTCGCTAAAGTACACATCATGCGAGGCGGCGGTATCTCCGGCCGTCCAGGCAAGGCTTAACCATGTATCCGCATGTATAGCACCGTCTTTCGGAAGAGGATAGTAGGCACTAAACTTGGGGCCTAACGCCGCAACACCTAACATATTTCCTCCGTGGCCTTCGGTATTGCCGTAAATAGTAACTGTACCTACCTCGACTGCCAAAGAGAAAATGGAGAAGTATTGATTAATGCCCCCATCGAAGCTTTCATCGATTCCAATGTCTTCACCGGTATCGACAAAGCCCATATCGGTTAGCCATCCCATGCCGTCAATGTTCGGGGCCACATCCTTTCCACCTGCCGCGCCGCCCATACGGTTATCAACAAAGACGTACAGGGTAGCATTCATTGCAAAGGTCAGGTCCAGTTCATAGGTAGACATATTCTTGTTGTCATTGGCAAGCATGACATACTGTGCACCGAGGATAAATTCCGGTATATCAGCGTATACATGAGTCCTGTCCACAAAAGTCACCGAATTCTCTGCGAGTGGATCCGGTGCGATTTGAGGATCTTCCGCTGCATCTGCATCGGTATTGCGATGTGCAACAGCCGTGATAAATTGCGCGTTAGCAGAACCAGCAAACAAAACCACGAGCAAAATCAGATAAATCATTCTTCTACACATAATAATTTCCCTTCTTCAAATAAATTAATTTTTCACGACCGATGAGTTTTTTTTCATCTCATTTCATCCATGTCTTTCATGAACAAATATTCACGATTTGTGCCCACCTCCTTCCTTCATGAATTCAAAATGCGTCATCAGATGAAATATTAAAAGATTAACTGTTAAGTACAAAACCACGGTACGTCTTTATGGATTATTTGACACGCCTCTCTCAGGTCGGCCCCTTGGTACAACTCAGGGCTTTTCTTAATAACCATTCAGCAACTTCACTTATACAATCACAGTGAACCGACTTGCTGACAGGTTGAAATACTAGCCGTATACACCTATGCGAGTACGAGCTTCACCAATACCACTTGTATCAAATTACCCACCTGCTCGTCAAGGAAAATCTCAAGATTTTGTGCCTTTTGTGACGTGTGATCGGACGTGGCCAATCTCCTGTTTTCAATAGATAATTGCAGAGAATCAGTTATTTGCAGCTATTGCCCGGGCTAATGTTACCGCCCAGCCTGCGGCTATGATTATTATCAGGGCTACAAATATGTATCTGAGCTTAATTTCTTTGAAAAAACGCTCGATAAAGCGAAAATATATTCCGAAAACAGAGATAATAAACGCCAGAATCGCTGCGATAACCATAATCGAGCACAAAAAACCGCAGGCCGGCTGAATATCGAAGGCTTCAAAGATTCTGCCCTGAGCGAAGGCAAGTGTCGCCGTAGTCATTCCGCAGGTCGGGCACGGCAGACCGGTCCGCTGCTTGAATCCGCAGATACCAAGCCATCGGCCCATATTGATGCGGTAATGTCCTGCCAGTGCAAATGCGGCGAAGAAAACAATTATCCCTAAGCAAACAATCGCCGCGACCATCCGCTGGCCGGACGAGGCTCGGTAGAAAAATTTCGGCTTATTTAGATGTTGGCTTGCCTGCATCACTACGTTAGAATAGGATAACGTAATGGTTATGTCAAGATTCGAGGTGGATTACAAAATATGGCATTAGAGCAGAGAGACCTGAGCAG
This sequence comes from uncultured Pirellulales bacterium, assembly GCA_964608395.1. GTDB lineage: Bacteria > Planctomycetota > Phycisphaerae > Sedimentisphaerales > Anaerobacaceae > JAFGPJ01. Next base: position 1,954 of record CAZSOR010000004.1, read on the forward strand.
CATGTTAGAAACGGCCATCGTGGCGGCTCGCCTGGCGGGCCAGCACGCGATGGAAGAAATTAATTATATCAAGATTTCGATAAAAAACGCCACCGAGATGGTAACCCAGGCCGATGCCCAATGCCAGAAGATTATCATCGACCGAATCAAAGAGAATTATCCCGATCACGGCTTTATCGCCGAGGAAGGTGAGGGGGGCAAACTATTCAAGCAGCCGCCGCGAGGTAAGGATAAGCTTTGGTGGGTGATAGACCCAATCGACGGGACGAATAATTTCGCGCATCGTATGCTGTTCTTTACCGTCAGTATCGGAGTCATGTACGAGGGCCAGCCGATTGTCGGCGTGATTTTCGAGCCGGCTACCGATTCAATGTTCACCGCCGTCAAGGGTCGCGAGGCTCAATTGAACGGCAGGCGAATCGCCGCAAGCGAAGAAGCAATCGATCAATTTGCCAGCGTTGGTCTGGAAAGCCATTTCGATGAGGGCGCGCCGAGTTGGGCCTGCGAACTTATGAAGCGAACGAGATTTCGAAATTTAGGCTCGACCGCCCTGCAGGTGGCGTACGTAGCAAAGGGCAGCATGGTCGCCACTATCGCCAATACGCCGAAGCTCTGGGACATCGCCGGCGGAGTGGCAATCGCCGAGGCGGCAGGTGCCCTCTTCACCAACTGGCAGGGACAGAAAATTTTCCCCGTCGATCTGGACAGCTACGAAGGGCACAAATTCCAGGTCGTCACAGCCAACAAAAAAGTCCACCCCGAAATCGTCGAAATGCTAAATCGTTGACGATCGAAAATCGAAAATTAATTACCTTGGGTCCGGGACGGGGTGCAGGGCGAGGATTCTCACTTTGCCGCCGGGGGATGTCACCCGGCTTCTGTCGAGTATGGCCAGGACTCTTTTCTGCGGGCCGTCGACGCCGACGCGAACGAGGATATAAGCAGTAAAAACATCGCTTCGCACGGTAGCAATATTACTGATCCTTGAGAAGATCACGTCCCGCTCTTCAAAATCGCTGACCGCCCCATCGTTCGACGTCAGATCGGGATAGCCGTTCAAATCCACGGAAGCATAATTCGGGTCGTTAGCGTAAAATCCCATCTCAGGAACCTGCATAAGCGAGGCGGTGCTTTCAAACGCCCTGCCTGTCGTATCTCGATATGCAACTATTGCCTGGGCAATCGGGTCCTGCATCCACGGCAACTGGGCGACCACGAACCACGGGGCCGTATTGACATTTATTCGGCCTTTTATTCTCGTCTCGCTTGAATACGATTGAAAACCGGTATAATCGTTCGGATCGGGCGGATCGAGATATTCCGTCGGATCGATGACGGTCAGATATTGGAATATTTTTTCATAGAGCGGATTCTGCAAATCGAGCCGGACAGCATTTTCGGCAGGCTCGGGCGTCAGACGCATGCCAATCATATCTTCCGGTTCGGTAGTTGGTCTCGGTCCTATGGTAAGTACCCTTGCTATATCGCCCACCGACGCAAAACGCTCAAAAGCACCTGCAAAAACATAAAAATTGTAGTTCGTTCGCGCCCCGTTTAATCCGTTAGCAATACGCAATGTGTTACTCGCAGATACCATATTCTGAAGCACCACATTCCAATCGTTGTCCGCCCGGGAGTAATACTGTGGGGCATCCTTAACATTATTCCAGTCAAACCAGTCATTATCCTTAGTTTGCTGCCTGTCAAGATAGATGTCTGAGGCCGATGTCGTTCTTATAAGATAAACGTCATAACTGCCTTCTGGTTTTAACACATAATTTGGATCTCGTGGATCTGATCCTGCTTCCTGATCATATTCGGCGAGCACTAAAGCGGGGTCTTCTTTGCCCCCGCCTGTTGACATTATACCACTGATACCAAAAGTATTCGAAGCTCCGGAATTATTGGTCACCACAAACCGGTCGTAGTCTGACATGACATAACTGTCCAGGTTTATCGTGCCGACGACTTCACCGCTATGCCGACGAATCTCCAGCCTGAAGCTGCTCAGCGGAATAAGTGCATCGAACGGATTATAAAGCTCTATCGCAAAATGATTGTTCGTCGAAATATTCGCACGCGTACCGCTGATCTTAAACGCAACGTCACTTATAAACGGCTGGACCTCAAAACCGTAGCAATTCGAGCCATCCGGCAAAGGCAAAACAGTGACCTCCGCATTAGGATCGCTGTGGTAAGCATCTCGAAGGTCGACGATATTAACCGCCAGTTGAGCGGCTAATCGATCGACACCAACAAAGTTTGGATCGGCATCCAGAAGCCCTGCTTTTATCGCTTCATACAGAAGGTTCTCGTCGGCTTTATTGACATTCACCATCTTCCCGCCGTTAAAGCCCGATCCGATGGGATTAATAATCCGGTCCATATTGTAGGTGGTAACGAGGTGACGCATGTCAGGATAAACTGCAACAGGTTTATTAGAAATTCTTACACACCAATCATCAAGCCTTCTCCATGTTTTAGGATCCGCACTCAGACTTCGATATCCGTCATAAGGCACATTAGTGAAATCATCAAGCGATCCTAAAGTGTCATACCATATTCTCTCTAATCGAGTATGGGCCTGGGAGTTAATGCAAAAGCGGCTGCGTAATTCAAGTTCATCAGAAATATCAAAAGGTGTGTAAGGTCCGTTTGGTTCGTCGTAACTCCAAATGACATTTTTTTTATATGAGACAAAATCCCACGGATTAAGACCATAAATGCGATTTGCTCTTGCCTCGAGTAAATCCTGCTCTTCTGATAGAGTAGGAGGCTGTCCCGGCCGGCCAACTAAAGCCATAAGATTTATCTGCAGTTGGTCTGGTCCACCAATATCGAGTATGTTCGCTTTTGGATCACATGGGTCGAAAATTGGATTAAATTTGAAGCCCGTATTGGCATTTAACATTCCCCCGTTATCAATAATCCTGACGGCCGCATAAATAGGTTTGCTTTTGCTAAATGTTATATCGTCAATTTCGATCCATTTTGAATCGGCTATGCCATCGCCGTCAGCATCTGCTAATTGGTCCAACAATACTCCATCGACCAATTGAATATAAGGATGGTCCTGAATAACCTTCCTCGTACCTGGCGGATCTACACTAACATTCTGTGTTTGCAAACCACTTTTAGCTAAAGATCCGCCAATGTCGCTTATCTGCCGCCAATAATATATATCGTTTGCGTCAATTGGTGTGCCATTAGCATCAACTTCAGGCTGCAAAGACGCCAGCCAGGCGTCATTGACATCAGGATAATCGTAGTACTCCTGGCCCGCTATGCCGGGGACATCCAAGACTAATTCTTCCGATATCTTTGCAACAACTGTCTCGACGGCGAAGTTCAGTTCTTTATTCTCCGATATGGACGATGTCGCCATCTTATCCACGCGGGAAACCATAACAAACAATACGCCAACGATTGCCAGCAGGCTGGTCAGGACTACTGCCAGAATCAGAGCGGAGCCGCTTGAAAATTTACTTTCTGAAATTTTCCATTCCCTTGCTTCCATCTTTGACTGATTAGTCTCCCAAATAAACGATATGTGTAAACACTCGGCCATTTTTTACGATACCTTTGGAATCATATAACGTAAAAGTGAACTTGATTGCTTTTGGATAAAAATCAGCAGGAAAATTGGCGGCAGAATTGTATCTCATTAAAGATACAGGACCCCAATAATTGATCTGTTGGTTCGTTGGAATATTAAAAAAGGTTCCGAAGGCATAGAAATTTGTATATACTGGAATAGGCTGGATAGGCAAACTACTCATTAGCCCAAAGTGGGAATCTGCGGGATTACTATCCCCATCGGGATCGTTGCTTGGGAACCAATGAAACTTGGCGTATGCAGGGTCCCAATATGCCCACTGGATTGAAAAATTACTGTTGCCCTTGCACATTAATCTTTGGAAGGTGTTCGGGTCACCTATATCAAAAAAAGTACGAGAGTCAAAACAGACATCCAATATGGGATTTTCGTAAGCAGCCCTATCTACCATTTTCCATTGCGCCAGCGACAAGCTGTCATGTTCGTATAAATCGTTTTTTCTATAATTGCGGAATGAAGTATCAAAAGTTTGTGCAATATTGTTTGGATCGGGCCAGATATCGAGTCTTGGATCACTGGTTAATATGTGTCGACATCTGGACAATATTCGGTCTTGCCTGTTAAGCATTGGTTCAGACCTATCTTGGCCTATTTGATCCCACGGATAAATAAAGGAACCAACCGTGGGTGCATAAACCCTTGCTTGGCCATAATTGATTCTGGCTATGTTTCCCCTCACCGACCCCTGGGGGCCCTCAACCAGTGGAAAACTTGGAGCAGCATTGGGATCCTTACCATAGTCGTACAATTGGATTGACTGAAAATCACCATCGGCAAAGAACATAACCTGGTCATATCTTTGATCAGGATTGTTCGGGTCCTGTTGGAACCATATAAACAGCGGTGCATCCTTGCGAAGGCCTTTGAAGTCATCGTCGAACTGATTGGTAATGGCTCGCAGTTTCTGCATAATTTCAGCGTTCGCAATTGCAGTACGGTGAGCATCGATACTGACTCTGAAAATCACGCTCGCAAAGGACAAAACAACAGCTAAAATCCCAATAGCGACAATAAGCTCAATTAACGTAAAAGCTTTATATGTTCTTAGTCTATATTTCATTATTCTTTGATCAACGGATATTCTTCAACCGTACCAACATCTTCGATAAATCAGTTAAATTCTACGGTTAAAATCTGATCAGCTTTTGATATACCCCTATACATGGATATCTGCCGCCACCCACAGGAGGTGGAACCACCCATACCAATCCGGACCAGGATGTATCAATTGGGCCGGCCAGCAAAGGCCTGTCAAGCCGGATCATATTATTATCAGGTGACGCATACCGTTCTAACACTCGATATATCCGCCCTGTCTCATTTTCAACTATCGTATAGCCATCGTTGATAAAAGTTTCCTTGCCTGCTTCTATCCGGAGAAAAATATCTCCGACAGTACCGGTAACGCCAACGTTAACCAGCCTCGGATACCGAATTGACAGATTAAACGGGTCAACCGGACTACGATATTGGGTATTAGCACCTGTTTTTCTGCTGATAAAAACTGTCACCTGCACAAGACGATTATCAGGATTAGAATACACCGGCCTGCATAAGGCGGACCAGTAGTAATGCTTCTCTGTCAATGTCCCTGTTGAAGGATACGCAAACTCGTAAAGAGGCGGTAACACAACATCATTAAAATCAGCGCAGGAAATTGTAGATAATCCTGACAACCAACCCGGGTTGGCGTTCCCGTATATTCTTACTTTTGCAAAAGCCTCGTCTGTTACTACCGCCGCTATGGTTCGCTCGGTTGAAATCGTCGAAAAATGAATACCAGTGAGGAACGTGCCGCTTATAAAAATCATCCCAACAGCCAGCGTGCCGACAGCCAGTAAAACCTCAGTAAGAGAAAAACCACTATATCGACGTATATTTCTCATAAACTTTTCAATCCGGCAAAATCATCGTTCCCATGTACGAATTTATATAAATCCTGTCCTGAGCTATCTGCGCCAAATAATCCGACCACGCACTGCCCATTCCGCGTGCCTGTTCGAGTTTATCCTTTTCATAAATAATGACGAAACTGTTTCGGCTCAATTCCGCCCCCAAACCCATAGCAGGATAGTCGTCCTGGATAAACATACCCACGCCGTAATTGTCTATATTGCCGGGAGAATTAAAGATATCATCCATCGAAACTTTATCAGTAGTTCCGTTATCCGGCTGGTAAATTCCATCCCGGTTTCTCACCCGGACATCGTGAATAACCAACTTACCGGACGGCGAGAACATGATAGAAAAAGTCGTCGTGTCTCTCAGGACGTCGTCATTATTCATCTCAACATCATCATTAATAATCCCATCTCCCGGAGAACTAAGTAAATCGGGATAATATAACAGATCCATAACGCCGACCGTCTCAGGCAGCTTAATCGGTTTGACACCTTTGACAGCTCTAAAACCAATTGTCAGATTGCCCATCCTGCTCGGCTCTTCGTGCACAATAAAAATCATATATTGATTGCCCGCCGAATCCTGCTGGAAACGTACGCCGGCATAGTGCTGCTCTTTTGCGGCTATAGCACGAGCCGAAGCAAGCGCGGTGCTTATCAGCGTCTTTGCCCCGCTGCTCGACTCGAACGAGTTCATAAGTGCGCGTATAGCAGGCAATCCAAAACCGACAAGCAGTGCTATGGTTGCGATAACAACCACCATCTCAGGCAATGTAAGACCGGATTTTTTTGATCTCGTTCTCATTTTTATCTGTTCGTTATATCATCGCCGCTTATCACGTCATCAGGAGTGCCAAACTGGCCATCCATCCCTGGTGAACTAAACACCTTGTCCGGCCCTGCTGATACAAGCTCCGGGAAACTTTCGCCGGGGACATATCTATAGTCCAACGGTGTCCCCCAAGGGTCGTATATCTCAGGTACCGGCGGTAAAGTCCCCGTATCGACATTGTGCTTTATTAACGAATCGCTGACTTTTTCCAATATCTTCCGAGAACTCGGTATTGAGTAAAGCTCTCCATAAAGAAATTCCGAATGTGCCGCCGCACTCGTAAAATCCTTTACAGGCTGTCCGGGAAAATCCCCTTGAAATTCTTTATACTCCTCCAATGCACCTTCCAGCAGAGCGAAGGTACTCTCGACGCCTTTTTCTTTAGACTGATTATCAATACGGCTGGTGACGCTTATGACCATTGTCGCCAGCAGCGCAATTACACCGACTACAATCAGCATCTCGACAAGGCTTAAACCATGCTTGTATCTGCGAGTATTCATAGCTTTAGCACGCTCAATGGGGTGTGGATGGGAACTTAGTTTCCAAAATTGCGAATGTCGTCGCCTGTCCCGTAAATACCATCCGCCCCCGCCGAAATCAATATGTAAGAATCGGGCCTGTAAGGCCATACCTTCGATGTTATCTTCGGATCCTGGATGTACCCGTTTATTCCGTCTGTGGGATTTAAAGTTCCGTAGAAGAACTCATCCCGATTGCTGTAAGCAGGAGGAACAGGACCCGCTCCAAATGGATGTCCTCTACCGTCTGCCGCTTCCTTTAGCCCAACAATAGCATCATTGTCGTTAACATTGTAAATTCCATTTATTTCGCTGGAACTGTTCGCCCTGTAATAAAGAATCGGAGTTCCCGCCTTTGAAGTTGTTCCACCTGGTAGTGTTACTTGTACAGCGTTAAACACATCGCAGAGGACATGAGTATTGGCCTCTAAGGAGCCGGTGCCGGTTTTCCAAAAGATACTGCCTAATGTGAACACATTTGTGGTTGCATTCTCCAGATACGGTCCTTTTCTCTGGCCAAAAAGGATGGCGTCAGAAGAATCGTACACGAAAATTCCGGCTCCGTTAGTTCCATTAGACGTAAAATCTGATTTCGGGTGAAATCCCAGCAAGTCCCAGCCAAGAAGCGCTTCGGCGAGTTTTTGAGCACCGCAGTAATCACCAGTAAACACATCCGGTGTCCAGTTAGACGGTGGATAATTGCCGTAGTCGTTCTTGAAAGCGGCCAGAGCCAGCTCTATAGTGGCAAACTGGGCTTTTTGCTTTGTCTCTTTTGCCATTTTTTTCACTGCACTTAAAGACGGGACAAGCAGACCAACCAATATCGCTATGATTCCCAGAACGATCAACAACTCGATCATCGTAATACCCGTTTTTTTACGTTCCACAGCTACTCCTTTTAATATCCGTTACCGTTAACGGCACTAACTTCCTGCGGCTCCTGAAAGCTCCTTAGGAGCCAGTTGTCGGCAAAAATTGCCAGGTCAAAAAAATTGATAGTGCCATAGCCGGCTAAATCATCATCTCGAAATAGATTATGTTTGTCATCAGAGTCCACCTCAAGCAGCCATACATCCGTTACCTGTTGCAGGTCGTTCACATCGACAATGCAATCGCGGTTGAAATCCCCGGCCAAAAGACCGCCGCCGCCACAATATATCACGCATTCGATGGAATCCCATCTAACAAGGTAGAACTCGAAAAATCCGTCTTCCGTGTCTATGTTGATTCTTAGACCAACCGACAATTTGTGAGGATTTCCATCCCTGAATTTTTCCTCAACGGCATAACTTTGGCCTATATACTCACCCTTTATATCCGCACTTGCGCTGTTAGGCTCCCAAACTATCTGGTTATCAATCATCACAACCGCAGTTGCGATATTCGGGTCCCATGCAAGACCCGTATAGGTCCCTAGGTTCAAGTCAAACGTAATCTCATTAACATCATCCAGAAAAATATCCTGAGAAACCATCGCCGCATCGTTGGCGTCAAAAGCGGTAAACCACTGTGAATATATAACCAAGCTGAATCTGCCGGCCGTTGACCACGCTGTGTCGATACTTGCCGTAAATGTACCCGAAGGGACATTAGGCTCCCAGCCGTTCGGTTCCTGCGCCATGATATCATTTATTGTGCCGTCATCTTCGAAACTTCCATTGACAATTTCGCAGACTTCGGCGTTTGCTAAACCGGCGGCTGACAGCATCAACATTATTGCCCCAACAGCTATCAAATTTCTCATCATAATTTCTCCTTCTCCACTTCACCAAGTACTCTCGATTAAAAAGAATTACAGGCGGCGCAGTTCAGGATGCACATATCTATTGCCTATCATGCGGCTTGAACTACTACGATTAATTGCGATATTTCCAATCGAAATTACATATATCGTCAGGTGTACCATATTCACCATCGTAGCCGGCTGAAATTAAAATATACGTATCCTCGCGATAAGGCCTGACCGCCACCATGGTCGTCGCTAACATCTTATCGTTTGTTATATTCTTATAGAACCGGTGGCCCGGCGCCGGATTGTCTGGATCGGCAAAAAGCTTGTGTTGGCCACCAGTTGGCGGTGGATCAAACGGCTTGCCAAGCCTGAGTAATTCTTGGTTGTCATGGTAATCGTAGATATTCTGTAGATTATCCGGATTATCGATATCATGCAAAGTTTTGGCCGTATCGGCTCTATAATAGAGGATGGGCATACCGACCCTCTGGCCCGACGTAATGTGCGTAACACGCCTGAACACATCGCATAACACAAAGCTCTCGCCTGTGCCGAAAACACCTAAGTTTTCATAAAGATCCCTCAACTGATAAGCATTAGCATTTTCAAGCGGCAGATAAGGACCTTTCCTTGCGCTAAGACTATTTTGATATAGCGGACTGGTCGAAGGCGGATATAGTTCGGTGCCTAAGCTACTCAAACCACTGGCCCTGAAAGTCGAGTCGGGATGAAAGCCCATCAAATCCCGGCCCATCATCGCCTCGCAAAGCTTCATAGCGCCGCAGTATTCCTCCCCATCCGGATCCAGAGCATCGGAAGGGGGATAGTCGTCGAACTCACTGTTAAAAAGTTCGATGGCCGCGTCGATGCTGTGGAACTGTGCCTGTTGCTTGACTTCGTAGGCATATTGCTTGACCTTGTTCAGTGCCGGGACAAGAAGACCGATGAGAATGACAATAATGCTCATAACGGTCAGCAACTCAACAATGGTAAATGCCGCTTCTCTATTGGATTGTTTTACGTTCGACTTCATTTTTTTTCTCCTTAATTTCTGCTTTTCAATTAAACGTTCAATTTATTTATTTCTTTGGTTTCTATGAGGCGCTCAGGCTCGTAATAATTCCTATCATGGGCAGGAATATTGCCAGGACGATAGTCATAACTATAGCGCCAAGCACAACGATCATAATCGGTTCGAGCATAGACATCAGCGAGGCAACCAGTACGTCCACCTGCTCGTCGTAATTGTCGGCAACTTTCAAAAGCATCTTGTCCAGGTCACCTGTTTCCTCACCCACGGCGACCATGTTGGAGACAATCAGGTCGACGGTTTTTGACTGCCGCAGCGGTCCGGCAAAAGTGTCGCCCTGCCGGATCGAGTTGTGAACCTTGCCGAGCATGTTGGCAAAAACCTCGTTTCCCGCCGTCTCGCGAGTAACGTTGAGTGCATCAAGAATCGGCACACCGGCACTAATCAATGTCCCGAGCGTTCTTGTCCAGCGTGTCACTGAGACCCTGCTGGTTAGCTGGCCTACTACCGGCAGTTTCAATTTGATACTGTCCAGAACAAATCTGCCCCCGCGAAATCTTCTTGTAAACCTGAGCAGGAACATTACTATAAACGGTATCGCTATCATAACGGCCCAGCCCCCGATCGGCACTCCGGATATTCGCAGATCAAAACCGGGCAAAATCGGACCCATTGCGATCCAGGCGCTTATACCCAGCACGACCTTGGTTATTTTTGGTAATTCCCCACCATCCGTCATTTCGGAAATGGCGGTCTCGAATGACGGCACCACGAAAAGCATCAGGCCCAGGAGGATAAGAAACGCCGCCGTCAGAACGACTGCCGGATAAATCATCGCACTTTTAACACGGGATTTGAGTTTCTGGGCCTTTTCCATGAAGTCGGCCACACGCGAAAGGATCAGGTCAAGCACACCGCCGGTCTCGCCCGCCGCCACCATACTGCACAGCAGCCGATCAAAGGCCCTTGGGTGCCTGGCCAATGCCTCCGAAAGCGTCGAGCCGCCTTCAATGTCATCGGCAACGTAGCCAATGACCTTCTTGAATGTCCCTGATCTTTGCTGTTCTTCAAGAATCCTTAGGGATCGTAGAATCGGCAGGCCCGCGTCCTGGAGAGTCGAAAGCTGTCGTGCAAACTGAGTTATGTTTTTGATTTTGACCCTGCCGCCGGCACCACGCCTTTTAGCGGGTTTTACACCGGCTCTTGCTCCCGCTTTTTTCGCCCCCCCACTGGCACGAACCTTCGTGGGAAAATATCCCATGTTTCGTATTTTGCTTATCGCTTCTTTCTGGCTGAGGGCTTCAATTTCGTCTTTTACTTCCACGCCCTGAGCATCCAGCGCCGAATATTGAAAAACAGGCATCTTAAATAACTCCTTTGTATTGGTGATTGGCTTTTAAGTTCCAATTAATAATGAATCAATTCTCCCTTACACATCCTCCATCATTGTCTCTTTTACAATCTCGTCTATGGTAGTGATACCGTCGTAGATTGCAACCAGACCGTTATCACGCAGCAGTCTCATGCCGGCTTTCAGGCCGGCCGAACGCAAAACATTTGTAGAGGCCTGATTCATAATCAAGTCTCGTATTTCATCATTGAAGACCATAATCTCAAAAATACCTATTCGCCCTCTGTAACCGGTACCGTTGCACTTACTGCATCCCCGGCCGTAGTGGAACTTCTTGTCCTTGACGTCATCCGGCGTCAGTTGCAGCTCCATTAGCTGGGCTTCGCTTGGCTCGAATTGTGTTTTGCAGTTTAAGCATATCTTTCTGACCAGCCGCTGGGCGACAATCCCTTCGACCGTCGCGGTAATAAGAAACGGCTCGATCCCCATGTCCAGAAGACGCGCAACAGAACTTGGAGCATCAGTAGTATGCAACGTCGTAAACACGACGTGACCTGTCAGAGATGCTTGTGCTGCAATCTGCGCCGTCTCGATGTCACGAATCTCACCAACAAGAATGATATCAGGGTCCTGACGCAAAATTGAGCGAAGGCATCGTGCAAAGGTAAGTCCAATATCCGGCTTCATCTGGACCTGTACAAGGCCGTCAACGTCATATTCCACGGGATCTTCGGTAGTGATTATTTTCGTCGCAATGTCATTCAACTCGTTCAAGGCCGAATATAGAGTTGTAGTCTTACCACATCCGGTCGGCCCGGTAACGATGATGATACCATTAGGTTTGTGAATGAGCATACGGACCAAATCATGATCTTGCTGTCTCAGACCAAGGGCTCCCAAATCAAAACTTGCCTGACTTCTGTCAAGAACACGCAATACAACACTTTCGCCGAACATTGTCGGCAGAACACTAACACGCAGGTCGATCGGATTGCTCTGGACGGTTAGTGAGATTCGGCCGTCCTGCGGCAGACGCCGCTCAGCGATATCCAGGTCCGCCATAACCTTTATACGTGAGCTTAACGCTGCAGCAATGTATTTGGGGGGAGGTACCATTTCATAAAGCACACCGTCGATTCGGTAACGCATCTTGTATTCATCTTCAAACGGCTCAAAATGAATGTCCGACGCCTTGTCACGAATTGCCTGCAGCAAGACCAGGTTCAGCAATTTTTTAACCGGGTTTGACTCGGACAGTTCCTTCAACTCATCCAGGTCGATACTCTGGTTCCTGCCGTCAAATTCCGCAAGAAATGTGTCGCCCTGTATTTCATCGATTAACTCGTTGATATTGTTGTCTTGCTTTGTCTCATAGTATTTAGCCAGGGCCTTTTCGAGCGCTTCGGGATCGGTTATCTTCGCTGTAACCTTGAAACCCATCAGGGTGCTCAAATCGTCAGTAGCTCTGAAATTTTCAGGATTATCAAGGGCAACGATCAATTCATTCAGCCCCTGATTGTACTCGATTGGGACGATGTGGTACGTCTTTGCCATTTGCGCCGGCACCTTCTCGACTACATCGGCAGGAATATCAATACCATCCAGACTCACATGCTCCATTCCGCGTTGGGCCGCCAAGGCCATCTGTAGCTGACCCTCATCGATGAGACCTAATTCGAGGAAAATCTGTCCTATCTGAACTTTCTCTGGCCGCTGACCCTGGATCTTCAGGCATTCATGAACCTTGTCTCTGTTTAGAATACCCATTTTGATAAGTATTCTACCGAGCGTTCTGCCCCTTAGTTGCTCTATTGGAGGCATCTTTTGTACGGTTCCCATTTTTCCCATCAGGTTTACCCTACCACTGATTCTGACTAATACCTACTTATTATACGACACTAAAACCTTTTTGGCAAATAAATTATCAAATGGACATTTAGTTATTCGGACTACCGCTGTTCGATCCATTTCTGAGCTAATTACATTAGATAATACACGTGTAAAAAGAAGTCGCTTTCCTGATAATTTTCTTATATAAAGGCAATATAATCTTCAAAAAACAAGCTGAAATTGTATATTTCATCCCCCGAAAGCCAATATGGCAAAGCGTAGAATTGGCAAATCCGGAAGGCTTAGGCAAGGCAAGAAAAAAAATCGCATTTGTTTGAAAACGAACGGGATAACAATAAAAAAACCTAACTCTTTCTAATACAGCAATAACAATTTTTGATTAAGCTCTCAACACCAGATCCATCTTGCCAACATTTCAGGGCGGTGTTTACGGCCTTCTATGTTACAAACTTGATACTCCAACTGCCTCGGCGTTATTTCTTCCCGTCCAGATTTGAAATGCAATACTACCTCATAATCCAGCGTTTTCCCTGAAAAGCAAAGCTGGCATTTGTCCTTAAGGCCTGATCGCCCCTGAGGGAGTAGCTTAATTCGAGGGTTTTTCTCAGGAAAACTTTGAGAGGCTCGCCCCCATCGTCTTTTAACACCGGATGGTCAACAGCAGCCGTCTCATTACTAAGTCCTGTTATAAATAGCTGCAAGCTATTGGCTTGTGTATCAAAATCCGGCCAGATAACGGCGATATCTTTCGTATTATCCTCACCCTGAAGTATCTTAGTGCCGGCATTGTCTAAAAGTTCAAGAAACGGGTATTTGCTCTTATGACGCCTTTTTATTTGATCAAAAAGCATTGATGATACAAATTTGCCCGCCGGTATAATCTGAAAGCTGTCCGTCATCAGATCACATTTAGGGTAGAAATCAACGTCGTTACCCGTGTTGTTGGTCAGCGTAATAATCGTATACCAGAAATTTGCCTTCTTGTTATCGGAACCTCGCGGCAAAGTTATTTGCTGGGGAGGAGTAAATTCCATATTCAGGGTCCACTGCCCCGGTGCGGGCACAATAGCCGGCTCAGGTGCCGCCATAGACACGCAGGCAATAATTGCCCAGATTCCCAAAATCCCATAAAAAAAACTTTTCATCGTATCGCCCTCAATCAGAACAATATGCTTTTTCTTAGCGAAATCAAAACAATCGCTTCGATCTATATTTTACACTAAAACCGTTCCAAAGCCAAGAACAATCTGCCTCTTATTTCTGACCAATAACAAATTTATGGGCCTGCCAGCCCATTCTCAGGAAGTTTTATGAAGTAATTGATGTCAATGCTGCCATCATAGGTAAGGTTGGTCCCGCCACCCACATCTCTAAGCCGTTGTTAAAAAAAGTCGTCTTCTACTATGGAACGTAACTAAAAGTGACCGTAAAATCTCCACTTCCACCGCTATCGTCCAAACGTCCAACAACGACCACTGTGTTTATGACATCATTCTCAGGTAAAGTGACGATGTCCCAGTTGTTCATAGTATCTTCCCTGCCGATATCGCCAGCAGGGTATATTTTTACGAAGAAAGTCGATTTTTCATCACCTTCAAACATTATCTGAAGTTGGTTGCCTTCATCGGCCTCAGTAATCTTAAAATAGCGTACTCCATAGTTCTCTACATTTCTGGCTATTGGATTTTGAGGCGATCTAAGTTCAACGGGCTCCAATGTAGTTGAATTCCTCCCATATGTTTGAATGGAGAGTGCAGCAGACGGTTGATAAAACTGTTCTTCGGAATTACTTGGTTTTGTTATCGCTATTAAGTTTGCCTTAGCAAAAGCAATGAAACTGGCGTCAAAATTCCCGTATTGGGAAGGATCTGCATCCGCTAATGCAGCTGCGAGCGCCCCTTTAACAACTTCATCATCCCAAGAATCGTTAAGGCCAAGTTCACGTAGTTTGTCCCATAGCATTTCGATAACTGCAATGTTTTCTATGTTGTTTGTTTCATCACGTTGCATATTTCCATCGAATTCGATTTTTGTATTTCTCATCAAGAAATACCAATACAATGTGGCATCATAGCTTAAATTTTTCAAGGACTCATGGGTATGTTTCAGGTAATCCTCGAAAGATGATGGAGCAGTAGTTTCTATCCCAGAAGCAAAATCATTTGGATACCCTGGAGCAATATATTCCATAGCCTTTGCATTACCTTCTATTATCCAATATTTAGCATGCTGATAAGGTCTTCTGCCGAAGCTCAAAAAACGGTGATTAGCATGCTGGATAGCATGGAAATACTCATGAAAACAGGTGACTCTCAGGTCGTGAGGTCGCAGGTTGTGCGATACAGTAATATATGTTCCTAAGGGACTGCCTCGGATGGCGAAGCCATCTGCTCTTAGTTCACCCCATACACTCCAAATGTAAATAAAAGATCCCCCAATCCAGACTTTGTATTTGTTAGAATCTGTACTCCATCCAGGTTTGAATAGATTCTGCTCTACAAAAAATTCATATGCATCTTCCATATATTCAGCGACTTGATCTACGTAAGTGAGCGCGCCAACGTGCCAAGGAATAAGAGGACTTAAGGTAAATTTGATAATGAAATGCTCAGTTTCAACTTGTTCTAATTCCGTCGTTGCGTTAAATGACCATGTTTCGCTATCCGAACTCCACTGCTTGCCATCATATGCATACGCACGCCATTGATAGGTCCCATTTCCGAGGGCTTGGCTTTCGTGTACGGTGAAAGTCGCCATTTCACCGCTGGAGTACTCTATTTGATCCCAGTTGGTCACATCTTGTGTCTGGTCGAAGCTCCTTACGACCTGATTGCTTTGTAGCACCTCAATCTTAAACTCTAATCGGTCATCGTCAGCATCCGTGGTAAAAAGTTGAAAAGTAGTTGTTGTCATGACATCAGCTCCATCAGCAGGCAAACGAAGTGTGGGTGAAGCAGGTGGATTATTGCCGGGAGCGAAGTTTGCCTGGAGAGTATAATTGCCATCTACGAGCACGGTGGTCACTGCAGAGTTAGAACCGGCTACTTTGCCCGCATCCACAGCGGTGCCAGTCCAGTTCACGAAGTGGTGGTTTGGCTCAAGCGTTGCCTTTAATGCTACCACACTCTCCTGATCATAATAGTAGAATAATCCCTCACCAGGTATGGTCACTGATCCACCATCTGTCGATTCAATCGTTAGCTCGTAGTAACTTATAAAGGGTGGGTCATAATCTATGGGCCACCAGAATGGGTGCAGCCCGAGATTATTGTCATAAATAATGGGGATATAAATTTCGTGAGCATCCTCATTTAAAGGATTATGCCGCAAATCCAACAAGAGCAAAAAATAAAATTCCGATAGTGCGGAAATGTCACTGATCTGATTATCATTCAAGAACAAGAAGACAATATTCGTCAATTCTGATAGCTCAGAAATGTCTCTTATCTGGTTATACGACAGATCCAGCCATAAAATTGACGTTAATCCTGACAGCGAGGTAATATCATTGATTTCATTGTTTGCAAGCCCCAGCTCTAACAAACTGGTAGCGTGCTCGAGGCCTGTAAGATCAACAATGCCTCTGGTTGAAGCATCGAGGTAAAAAAGGGTTAACATATCAGTAGGTATAGGATCAGAGATACCAAGTGTTTCTTCGACAGCAGCTTTTAGGTTGGAGTCGGCGAAGTAGACGGGTTCTTCCGGCAACGCCTGACCTGGCAGGTTGGCCAATAAAACCAAGATGAGACATGCTGTCCTTTTCATTTTCGTAATTCTCCTGATGATTAAGCCATTTTACTAAATTATGGCTTTGGAAGCAATAAAATATTGGACGTTATGGCAAGCTTTTCAACATTTAAGAAACGTATATTAGAAGCAGACAACAGTCTTTTAGAACACCTTTTGGTGAAAATCACAGGCTACTCAAGGTGCGGTGACGGGATATCTATTGCCACGGTTAGGGAAAATCTGAAGGCAAAAAAGGTAATAGTAGCAGATGAAAACATAAAATTGTTGCCTGGCGGATGAAATTTAGTTATTTTGTCCCGCGGGCGGGTGAATTTGACTATCGGCTTTAGTTAGTATGGGTATCTCAATGGCGGACGAACAGAAACAATTGCTGGAACAAATTGAGCGTTTGCTTGAGTCAGGGAACACGCAGGCCCTGCGCGAACTGCTGAGCGACCCGCGAAGCAGTGACATCGCCGAGATTGTCGAACTTGTGGATAACGAGGAAAGACGTGCTATCTTAGATGTCATGGACAAGTCGATATCCGCCGAGGTGCTGGAAAAGGTAGATGAGGCGACCAGAGCCGAATTGTTCGAACTGCTCAAAGATGAGGAACTGATCAGCCTTGTTTCCGAGCTTGACCCGGACGATGCCGCCGACATCCTTTCCGAGCTGTCCGAGGAAGAAAGGGCAGGACTGCTCGAAAGCATATCGCCGAGCGAATCGGCTGAGATCAAGGAGTTGATGAGCTACTCCGAAGACTCGGCCGGCGGGATTATGGACCCTGTCGTAATCAGTGTTTCCGAGAACGCCACCGTCACCGAGGCCGTCAGTAAAATCCGCGCTGCAGAGATCGACGAGGATTTCTACTCCGTTTACGTTGTGAACAAGACCGGGCGATTTCTCGGGGATGTTCGTCTGCGGTTTCTGCTGACTCGTCCCGAAAAAACGAGAATCGGCGATCTAATAGACCCAGATACGATTTATGTCAATGTCAACACCGACCAGGAAGAAGTCAGAAACATATTCAGCAAAAACGATCTTATAGTTGTGCCTGTTCTCAATAAGAGCCACAGACTCGTCGGTCGAATCACTGCCGACCGTGTCATCGAAGTCGCCGAGGAGGAAGCCGCGGAAGACTTATACACAATGGCCGGCACCGATCCCGAAGAGCTGGACAACGTATCGGTATTCCATGCGGCCCGCGTGAGAATGACCTGGCTTTTGCCCTGCTTAATAGGCACAGGCGTAACCGCCCTTGTTCTGATGTTTTTCCACGACAGATTTCACATCGATAATCTGTCACTTATTTATACGGCTGCGCTTGCTTTTGTGCCGATGATTGCTGCTATAAGCGGCAATGCGGGCCTTCAGACTTCCGCGATTGTAGTTTCCGGACTGGCTACCGGTCACCTTGTGGCACTGAGATTGGGCCAGGTTTTTGCGCGTGAAGTGCGGATTGCGCTTCTGGTCGCCCTGAGCTGCGGCCTGTTCGGGGGCATTGTCTGCACAATACTGCTCCATACAAAAGGCCTGGAAAATGGCATCGAAGTGACAAGGCTTGTCTTTGGATTCAGCACAGCGATGTTCTCGGCCATCATGGTCGCGACAACGCTTGGTTTATTTCTGCCGTTTTTGTTCCGCCGGGTCGGCATAGACCCGGCGATAAGCTCCGGTCCTCTGGTTACAACCGCAAACGACTCGATAAGCGTGGCAATCTATATGTCCCTGACTCTGATGCTGGCTTCATGATTGCAGGCGGGAAATAGTGTTGTGAGCTTTGACTTGTCCCGGGATTTCACGAGAGAGGGTCCTATCCTTTTCAGGCTCGCCTCAGCGTGATCGTCTCGTGCCGATCCCTCGCCTCGTATCGATTCTCAACCTTGGCCTGCTCTCATTCGAGATTTCCCGGATTCTCGTTCTTTTTGTTGCCCGTTTTTGCGGCACAGACCCGCCGGGAACCTTCTGTCCCAACAGTTCCAGGGCGCTTCTGCTAACCTGCCTGGTGGAACTGTCATGATGTTTGAGCCCCTGGTTGAGCACTTCAAGAGCCAGCTTCTTCATTCTACCGCCCATTTTTCTCAGCCCATAAGCTGCGGCATTTTTAGTGGTTATATGGTCGCTGCCGGCCAAAGCTTCTTTTAAGATTTCCAGACCGTCTTCCTGCATCCAGGATAAGTTGAAAGCGGCTCTGCGTCTGTTCGATGCATCAGACGAACGCAACTGCTCTTTCAGCTTCGCAAGAAGCCTTATTGCCGCTTCATCCTTTTCTCTACCCGTCAATATCCGTTTGTCTGACTCCATAAATACACCCTTTTCTATATCGGCAAGCAGGTACAAATCGCTAAAGTCGATTTGTTATTAGCCCCGATTTGGAGGTTTATCAAACGCTGGGAGGTTAAAACTGGTAAAATTTACCTTGCTATTTCTGTGAAAAATAAGTATTGTGGAAGCATCAAGCTTGACAACATGGGCAAAATCTTATAATATATACATATAAGGTTTGTCTTTACAAATCTCATGATGTGATTAATGCTCTTCTGTTTAACGACCTATAATCAGGTTGGTCGTGACTGAAAGAGTTGGTTAATAAGCATTGGAGTTAATTTAAATATGGGGATAGAACAACCTATTGATACTCGAACACCCCTTGAGCATGAGCCTAAGCTGAACAGGTTTTTCAGGGCTGCCATCAAAACCCGTGCCAGCGATCTACACCTGAAGGTGGGGCAGACACCGAAACTGCGTCTCTTTGGGGAATTGAAGAAAACGACCGGCGATGTAATTACCCCCGAGAAGATGGAAGAATTGGTATTCGAGCTGCTTAGCCCGGTCCAGAAGGAATTTTTCATGGAGCACGGGACACTGGACTTCGCTCATGAAGTTGACGGCGAGCATCGTTTCCGAACGAATGTGTTTCGCCAGCGAGGTCTAATCAGCCTGGCGGCCCGGCGTGTCAACACATTCATCCCGCCGTTCGAAGATCTGCACCTGCCGCAGTCACTGGAAACGGTATGCAATAGCAGACAGGGACTGGTTCTTGTCGTAGGCCCTACCGGCTGCGGCAAGACAACAACAATAGCATCGATGATAGACTACATAAACCGCACTCGCTCCTGCCACATCATTACCATCGAGGACCCAATCGAGTATCTTTTTAAGGACCGAAAAGCAATAGTCTCGCAAAGGGAAATCGGGCTCGATACCAATGATTTCGAGGAAGCTCTGACATATCTAATGCGACAAGACCCCGATGTTGTCTTCGTTGGCGAGATGCGGGACGCCAAAACCGTCACTGCGGGAATGAGAGCAGCGGAAACCGGGCACCTTGTCTTCGGAACGTTACACTCGGCAAATGCGTCTCAGGCCGTTCACCGGCTTTTGGACCTGTTCGCCCAAAACGAACGTGACCTTATAAGGCAGACCTTAAGCCTGGCTATCAGAGCAATTATCAGTCAGGTATTGCTGCCGTGCATCACTGAAGGTACTGACAGAATACCCGCTGTGGAGATTCTAATTACAAACGCTGCCGCCAGGAGACTAATTGCCGAGGGTCGCGAGGGCGATTTGCCCAACGTGATACGAAGCTCGCAGAACGAAGGCATGCAGGATCTTACATATCACCTTTGTGATTTGGTGGAAAAAGGACTCATCGATCCGAAGGAAGCATTAAAATATGCACCAAATACAGATGAATTAAAAATGGCACTAAAGGGGATCAGAACCACTGCCAGCGGCATTTTGTGAGATTTTTACGGAGCATCTTATGCTGGATTTATTATCAGCCTCCATCGAATATGGCGGCTATATTTCCATAATCAAACTCATTGGCTATTTAATTATCTTTTTTGCCTGGCTGCCTCTGGTTGGCTGGGTGCACTACGACTCTAAAACAGTAGAAACAAATAATGTCTTCTGGACAGGTATCATTCTGGGAGCAGGAGCGGCAGGGGCAATAATCTGGCTGCTCGTACCGATATTTATCGTTGGGATGCTGTTCTATCTGATTGCTGTCGGAGCGTTATCTCTGGCTTACGTCAAGCACCGCAATGCGAGAGTCCTGGATTTTGATAAAGTCCTGACAATTGATCACATCAAAAACCTGCTCGTCAGTAAAGAAAAGAAACTTGAGGCCCTTAAAAGCTTCTCTTTTATAACGTCAAATAAAAATCAAGTTCCAGTGCCCGAACCCAGAACGCCGGACTTTTTCGGATACAAGACAGCTTATGAAATTCTGAGTGATGCTATGTGGCGAAGGGCAAGCAGCATTGTATTCTCCCCAACGGCACAAGATTACCAGGTAGCCTACAACGTTGATGGTACATCGCTAAAACAGCCGAGCATAACCAGAGAGCAAATGAGATATTTCATCCGTTTCGTCAAGGAACTTGCCGATTTGGACACCAAAGAAAAGCGAAAACCGCAAAAAGGAAAGTTCAAAATCCGCCGGAAGAAAGATGATATCCCGTGGGAAGTAACGACTGCCGGATCAACTGCCGGAGAACAGGTCAGACTAAAACCAGTAACACAAGAGGGCATGGCAAGGCTAACCGAGATCGGCTTAATGCCCGAACAGGAAGCAAAGTTCAATAAGTTTCGTGAGATAAAACAGGGCGTATTTATTATAAGCGGGCCGCGTAAAAACGGCATAACAACCTCTCTTTACGCACTTCTTCGAAATCACGATGCCTTCATTAACAGCATAAACACGCTTGAAAGACAGGCTCCCGCCCAGATGCCCAACATAACTCAAAACATCTTCAATCTGACCGACACCGGCACAACTACATTTGCCAAAAAGCTCCAGACCGTTGTAAGAATGGGACCTGATATAATCGGTGTCTCCGATTGTGAAGATGCCGAAACAGCCCAGATAGCCTGTGCCGCCGCCAGAGATGGAAAGCTCGTATATGTTACGATCAAAGCAGACAGCGTGATACAGGCGCTGGGTAAATGGCTAAAATATGTCAGCAATAAAAGTGTCGTCGCAGATACCCTTCTGGGTATAAGCAATCAACGGCTGATTCGAATACTTTGTGATGAGTGCAAGCAAGCCTATGCACCGGATAAAGAACTGTTTAAAAAATTCAATATCACCGCGGATAAAACAAAAGTGCTGTATCGTACCGGAAAAGTGCAATACGACAAGCACGGCAAACCTTCACCCTGCGAACACTGCCAGGGGACGGGCTATTTCGGCAGAACGGCTGTGTTTGAAATCATCACGATGAACGACGATTTAAGAAAAGTTATAAAACAATCAAAATCGCTGCCGGAGATCGGCACGCAGTTCAGACGTGCCAAAATGCTCTATCTACAGGAACAGACACTCAGAAAAGTAATTACCGGGAAGGTAGCGATAAACGAAATGATTAGAGTGCTTTCAACATCAAAAACGAAAAAAGCAGCTCAAAATAATCGTTAGTAATACACGGTTCGTGAAGCGAATCACGAATCCTGAAAAACCGGAGACATTGTTTATGGCCAGCTTAGCTGTAGTTTTGATAATTCTGGGTTGTGGTGCTTTGATGTATTTAAAAGGGACATTTGTCAAGGCATTTGCCATGATAATTATAGCGATTATTTCGAGCGTTGTTGCGTTCGGCTATTTTGAAGTATTGGCAAATTTCATTATCCGCCGCGGCAATGACGGCAGTATGCTCTCTCTTGTCCCCTGGGCGCAAACTCTCTGTTTTTCGCTGCTGTTTATCGTGACCTTCGGCCTGCTTCAAACAGCCGCTACTTTTTTAGCCCGCCACCCGGTTGATTTAGGATTTATGCCCGAGCTCATCGGACGGATAGTCTGCGGAATTATCCTGGGCTTCATAGTATCCGGGCTTCTGCTAACAGCTCTACAAATGGCACCGCTGCCCCTTTCCTATCCCTACGAGCGTTTTGACCCGGCGAGGCTGGACACCGATAATCCCAGCGGATCCCTGCTTAACGCCGACGGTTTTGCCACCGGTCTGTTCGGTATCATCAGTAACGGCAGTCTAAGCGGCAAAAACAGCTTTAGAACTCTCCACCCCAGCTATCTGGACCAGCTTTTCCTTAACAGGTTTCTCGGCGATGCATCAGGCATCAGCGGCGTCTATCCAGCGATAGAAGTGCCAAAGCCGGGTGTCTGGCCGGCCTCCCAAGCTGTGAAAAAACAAGTAGACGACTTCGTCTCGGAACTGAGGACACGAGGCGGCAAGGTTGCGTACGAGCCGGGGGGCAAGTCAGTAGCTTTGCCCATCTCGACGAACCAAGCTTATAACCCTACAATCGTGCGCGTGGGAATAAAGAAAAGGGCGATAAAACGAGAAGCAATAATCGACGCCGGCGTATTTACACCTTCCCAGCTAAGATTAATATGTACGCGAAAAACCGGTGAAGCGGTAAATGCCTATCCCATCGGATACCTTAAAACAAAAGACCAAATACAGATAAGCCCCGAGATAAAACTTGAATCCAAAAACATCGAGGGCAATGTCAGATTCATCGACTTTGTTTTTTGCGTGCAAAGTGGTTATGAGCCGGCGCTGGTCGAGTTCAAACTCAACAGTATTGTCGAGATACCCACAGGAGCAATCGTAACAGCCGACCAGGCTCCGGAGGTCGTACCTTTTAGCTACTCGCCTTCCGCCCCCCAGAGCAACACTAACACCCAAGAACCTCCCAGAACTCAGAGCCGGCCGCAACAGCAGCAAGCTCGTCCCGGAAGACGCGGGCTTAGCGATATCAGCAGATCCGTTGTCGGCGACGAACTCGACGAGTAACAACCCAATCAAGCTGTCCGGCAAACATCGAAAAACTGAATTTGGGGGGACATTTGACGATCCATACCCTCGATACTATAAACAAACACGCTTCGTGGGTTTATTTTTGATGGGCTCAGACCTGATAGAATAAGAAGAATGACCGGCAAAATGTAGCTGCGAGTTTTCAGGTTCGAGCTTATTTAGAGCGGTTCGGCACGTCCTTAGCTGCAGACGACCAATTCTTCCAAATCCAACTCCATAAGATGCTCAAGATAATCATTCAGCTCTTCTTCCGAAAAACTAGCGAGAAATTCCGGTTTGGCGGTTCTGTTAATTTTACAGATGTAATCGATCAACTCCCTTTTACTCATACACACACACCCTTCAAAACTTGTAAAAATCCTTGGCAACCTACGCAATATCGACAGAGCAAACAATTTTTCTTTAGCTTCCCTTACCATAACCAAATTAACGCCCCATAACCCAAACCACCATATAGCGGTGACACCTTTGCTTCGACTACCATATATAGAGTAAGCTATAAGACAGCAATAATCACCTCTCCGAGTGTCCAATAAAATCATCTTCGACGTTGGCTAATCCAAAGCAAAAAAAATATGAAATTTTCCAATTTACTGCCGGTATTATTTTTTTTTAGTAAACGAAGTTTCATAGATCACCTCTATAATTACAGATATGCGACCGGTCGTGAATTTGAGTTGTGCATAACTTTATTTCTTTGAAAGAAAAACGGTGTCGAAGCAGGAATTTCGAGCATTAGAAGCAAACAATGACGGCTAATTGAGCTTGTAAGTGTGACTTTAAATATATCAAACAGGCCGGGCTTGATACAACCCGGCCTGTTTTTATACACTCCCGGCATAAAAATCTTGACCGCAAGTCCGGCAAGTGATAAAATTGAGACTATCGAAACGGAAAAAGTTTTGTTTAGGGAGAGCAAAAATGTTCGAATCGAGAAAAGCATCCAAGTTGTTCTTTCTTCGCAGAAAAAGCAATAAGCCGGCATCCTCATTACTTGTATTCCTCGCCGTCTGCCTATTTAGCCTTCCGGCCTATGCCAAATATAGCGGCGGCACGGGGGAGCCCAATGATCCATACCAGATCGCTACGGCTGCTCATTTGACTTCCATCGGTTCAAATCCGGATTTGCTGGACAAACATTTCGTCCTTATCGATGACATCGACCTCGATCCAAACCTGCCGGGTGGGCAGGTGTTTACCAAGGCTATAATTGCACCTGATATCGATACGGACAATTTCAGCCATGGGAGTCCTGCATTTGTTGGTGTATTCGACGGGCAAGGGCACGTCCTGTCCAATTTAGTGATCGAAGATCCAAACGGGGAACATATAGGACTGTTTGGTTATATTGGTAAAGACGGGAGTGTACTGAATCTACACGTTGAGAATGCCACAATCACAGGTTCACTCCGGGCTGGTGTAATTGTCGGGATGAACGAGGGTTTGATCGAAAACTGCCATGTCACAGGTGTGCTTGAAGGCTCTAATATAACAGGCGGAATTGGTGGGGAAAACACAGGTGCCGTCAGGTACTCGCACGCTGATGTAGAGGTCAATGGTTACTTTCGGGCCGGAGGGCTATTAGGCAAGAACGATGGAAGGATCGTTCAATGCTACACGACCGGTCAGGTCACGGGAGATGATGATGTGGGAGGATTGCTTGGGATCAATCAGGGTCCGGTCGTTTCGTGTTATTCATGGGCTACAGTCAGCGGCAGCAGTTTTGTTGGAGGGCTAATTGGCTATGACTATGGTACTATAACTACCAGCTATGCCGCTGTAAAAGTAACGGCAAGCCTTTCAAGGTTTTCACGAACCGGAGGTCTAACGGGTTTGACTAAAACGACGGCCTTTTCCAGCTACTGGGACTGGGAGGCCTCGGGCAAAGGTAGTAGCGCTTCGGGACAACCAAAAACGACGCAGGAAATGATGGAACCGGAAACGTTTCGGGGATGGGGACACGACGGTGCATGGATCCTGGATGCCGGGTTGGACTATCCGCGTTTGGCGTGGGAAGGCGCAGCCGGTGAGCCTATTGTTGATGAAACGAATCGCTATGGCGGGGGGACAGGAGAACCTGACGATCCGTACGAGATATGGACCGCCGAGCAGTTCAGTAATATCGCTTGGTATCTAAAAGATTTTGATAAGCACTTTGTGTTGATGTCTGACATCGATATGAACGATGTCGATCCCAATTTGGTGAAGCCTATCGGGACGCAGGGTAATCCTTTTGTGGGTCTCTTCGATGGGAATCACAATATCATTCACAATTTCGTATATGGAATAATACCTCCCGCAGAAGAGCAAAACTCAGAAGATGTAAATGAACCACTTAGTCGTTATCCCCACCCACCGCCCACGCCGAAACCGGTGGTTCCAGAACAGACGCTAGAAGTTCATGTGGGAGTTTTTGGCGCTATCGGGGAAATGGAAATATACTATGAATACGACTATCCTGAGCAATATAATGATCTTCGAGGGATTGTAAAGAACCTCCAGATAGTAGATGTCAACATTAATGGGGGTGGTTTTGTCGGGGGACTGGCAGGTGTGAATAGAGGAGTAGTCTCGGCTTGTTCGACAAGTGGAAGTATATCAGGATATGAGTGCATCGGAGGATTGATCGGTGGAAATGGCTATAATGGAAAAGGATTGGTCCGGGCCTGTTTCAGTGTTGCCGAGGTTATTGGCAAATACAGGATCGGGGGATTGGTTGGTTCAAATGGAGACTGGTATGGCAGTGGTGTTGTGGAATCTTGTTATGCCATGGGTCGTATAAAAGCAACTAAGATCGCAGGCGGCCTTGTCGGACTCAATGAAGATACAGTTGTCACCAGCTATTCTACTGGAGAAGTTACAGGTGACGACAGTATTGGAGGGCTCGTAGGGATCAATATGGGATCGTGCTTCCTGAGCTTTTGGGATGTGAACAGTAGCGGGATAACGACCAGTGCTCCCGGTCAAGCAAAAACAACTATACAGATGCAGGAGGTGTCAACGTTCCAGGGCTGGGGCTCACAGGGGCACTGGACCATCGATGATGGGAGTGACTATCCGCGCCTGAACTGGGAGGACATACAAGGAGAGTTAATTGTTGATTCCCGAGACGCATACAGCAGTGGCACCGGAGAGATAGATGATCCGTATCGGATACTTACTGCTGAGGAATTCATCGAAATTGCTTACCGCAGCGCTGATTTCGACAAGCACTTCATCCTGATGCAGGATATTGACTTGTCTGTTATCGACCCAAATTTGATTTTGCCTATTGGGAATAATGCGTTTCCATTCTGTGGAGTTTTCGATGGTGACAACCACACGATCTACAATTTTAATTACATATTTGACAGCCAAAGCTATGCAGGCGTCTTCGGAAGCGTGGGACCGAATGTCACCGATGCCAATAAAACGAGCGGCCGTGTTGTAAACCTGAATATTGTCAATGCTACTGTCACTGGCTGCCAATTCGTGGGAATACTGACGGGAAACAACCGGGGCACTATTGCCTCATGCAGCGTTCATGGAATCTGCAGTGGAGCTTCGCATGTGGGTGGACTGGCAGGGAGTAATTGGGGCACAATCGGAGGAACTTATTTCACAGGTGTGGTCGATGGTAGTTGGGCGGTCGGCGGTCTTGTGGGACGCAATTTTGCTGACGTGACATCCTGCAGTTTCGACGGCGAAGTCACTGGAGGGGATTCGGTTGGAGGATTGGTGGGACGTCAAAACCATCTGGGGATCTTACGCGCAAGCCGTGCGGAAGGTGGAATAAGTGGCGCCGATAGGGTAGGTGGTTTGGTAGGCGATAACTACGGTAGTATCGAATCGAGCTATTCAACCTGTGTAATTGCAGGCAGAAGCGACTACATCGGGGGATTGGCTGGAGCAAGTTTTGGAGTCCAGATCGCCTACTGCTATTCGGTCGGTCCCGTGGTTGGCCCTAATCATGTCGGGGGTTTGATTGGAGGCAGCAGCGAAAGGGCGTACAATTGTTACTGGGATGTCGAGGCAAGCGGCATACCCTCAAGCAGCACAGGAATGGGTCGTCCGACCAGTGAAATGATGAGGGCAAAGACCTTTCGCGGCTGGGGCTACCCAGGTGTATGGACCATCGAAGATGGCCAGGACTATCCACGATTGATCTGGGAGCAGACACCTGGCCGGCCCATAATCGATCCGGAGCCTCGTTATAGCAGCGGCACCGGTGATCCGAACACTCCTTACGAGATACGCACAGCGCAGGACTTCGCTAATCTGGCATATTTTCAACAGGATTTTGACAAGCATTATGTTCTGACAAATGATATTGATCTTAGCTCTGTGAATCTAAATCTATTGATGCCTATCGGCACGCGCCCAATCCCATTTACAGGCGTTTTCAACGGAAACGGGCACACGATTTCACATTTCAGCTACCACGCCAGGGAAGAGTACTCGGTAGGTATATTCGGTGCTGTCGAACAGTCAAATGCCGGGTATGGCCTGCTAATGAACCTTGGCATTGTCAATGCGACCATATCCAGCCAGAATATGTGTGGTGCTCTGGTAGGCCGCAATAAAGGGGCAATCATTTCATGCTATTCAGCCGATAGCAGTATCGAGAGCCCATTCAATGCCGGCGGTTTGGTCGGAATTAACAATGGCCCAATCATAACATCCTGGTCATCGAATACTGTAAACGGTCGATCAAACGTGGGGGGGCTTGTGGGGTATAATCAGCACATCATAACTTCTTGTTACAGTAAGTCCAATGTTAGTGGAGAAGAACACGTGGGTGGTTTAGCAGGTGCAAGTTCAGGTACAATCACAGGCAGTTATTCTGCCGGCACGGTCAGCGGTGAAATAGAAACAGGCGGAATTCTGGGAGCAAATGTCGGTTATGCTCATGATAGCTGGGGAGAAATCTTTATCAGTTTCTGGGACACACAGAGTTCCGGATTTTTGGATGGAGTTGGCAATCTTGAGCCTGATCCTACGGGTGTCCTTGGCAAAACAACTACAGAGATGCAAATGTCCGGCACATTCCTCGAAGCCGGCTGGGACTTCGTGGACGAGACGGCCAACGGCAGCGAAGATATCTGGTGGATTCTCGAAGGTCAGGACTATCCGAGACTTTGGTGGGAAGCCGAATAGATTTACGATTGACGATTGAATATTTACTTTTCCTCTGAGAATCAGCATGGGCAGCGAAGCTGCGCCATCCTACATGTCTGGATGTTCTTACGCCGTACGCCATACCCAGTACGCAATACGAATAATGGATGCCGTCTCACGGAGATTTTTGAAGAATTTGCCCGCTTTTTCGTGAAATGATTCGTAGAATAGATAACGAATAGAATTTAGAATTATGAATTAAGAATGTAGAATGGTAAATGGAGAATATTTAAGAGCTTACAGCATTTTGTGTGTATCGAATGTTAAAATAGGCAATAGTCAATAAAAAATAGTAAATCCGGTGCTTTTTCGGCAAGGCTGTTTGAAAAAACAAAGCCAATGTTAAAATGGGTAATACGGCGCAAGTTCAATATTATTAGAGATTTATGTGTGTTTTGGCGATTTTTGGCGATTTTTGATAGCGAAAAACAAAGCCAAACAAAGCCAATTTGCCGGGAGCTATTCCAGCATGATATTTCTGGACGAAATTCTTTTCTCTGGTATAATTTTTACCGATAATAAGGATATTCTGCTCTGTAGCAGCGGGCTTTAATTTGGAGGAAAAAAAATGAAGAGATTACGAAGAGCTTACCAGAGACAAGCCGCCAAACGCAATAAGTTCCGAAAACGGGCCATCGCGGCCGGCACCGCGGCGGCAATCACTCTTGGGGCGGGCGCAGGCCTGAACAAGGCTCTTGCCAAAGATAAGCCGGTCACACACCAACAGCCGATCAGCCGGGATGCGGATGCGGATTTGCTCGCCGACGCTGAAGAAACCGCAATAGGGTATCGTCCCTTCACTACCGACCAGAACCGCAACCAGGTCGCGGACGGCGTGGATCTGGCCCAGCACTGCGCTACCGTGATAAATGAGCTGCCGGCCTATTACCCCGATACTGCGATGCCGATACCGAACCAGACCTATAAAATACAGCACGCACTATTCGGCATTGAACGATGCGACATTTGCGGCCAGGAGGTCAATATGGGCGGCGTTGGAGTCGTCAATCCGAATCTCGGTTTGTCGTATCCCGATCCCAACGATCCTTTAGAAGGAGCGTTCCTGCCCGAACTGGCATTGCATTATATGGAACACGGCTCGTTCGATTGCTTCGGCGACTTTCACAGCGGCAGGGTCGATATTGCACGATTACTGAGAACCCTCGAACTGCGGTATCCTGAAGAATTGAACGAGCATCAGTTGGCCGTCGAAGGCGATCTGGATGGAGATATGCTGACAGATGCCGAAGAGCTGGCCGGGGGCTATAATCTGTATGACACCGACCAGGACGATGACCTTACCCCCGATGGAATCGAGCTTGCCAGGCAATGTGCGGAGGCAGTTGACTCCCTGCCGGTTTTCGACCCGAACGGCCCTGAAGTAAATGCAATATATAAGGTAAACTATCTGCAGCGGGGACTTGAGAATTGCGATACATGCGGCACAACGGTCAATATGGGTTACTGGGAGATTACAAACCTCAGGCTCGGCCTTTCTATCGATGTTCCGGTGCTGTCGCTGCATTATATGGAGCACGGCTCGTTCAGCTTTGCCGGCGATGTTCACGGAAAAGGCAGGACTGATTTGGCTCTTTTGGTAAAGATTCTGGAAATGCCCCGTCAATGCGGCGATTTGGGGACTATATATCGGCCGGCGGATTTGAACAGAGACTGCCAGGTCGATTCTGACGACTTCGCTATTTTTACAGAGCAATGGCTGCAAAACATCAACTCGAACCAGGACGAATAAGATGAGCAATCAGTGCTGCAACGGCGATCCGCATCCCGAGACACCTGAATTTCAAGGATATCTCTGTGCCCTGAAAGAAATCGATTTCGAATTGGCATATCTGGCCATGCTAACGCGTGAAGGATTAAAGCCCCTGAGCCGATGGGAAAAAGACTTGGCCGAGGGCGATTTGAAATTATTGCGGCGGATAAGTTTGCTGACAAAGCAAGTTCGGCGAACCGTCAAGACCGGCAAGAAAGTCATCGAGACTATCTTCAGCCGAACGCCTGTGTACATTCAATTGTACGAACAGGCCTTCGGAAATACTCCAGTAGACAAATCAGCCGGGACTCAGCGGTTCGAGGGATTCCTTTTCGGTTACCCGCCCTGCTGCGTTAACCAGTATATTCGCAAGCCCTACGCCCCAAACAATCTGACGCAGCAGCAGCAAAAAATCCTGTTCCATTGGGCCTACCGGGATTGCAAAATTACAGCTTCGCTGCTGTCGGCTTACAAAAGAATATATGATTCACTCGATCGTTGCTAAAGCCCAACCACTTTTTTATATAGGAGTGCATAGGGGGGCATCCCAGAGGGGCTTACGCTATTAAGAAGGATGTTACCAAAGAACGGTAGAAATAATTGTCGTCAGAGGGAATTTATAATTGACGTTAGTCACCGTCGTCAATAGAGACTGAATAATATACCATAACGGCCCTAAAATAGTCTGTTTGTAAAAAGCAACGAAATCTCGCCTCACAAAATGAAATACCAAGTCTCTGTAAAGCCAAATATCTTTTAGCTTTAAGTCCAACCATCCCCTCTTAAGCCCAATGACCAAACAAATAGCATGGCGAAACTTAAAATTTCGAGAGGATTTTGATTGAATTATTGATTCAGAAATGGTGTATTAGGGTTTTTAAAGCGTTTAAATAGGAAATGTCAGTATGTATAATTATGAAGTTTATGAGCCCGTGTCAAATTTCGGAAGGAGCCGTCGGGCAAAGTAGAATACAAATACGTTAATAAAAAGAAAAGAGGAGTCGATGCCATTATATACAAAAACCTGTAAACAAGACATTTCTTTAGGTAGAAAGAATTATGTCTACCTGACATTAGTGATGGCTATAATGGATTTCAAGTTGAAATATGACAACTCTGCCTTAGGATATTTTTGGAGCCTGTTAAAACCATTACTGATGTTCGGCACCTTGTACCTTGTATTTTCAGTATTTGTAAGATGGGATGTCGAAAACTATAAATTGTATCTTCTGTTAGGGATTATTCTCTGGAACTTCCTGTCCGAAGTTACGCTAAGCAGCATGCTTTTTTTGGAAGGCAGAGCACCGATACTAAAGAAGATATATTTTCCTCGTTGGGTCATTGTAATAGCATGTTCTCTGACCGCACTGCTTACTCTATCGCTGAATATAGTTGTCTTTTTTATTTTCTTCGTTATATCAGGCGCCCAATTCTCAATTAGCATATTTATGTTGCCTCTTTATCTACTGGAGCTTTATGTGCTTGTCGTAGGGCTGGCGCTTTTCTTATGTGCATTATTCCCTAAATTCAGGGATGTTCATCATATATGGGAAGTTTTTGTGCAGCTTGGCTTTTGGATTACGCCGATCGTATATCCCATTTCAATTGTTTCGGAAAAGTATCATTCGCTGATATTTTTAAATCCCGCCGCACGGATTATTCAAGGTTGTAGACAAGCCCTGATCGGACCAACAGGTGGGTTCATGGCTTTTAAAAGTCACATTATTATAATCTCTTTTGCGGTTTGTTTCTTTGTTATAGGGTTAGGACTATTTAACAAATTATCGCGCAGCTTTGCGGAGGATCTATGATAGCTCTTGAACATGTCAACAAAATATTCCGCTTACCCCATGACAGGAAAACAACATTGCGTCAGCACTTTACACGTATTTTTCAGAAGCATACTTACGAAAAGTTCTATGCTTTACGCGACATCAATCTGAAAGTCGAACCCTGCGAGTTTCTGGGGATAGTAGGTAAAAACGGCTCAGGCAAATCAACTCTGTTAAAGCTCATAGCTCAAGTTCTTGAGCCAACGTCGGGAACAGTATCTGTAAACGGAAACGTCGCGCCATTCCTGGAGCTGGGAGTGGGTTTTCAGTGGGAGTTAACTGTCAAAGACAATGTTTTTCTTTATGGTGCTCTTCTTGGAATGTCTCGACAGGAAATCATAGAAAAGTACGACCGGATAATCGATTTCTCCGGGTTGGAGAGGTTTGTTGATGCAAAGCTCAAGAACCTGTCCTCCGGCATGCAGGTAAGGCTGGGCTTTTCAATAACGGTAGCAATAGAAAGCTCAATACTGCTGGTAGATGAGGTGTTAGCCGTCGGCGACATTGATTTTCAGCGGAAGTGCTACGATTGTTTTGCGAGCTTCAAAAAAGATGGCAGAACAATTGTATTTGTCAGTCACGATTTGGAGGCTGTTGAAAAATTTTGTGACAGAATTGTTCTATTGGAAGAAGGTAAAGCGATTGCTGAAGGACGCCCCCTTGATGTTTTGACTATGTATAAAAGTCAAGAAAAAGTGAGTTCTTGACAATTTGTTAAAAAAGGGTTTTAGATGACCAAGCAGCTAAAAATTGGTTTTATTCAAGCAAAGAACAAGATCGATGTAAACTGGTTCAAACCTTTAGCATTTGGATATTTAAAGACTTATCTTGAGAAGTATCTGGAAGTTTCTGTGGAAATGTATTTCCTGGAAAACTTAGAAGGTCTTGAAGAATTTGATATTATTGGGATATCTTCAACTTCTCAGGATTTTGCAGTAGCGACAGAAATAGCTCGATCTATAAAACAGAGCAAAGAAAAAATAATAACCATACTTGGCGAACATCACATCACTTATGCATAAGGAACAAGTATTGGCACGGGTAACTTCTGTAAAAAGTTTGATGAAGGAGAAAAAATGTTGAGGTTTTGGCTAAATGAAAAGACTGAAGAGGCGATGAATCTGCATATTGGTTGTGGGGATGTGTACTTTGATGGTTGGGTAAACATCGATAAGGACTCAGAGAAAGCGGATAAAAAACATGATGCAAGGAAGCGTTTGCCCTATAAGGATAATTCCGTAGATTTTATTTACAATGAACACTTCATCGAACACATTACGGTTGAAGGAGGTGTCAAAATTATGAATGATTTTTACAGAGTATTAAAGCCGGAAGGAGTTCTGAGAATCGCCACACCTGACCTAGATTATCTCATCGAGAAATATATATCTCCATCCTGGAAAAACCAAGACTGGATCGAAACATACAACTGCCAGTGGATACAAACACGAGCCGAGATGTTAAACATATGTTTTAGGGAATGGGGACACCAGTATTCATACAACGCGGAAGAACTCGAACGTCGATTGAAGCAAGCAGGTTTTGAGAAAAATTATCGTCAGAAATGGAACGAAAGTAAATACACTGAATTAGCAAACCGAGAAACCCGAAAAGATTCTAAACTGATTTTTGAGGCCGTAAAATAAGGAATTTAAGGATCTCAAACTGACCGATTCGCGCTGTCATCCCTGCGAAAGCAGGGATCCAGGAATGTAACGGATGTAGTGGATTCCCGCTTTCGCGGGAATGACAAGTCGTGTTATGTTGTTGTTATTGGACAACTTACCATATTCTTCGGCTCAAAATCGGTCGGTTTGAGTAAGGATATAGATTATGGGAAAATACAATATTGCAGGTGTCACAACGTTTGAATACACAAAAATAATAGGAATAGAGAATATTGAGTTTGGCAAAAACATAATCATTGATGATTTTGTTTTTATTTATGCGAAGAAATCCATGAAGATTGGCAACTGTGTCCACATTAGTTGCTTTACTACAATAACGGGTGGTGAAGAGTTTAGCATGGAGGATTTTTCGGCAATATCCCACGGTTGTCGAATTTTAACGGGTACAGACGACTATAAAGATTGGGGTTTCGGAAATCCTACGGTTGACGAAGAATACAGAAATGTTAATAGAAGCCCCATCTCTATAGGTAAGTTTTGTATTATTGGGGCAAATAGCGTTGTCTTACCTGGTGTTAAAATAGGTGAAGGGGCAGCGGTTGGTGCTTGTTCAGTAGTTAGGCGTGACATAGAACCTTGGGGAGTTTATATCGGCAACAGAAAAATAAGTGAAAGAAACAGAGAAGGAGTATTGAAGAACTATGCCAAATACCTCGAGAAAAATAGCTAATAGAATCATAACGAGTGTTAAACCATTTGATAAGCCAATATATATAGCTCGCCCACTTTTGCCCGACCTCAAAGAGTTGAATGAGAAACTTAAAGAAGTTTGGGCTTCTGGTTGGCTAACAAACAATGGGCCTCAGCATGCGGCTCTCGAGGAGGCATTGCGATTAAAATTAAATGTTCCTTATCTTTCTTTGTTTAATAATGGCACAACTGCTCTTATAGTTGCATGTCAAAGTCTTCGTCTTTCGGGGGAAGTTATCACCACGCCATTCACCTTTCCCGCAACACCACATGTGTTAGCCTGGAATAATATAAAACCTATATTTTGTGATATTGATCCTGTCACGATGAATATAGACGCTAATAAGATGGAATCATTAATCACTCCTCAAACAACCGCCATATTGGCTGTTCATGTTTTCGGAATACCCTGTGATGTCGTGGGAATTCAAACCATAGCCGACCGTTACGGGTTAAAAGTTATTTACGACGCCGCACATGTATTTGGAGTCGAAGTTGACGGTATTGGTATAGGTAACTTTGGCGATATTTCGATGATGAGCTTTCACGCAACCAAGGTCTTTAACACCGCTGAAGGAGGTGCTCTCGTTTTCAGAGATAGAAATCTAAAAGAAAGAATAGATTTTTTAAGAAACTTTGGCATTAAGAATGAAGAAGAAGTTGTAATGCCCGGAATTAACGGTAAAATGAACGAAATTCAAGCGGTTTTAGGACTTGTAAATCTAAAATATCTCGATACAGAAATAAACAAACGAAAGATACTTGCTGATGCTTATAGAAACTTGCTAAAAGATGTTCAAGGTATTACATATTTGAATGATATACCTGGCGTCAAAAGCAATTATCAGTATTTTGTAATTCGGGTAGATAGCAAGACTTTCAGGTGTTCACGTGATTTCCTTTACGAGAAATTTAAAGAATATAACGTTTTTACCAGAAAATACTTTTTCCCCCTTTGCAGCGATTACCCATGCTACCGCCATATACCATCAGCAGCACCCTCCAATCTACCTATTGCTCAGAAAGTCGCAAAAGAGGTTCTATGTATGCCCCTGTATGGCGAGCTTTCCACACACGATGTAGAACAAATTTGTGACATATTAAAGAATTTCAGATAATAAAGATAATGATAGGTATGTATATGCCCAAAGTTAGCGTAGTCATTGCGTCATATAATCACGAAAAATACGTTGCGGAGACAATACAAAGTATTTTAGACCAGACTTATCAGGATTTTGAAATTGTAATAACCGATGATGGATCCACTGACGGAACAGTAACAGAAATTAAAAAATTAACTGACCCAAGAATAAAACTGTTTTGTTTCGAAAACAATCGAGGAGCATGTGTAGCAAAGAGAAAGTGCCTTGACGAGGCTAAGGGAGAATTCATTGCCGCTTTAAATTCTGATGATGTCTTTTTGCCTGATAAACTTGAAAAGCAGGTCCGGTTTTTGGACGAACATCCGGAACTCGGTGCAGTATTTGGTTACGCACAGATTGTCGATGAAAACGGCGATGATTTTACCGACACGACCCATCCTTATTACGATATTTTTAATCGCTCAAATAGGACTCGCTTCGAATGGTTGAATCATTTTTTTTATAAAGGGAATTGTCTCTGTCATCCAAGCGTTTTGATTCGTAACAGATGTTATAAATCCATCGGTTATTATGATGAACGTTATGCGCAACTCCCTGACTTTGATTTTTGGACTCGGCTTTGCATGAGATATGAAATCTATATAATACCAGAAAACCTGATTAAATTTCGTGTGAGGAACGACGAAGCGAATGTAAGTGGGCAACGACCAGAAAGCATGATCAGAACTTCTTGGGAGTATGCTCACATCTTAAAGAATTATCTGAAGGTTAACAGTGTAGATATCTTATTGAAAGTATTTCCAGAGGCCGCAGAATATAAGAATATTGACTCAGATTCAATTCCCTTCGTCTTGGCAATGCTCGCCTGGAAAACAGGTAGTAAGATTCACCAGGAATTTGCACTTGACGTACTAGCTGAACAGCTTAGTAACAGGGAGATAGCCAAGAGGTTAGCTGTAAATTTCGGATTTAGATACATCGACTTTATTGGTTTAACAGGCCGATGTGATTTATATGGCATCAAAAATGTCTGCAATGAACCTGAAGCTGTTCACGGCTCACACGGTTGGAAGCTTCATAGGAGTGTAAAAAATATGGGCTCAAATGAGCAAAAGATCAGTTCAACGTCAAGCAGAATAGCTCGTAAGATCGCCAAGGCAATTTATTTTGCGTTCACTGATTTTTCTGAATTTCGCCGCCGCCTGGCAGCGTTTTTTAATAACCCTCAACCTAAGAAACCTTCATTTTTTGGAAAAATTGTGAGACATACCGCCTATCGGCTTACAGTATTTGCTGAAAAATATAACACCAGACCTGCGCAGTTCGCCGGAAATGAAGATCTCCTCGAAGCATTTGTTGCTCGCTGCCGTAAAATGCATAAGCCCCGCGTTTTGGAACTGGGTACTAAACGTTCGATACCAAAACAATCAACCACACATAAAGAGTGGATACCAAATGCCGGCGAATACATTGGCTCAGACATTGAACCGGGTGTTGATGTCCAAGTAGTTGCCGACGCCCATAAATTGACGGATGTCGTCGGGGAAGAAAAGTTTGATATAATCATAGCCTGCGCAACATTCGAACACTTGAAATACCCGCATTTGGCTGCTCATCAATTGATGAAAGCCTTGAAAATAGGGGGCATATTGTACATACAAACCCATCGGTCATTCCCGCTGCATGCTTATCCTTATGATTATTTCCGCTTCTCAAGAGAGGCTTTGGAGGGATTATTCGGCACCCAAATGGGATTTCGTGTAATCGCATCAGGATATGCGATTCCTCTCAGTCTCTACTCGCCACACCTGTTGGATCGGGATGCTCCGGCTTTTGCTAATGTTCATGTATACGGTGAAAAAATCAGTGAGACTCCAGATAATTATATTTACGAATTAGACTTAGAGAAAACCTCTCCTTTTCCTTTTCCTGAATCTGCTCTTGCCCACAAATACTGCATTGGAAAAGGTTTGGAAATAGGAGGATCGGCACATAATCCGTTCGGCCTGAACACATTAAATGTTGATTTCACTGATTCTATGGACACAGAGTTCAAGAAAGAAGAGATCAATCTTTGCGGCAAGGCCTTAAAAGTCGACATTGTTGCTAACGGGGATGATATCCCACTTCCGGATGAGAGTCAGGATTTTATAGTCAGTTCTCATGTCATAGAGCATTTTCCAAATCCAATTAAAGCTCTTGTTGAATGGGATAGATTAGTGAAAGCTGGCGGGATACTCTTTATGATAGTACCACACAAGGAAAGGACCTTCGACAAACATAAGGCAAGTACACCTTTAAGCCACATAGTAGAAGATTTTAAAAATAATAACACTGAGCCTCATACGAATCCCGATGGACATGACCACTGTTGGGTTACCAAAACTTTTATTGAGTTAATACGGTATATGATTGAAAACCTTCGTATGGAATGGGAAATAGTCGAAGTTCAAGATATAGATGACAAAGCAGGTAATGGTTTTACAATAGTTTTACGGAAAATTAAAACCCAGGAACCAGTAAGATATGTTCAGTAGTCGTAAATAAAATGAAAAGTGCAATTACAAATATTATGATTACTGCTCGTGCCTTTATGTGGCTGTTGTTGCCGAACAGGCTTAAGCTGAAAAAGGCACGGATTATTTATAAATACGGTGGCATCAGATTGTGTCGAATTGATCAACTATATGATTGCGCAACTTCATATAGAATGGGAAATAGCCAAAGTTCAAGATATAGATAACAAAGTAGGTAATGGTTTTACGGTAGTTATACGGAAGATAGGAACACGAAGGTTTGGCAAAAAATACACCAACGCATTGTGTTTAGAGGATACTGTAATGGTATCGAGAAAAACTATGAACAGAATTTTTCCAAGCGGGACGGTGAGAAGAAAAATAGCCAAAGTTTTTTATGAGCTTCTTTTCGGGCTTATTACGCAAGTGCCACAGTCTACTCTTGCCCATAAATACTGCATTGGAAAAGGTTTGGAAATAGGAGGATCAGCACATAATCCGTTCGGCCTGAACACATTAAATGTTGATTTCACTGATTCTATGGACACAGAGTTCAAGAAAGAAGAGATCAATCTTTGCGGCAAGGCCTTAAAAGTCGACATTGTTGCTAACGGGGATGATATCCCACTTCCGGATGAGAGTCAGGATTTTATAGTCAGTTCTCATGTCATAGAGCATTTTCCAAATCCAATTAAAGCTCTTGTTGAATGGGATAGATTAGTGAAAGCTGGCGGGATACTCTTTATGATAGTACCACACAAGGAAAGGACCTTCGACAAACATAAGGCAAGTACACCTTTAAGCCACATAGTAGAAGATTTTAAAAATAATAACACTGAGCCTCATACGAATCCCGATGGACATGACCACTGTTGGGTTACCAAAACTTTTATTGAGTTAATACGGTATATGATTGAAAACCTTCGTATGGAATGGGAAATAGTCGAAGTTCAAGATATAGATGACAAAGCAGGTAATGGTTTTACAATAGTTTTACGGAAAATTAAAACCCAGGAACCAGTAAGATATGTTCAGTAGTCGTAAATAAAATGAAAAGTGCAATTACAAATATTATGATTACTGCTCGTGCCTTTATGTGGCTGTTGTTGCCGAACAGGCTGAAGCTGAAAAAGGCACGGATTATTTATAAATACGGTGGCATTAGATTGTGCTGGCATTGCATGGTATATAAATTCAGCGTAAGAGTTTTGTCGTACGATCCTTTTCGAAACCAACTATCCATTTCGCAAAGTAAATATATTTTAGAAAAGTGTACGTTTAAACCTTTAATTTCCATAGTAGTTCCCGTGCACAAAGTAGCTCGTAAATGGCTCGACAAATGTATTCGCTCGGTTGTTAATCAGCATTACAGTAAGTGGGAATTAATCTTGGTTGATGATGCTTCCGGCCAGGAAGACTTGAGACAACTCATGGATAAATGGGTATCTAAAGATGAGCGTATTCGAGTTTGTTATTTAGAAGAGAATTCCGGCATAGCGGGAGCTACCAATTTAGGGATAAAACACGCTAAGGGTGAATTTATAGGGCTTCTTGATCATGACGACGAATTAACACCAGACGCACTTACCTGGATTACCTGGGCTTTAAAGAAAAATCCAGAAGCATTGTGGCTATATTCCGATGAAGACCTAATTACGCCAAATGGAAAATGCCACGATCCACGTTTCAAGCCGGATTTTTCACCTGAGTTCCTTTTATCAAATATGTATACTTGTCATTTTCGCGTATATGCCGCAGAGATACTTGCTAAAATTGGATATTTACGGAAAGGTTTTGATGGTTCTCAGGATCACGATTTAGCATTAAGACTTTCAGAAATTGTTCCAAAAGAAAAGGTCATTCATATTCCACGGGTTTTATATCATTGGCGGGAAATCCCAGGTTCTGCAGCTACGAGTATCGACGCCAAACCCAAAGCCTCTTCTGCCGGCAGAAGAGCAGTAGCTGATGCCTTGAAACGTCGCAACGTAAAAGGCAAGGTGGCTTCTCACGAAATTTGCCCTACGATATACCGGATTAAATTTGAACCTTCCGAATTTCCAAAGGTAAGTATTGTAATACCTATTAAAGATGCGTTGTCGTCAACGAAAAAATGTATCGACTCTGCTAGAAAACACACAAATTATCCATGTTTTGAGATAGTAGTCATAAATAACGCATCTGATGATATAGGGCTTTTGAAATACTTAAGAAAAGAACAATCTGAAAACAGAATTAAGGTTATTGACTATAACAAGTCTTTTAACCATTCTGAAATGAACAATATCGCTACAGCTTCAGTTGAATCGGAATTTGTCCTTTTCATGAATAATGATATTGAAATTATTTCAGAAGAATGGTTAGAACAATTAGTTGCGATTACAGAACTTGATGATTCCATTGCAGTAGTAGGTGGATTGATTTCATATCCCAATGGCATGGTACAGCATGGCGGTGTAATTTTCGGCCTTAACGGCACAGCCGGACATGCCCACAAATACATTTTTAATGAAATGCCTGGATACCTTGGTCGACTACACACACTTCAAGAAATGTCAGGAATTACCGCTGCATTAGCACTTGTACGTCGTTCATGTTTTGATCATGTTGGCGGTTTTAACAGTAACCGTTATCCAACGTTGTTCAACGATGTCGATCTGTGTATCCGCCTAAGAAACAAAGGATACAGGTGTATTTATAATCCAATGGTAAGAGCTATTCATCATGAGACTAAAACTCGTCCTGTAAAATTAGAAGAGCTTGTTTACAAACAAAGACTTGTGAGTGATTATGCTGAAATACTTAATCGTGACCCTTTTTACAATCCCAATTTAGCGCTTAATAATGAGCAGTTTCGTGAATACAGACAATTACCTATAGAAGATCAGATTCCCGAATTAGCTGATATTCCGGAGGGGGCTTAGACCTTTGTAATGTTTGGTAAGCAAGTTCAACTACTCTGACGAGTCTATTCTTAAAACTAAGAAGGATATTGAAAATCTTGGCATAAAAACTTTTTTTTAATCATGTTCTGTTTTTCCGGCATGAGTCTCCAATTAGTATATCCGTTGATTTTTTCTTTTTTCAGACGGAAAAAAGCGATATGAAGATATCCGTATGTATAGCAACCTATAATGGGCAAAAATATATAGCAACTCAGCTTGAGTCTATACTGAAACAGCTTTCTGAAAATGATGAAGTTGTAATTTCAGATGATTCATCTACTGACAAAACTGTCGATATCATTAAAAGTTTTGATGACAAGAGGATAAGATTATTAGAACACAACCATGCCCGTAGTCCTATATACAACTTTGAGAATGCTTTGAAATGTGCTTGTGGTGATATAATAGTTTTATCTGACCAGGATGACATATGGATTGAAAATAGGATTAATATAATCAGAAACTGCTTTGTGCGAAACACATCTAAAATATATACTCTGATATTAGATGGATTTGTGATTGATGCAAATGAAATTATATTGGAGAATTCAATATTAGAAAAAATAAGATATAGAACTGGAGTCATGAGAAATATAATCAGAAATACGTATATGGGGTGTACCATGGCTTTTTCAAGAAACTTGCTGGAAGTTGCTCTTCCTTTTCCAAAGAGGTTGCCTATGCACGATATGTGGCTCGGCATCTTAGGCGAGATTTACGGTCAGATAGGCTTGGTTAAAGAAAAAACTTTTAAATACAGGATACATTCGTCAAATGCCAGCCTAAAAGACTTAGATAGTATTTCTCATCTGCAAAGAATTCGCTGGAGGTTCTTTTTGATTGTTAATCTCCTCCGTAGGTATTTGACTCACAGGTTTGTTTAGTATAAGATTATCGATAGGTATCTACTAATACGTGAAAAGCTAATGAAAATTCTACTCATTGATCCTCCCTTCTACCGTTTCATAGGCTATTACAATCGTTATTTCCCTCTTGGCTTGGCCTATCTGGCAGCAGTGTTAAGAAAAGAAGGACATGAGGTTCTGATTTACGATGCAGACTTTAATGCGAACCCTTCAAAGATTGACTTTACCGCCTTGGAAGAAAGTTACCCTCTTTATCTCAAATCATTACATGACAGCCATCCCATCTGGAAAGAGGTTAGTGAAACCATTTGCAGTTTTAACCCAGAGATTGTTGGAATTAGCG
This sequence comes from uncultured Pirellulales bacterium, assembly GCA_964608395.1. Lineage (GTDB taxonomy): Bacteria > Planctomycetota > Phycisphaerae > Sedimentisphaerales > Anaerobacaceae > JAFGPJ01. The sequence goes on from CAZSOR010000004.1 coordinate 44,214, forward strand.
TGTGGACCACATTTGCAGCTTCTGCTTTTAAAATTGCATCGATTGTAAAGAAAATAAATAAGGACTTACTAGTAATAATGGGAGGTCCACACGTTTCTATGAAACACGATGAAGTGATAAAGATATGCCCCGATGTTGACTTTCTGGTTCGAGGGGAAGGAGAAGAGACTTTCTTGGAGTTGGTGGAGAAACTGCAAGGCAGGGATGGAGTCAAGATTGAGGGGTTAAGGAATATAAAAGGGATTACATATAGGCGAAATGACACATTAATTCACAACCCTGATAGGGAATTTATTCAGAATCTGGATGTCATTCCCTTTCCCGCCAAAGATCTGCTATTAAACAGTGGTGCATATAACTCAGAGGATATGGGGCTCTTAATGACTAGCAGGGGTTGTCCATATAACTGCTCTTACTGTGCCACAAGTATTTGGAAAAGGAAAATTCGCTATCGTTCGACAGATAACGTTATTGCGGAGATTAAATCGGCAATCGATACTTATGGAACCCACCAATTTGCAATCAAGGATGACTCCTTTACGGTCAATCGTAAAAGAGTCTTGGAACTCTGTGATAAATTAATAAAAGAAACTCTCGATATCAATTGGGATTGCAATGCAAGAGTAGATATCATAGATGAGGAATTATTGATGAAGATGAAGGCCGCCGGATGCAACGGTATAAAAGTGGGGATAGAGACAGGAAGTGAAAGAGTGCTCAAGCTAATAAATAAAAGGACGACTTTGTCCCAAGCCAGAGAAGCCGCTGCGTTATTTAGAAGAGTAGGTATTCATTGGACTGGGTATTTTATGATGGGACTCCCTTCAGAGACAAAAGAGGAAATTTACCAAACGCTGAAATTCATGAAGGAACTCAAGCCGGATTTTGCCTCTTTGAGTGTTTATGAACCCTTTCCTGGTACCGATTTGTTTGAAATCGGAATCGACAAAGGTCTTGTTCAAAGTGACAGAACCCTGGAAGACTTTTATAACATTTCTCCTAAATACTATTATGTTAAAAATATTAACAGACGAGTTGATACTATGAGCAATGAAGAATTTGAACAACTTGAATCTGAAATGAAAAAGGCCTTCCATAAATACAATATGAGCTTTGTAAGACTGGCAAAAAGGGCGAAGTCGAGAAGTAAACTTTATTTACATGACATCGGGATGTTATGGGGTGATATTAAAAAATTCCGGAGTTGGGTGAGGTAGCCGATCATTGAAGGTGTCAATCGTTACATCTGTATTTAATGGAGCAACAACAATTGAAGATTGTATAAACAGCGTTCGCGCACAAACATATCCTAATATAGAACATATAATTATAGACGGTTGCTCAACAGATGGAACAATAGAAATTATCAACAACTATAAAGATGCAATTTCTAAATTTATTTCAGAACCTGATCAAGGCGTCTACGATGCCATGAACAAAGGAATCAAGTTGTCAACCGGCGATATTGTGGCTACCTTGAACAGCGATGACGTGTATGCCGACGAAACCACTGTTGGTTGGATGATGGAATTTATACAAAGCAACGGCTTGGATGCTGCGTATGGAGATTTAGTATACGTTGAACGTAACAATACAGATGAGGTCAGGCGATTCTGGAAAGCAGGTGAATATAAGATGGGAGCCTTCTACCACGGATGGGTCATACCACATCCAACGTTCTTCTGTCGGAAGCAGGTTTTTGAAAAATATGGTTATTTTAATGATAAATTCCAGGTAGCAGGAGACTTTGAGCTAATGCTCCGTTTTATTGAAAAACATCAAATTACGGTGGGCTATCTGCCAAAAGTAATTGTAAAAATGCGCGCCGGCGGCAAAGCAAATGTCTTACGAGGTATTTTTCAAGGCAACCGGGAGATCATAAGATCTTTCCGGCTTAACGGCATTCGTTTGTCTCCGTGGTTTTTTGTCTGCAAACCAATAACAAAAATATCTCAACTCTTTAGAAGACCGAGCAGAATTTTATAATGAAAATGTGGATGGTTTTATTATTAATTGATATAGCTCTGATTAATCTTGCGTTTCTTTTGTCATTTCTATTCAGATATGGTCTGCCGTTCCCTGAACTCGTTTTTACGCCCTACAAAAGCAGCTTTGTATTTCTAACGCTGATTTACATCGCAGCATTGTCTTATTTCAGAGTCTATAAAAGCAGGTTCAGATCCTCGTGGGATCTGTTCAAAAGGGTTTTCCTGGGGCTGTTTTTCGGGACGTTACTAAGCATCGCTTTTGTTTATGCCTTCAGAATCAATTGGGGAGCTTTTCCAACGGGCATTTTTGTACTTTCTTCTTTTATCAATCTCCTTCTGATTTTCAAGCTGAACCAGTATATTTTGAAAGCCAGGAAAAAGATAAAAAAGAAGGTCCTCATCATCGGCCATGATACGATAGACGACATCGTCGGGAAAAAAGCCATCGTGGAAAAAATCAGTGGGGATGAGATTGGGCAGTTGACAAAATACCAGGATATCGATGAAGTCGTTATTTGCGAGAGAATCAAAGATGAAAGGGTCTTGAACCTTCTGATCTACCTTGTACACAGGTTGAAAATAGACGTTGTTTTTAATCCTTCGATTTATACCGAGCTTCTGTCCGGCAGAATAAAGGGCGATGATTCAGTCCACTTTCTCAGCACCTTCGTTGGAGAAAAGCGGGATGTGGAGGAATTCCTGATGAGGGGCCTTGATATTGCCGGCAGCATCCTGATCTTGCTTTTTTCTACGCCGGTCACAATCCTGATCCCTCTGCTGATCAAAATATCATCTCCCGGGCCGGTTTTTTATAAACAGCAAAGAGTCGGCAAAGACGGCAAGCGCTTCACACTGTACAAATTCAGAACAATGGTCAACGATGCGGAAAAGGAAGTCGGCCCCGTCCTGGCCAGCCGGGACGATCCACGTGTTACGAAAGTCGGAAAGATTCTGCGCACCACACGACTGGATGAGCTTCCTCAACTTATAAACGTGCTGCAAGGTGATATGAGCCTGGTCGGCCCCAGGCCGGAACGGCCGCACTTCGTAAAACGGCACAAATCGCTGCATGAATTGAGGCTGGCCGTAAAACCAGGACTGACAGGCCTCGCGCAGATTCGAAGCTTCTATGATTTGAAACCCCAGCATAAAATCAGATACGATTACCTCTACATCCAAAAAAGGTCGCTGCTGCTGAACCTGTACATTTTGATTCGAACCATTCCAACCATTTTCGCCAGAAAAGGCTGGTAGCCCCCCCCTATTACCCCCCCTCTGCCTTCTACACCCTGCCGGTCCTTCACATTCCTTATCTTTGCCTGCAAACCACGATATTTCATCCCCAAAAGGTTTCTGGAATACTTGCCGGTCTTTTATTGCAAAATACGACTGAATCAAGTATAAATCACAGTAGCGAATATTCATGCACAGCACCCAGATATACGCTTACGTATATTTAAAACACTTTTTCAAAGAAAGTGAGGGAACATGCCATGAAAGCGTTACATCTTAAAGCAGGTTGTATTCTATTGTCTGTGATTCTAACGCTGGGACTTCTCGTGGTCGGCTGCAAGAAAGAAACTCCCCCGCCTCAAGAGCTGACTGCAAAAGAGAAGGAATTCCTGTCGGCTCCGGATGCCGTGACCTGTGAGCTTGAGAAAATCAAAATCTCGAAGATCGATATTCCGAAAGGCAAGGCGTCGAATATTATCGACCACATGGAGCGGCATAACAGACGACACGTCAAACAAGCCCAAATTACCCTCGCCAATCGGCCGTTCAAGATTATCTTAGGATTTTTCCCGGAACGGGAATTTTACGTCTACGACATCGAAAAGGGATTCATGTTTGACAATTCGGACACCTCATATAACCTGTATTCGTATCATAAGATCGACGATGAATTATTCGAGTTCATGTTGATTGAAAGCGATACGAAAATCGCCGCCCGGCCATACCAGGGACCGCTCGGCACAATCAAGCTCGGTAAAGGCGGACGCCAACTGGAAAAAGTTTGGTTCAGAGGCTTACTTTTTAACAAAGCAGGCAACTCGGCACCTATCGGTACAATGAACCTGGTAGAGGAATGCCGTATTCCTGTCGGTGATTATACACTTCGTATTTTGTATGTAACCTATGACAACCTGTATATCAGAATCTCCAATCCCAACGCGCTGGGCCGGTCCGGTCGAAAGGATACTATCTACGGCATACAGGTGCGCCAAGACAAGCCGTATGTGCTGGATTTTTCGAATAAACCAATGGTTATATTCTCCCAGCACTCATTGAGCAAAACCGCTTTTTCACGCGGAGATGTAATTGAAATCACCACCGTGCTGATCGATCCGAAGCTGGATATCAGGATAGAAAGTTTGCATGACAGATCCGTCAAAATCGATAGAGAGTACATAGTCCGTGACGACAAGGTTCGTACTATCAAAATAAACAAGTCGCTGGACCCGAATATTGTAATTGCACGTGCCAACGGCGAAGTTATCGCCGAGAGTATTTCCAGCACATACGGATACAAGTGACGTGTACCGGACGACCTTGAAATTAATGGAGACGCCGAAGAGCTGACAGTAACGGTGACTTACGAAACGCAGAAGCTTTACGGCAAAGTAACTGCACAGCGAAAAATCAAAATCCGAAAATAGCAGCAAAATAATACAAAATACCGTTATATAAGGTGGGGCTTGCCCCACCTTTTTTTTGACGAAAACTTTCTACATATAAGTGGAGTGGATCAAAACATTCGGCAAGGTCGTTGAAGCTAACAGGAAGATAGTGTAGCATAACACTTGCATTGTTCAGCACCGTCTTGAATGCAACATGAAAGCAAGGTTTTAGTTAAAGGAGTCTGCTAATGAGAAATTTGATTACCTTTCTACTTATGGTTTTTATACTTCTTCAACTCACCAGCGAACTGCAAGCTCAGCAGGACATTGATCCCTACCTATGGTTGGAAGAAATCGAGGGAGAGAAAGCCTTGAGCTGGGTCGAGGGCAGGAACAAAGCATCGCTTGCTGTCTTGAAAGCTCAACCAACGTTTGAGGAAACTTATGAAAAGGTGCTGGAAATCCTGAACTCTGACGAGCGGATCGCCTATCCTTATATTCACGGGAAATATATCTATAACTTTTGGAAAGATGAAAAAAATGAACGAGGCATCTTTCGCCGGACAACCTTAGCTGAATATCTCAAACCATCGCCGAACTGGGAAATTCTGCTGGACATTGATAAACTCTGCGAAGAGGAAGGTGAAAAATGGGTATATAAAGGAGCTACTGGCTTATATCCGGATTACACTCGCTATATAGTCTATCTCTCACGTGGCGGTAGTGACGCCAGTGTTGCACGTGAATTCGATGTGAACTCTAAAGAATTTGTAAAAGACGGTTTCTATCTGCCCGAGTCAAAGGGATCTGTTTCCTGGAAAAATATAGATACGGTTTATGTCCAAACCGACTTTGGTGAAGGAAGTTTAACCGATTCAGGTTATCCCCGCATCACTAAGATATGGAAGCGAGGTACACCTTTAAGTGCAGCCAAAACCATTTTCGAAGGGGAAAAAACAGATGTTGCCGTAGGGTGCGGTGTGATAAATACCCCAGAGAGACAGTATGATGTTATTAATCGTGCAATAACCTTTTACACATCATATAATTATGTGATTGAAGATGGTGAGCTATTGAAAATCGACATTCCTGATGATGCTGATTCCGGTGGATTCTTCAAAAACCAATTGCTTGTACGGCTCAAATCAGACTGGACTACAAGCGAGCAAACATACAAGCAGGGATCGTTAATAAGCATCGATTATGACAAATACCTTCAGGATTATCGTAAATTCAGCATCATTGCCGAACCTAACGAACGATCGAATGTCGTCGGTTTTTCCAGCACTAAGAACCTGCTTTTCGTTGATATGCTAACCAATGTTAGAACCGAACTGTATCAGTATCGGTTTCAGAATGGTAATTGGCATAAGGAGAAGGTTAAGGCGCCTGGTTTGGGGACTTTTAATGTTGTTTCTCCGGATGAGCAATCAGACCAATACTTCCTCAACTACGAGGATTTTCTTACGCCAACCAGCCTGTATTATGTCTCGGATAATCGGGAACGGTTGAAAGCCAAAAGTCTGCCGGCTTTTTTTGACAGCAGCCGTTTAGAGGTCAAGCAGTTTGAGGCCATTTCGAAGGACGGCACACTTATACCCTATTTCCTCGTGAAGCCCAAAGTGATGAAGACCGATGGCTCTAATCCAACCCTGCTGTATGGCTATGGTGGCTTTGAGATTACAAACCTTCCTCACTATTCGAGTGTTCTTGGCAAAGTCTGGCTGGAAAAAGGAGGCGTTTATGCCCTGGCTAATATACGCGGAGGTGGAGAGTTCGGCCCCAAATGGCATCGATCAGCATTGAAGGAAAACCGCCAGCGTTGCTTCGATGACTTTATTGCCGTTGCCGAAGACCTTATCAAAAACAAGGTCACATCGCCGCGACATTTGGGTATCATGGGAGGTTCCAACGGCGGATTACTGGTTGGTGCCGTATTCACTCAAAGGCCGGACCTGTTCAACGCCGTAGTCTGCCAGGTCCCCCTGCTGGATATGAAGCGCTATAACAAACTGCTGGCCGGAGCCAGTTGGATGGCTGAATACGGAAACCCGGATATCCCCGAGGAATGGGCCTATATTCAGAAGTATTCGCCATACCATAATGTGTTCCCTGATAAGAAATATCCGCAGGTCTTTTTTTACACCTCCACGAAAGATGACAGGGTACATCCGGGGCATGCACGCAAAATGGTCGCTAAAATGGAAGAAATGGGTCATAAAGTCTATTACTATGAGAACACAGAGGGCGGCCATGCAGCAGCGGTGACAAATCGGCAAAGAGCACGAAAAGAAGCCCTTACTTATACCTACCTCTGGATGCAGTTGAAATAGCAGTCGATAGTGTCACTGCGACCTTCTACTAATAAACGCCCAGAACGGCAGGAATTTCTTTTTTGTTGCCTCTCGCTGCGTTCTTTGTTGCAACCCATTTCAAAATACAGTTAAATACTTCCCAAATCTAAGGTGTGTAAAACCTTGAACCTGAAATATAAAAAGAATCACGACATTGGAGAACTTATGAAAACATCGAATCTGTTTTACTGCATAGTAATTACGGCCGCTCTTTTAACATCATGTTCGGTTTTCGAATCGGGAGATAAGCGCATCGCGATATTTGATGGAAAAACCTTAGACGGCTGGACGGTCATCAAATGCGAAGCGAAAGTCGACGACGGAGATATCCTTATCGTAGCAGGAAATGGTTTGATACAAACCGAGAAAAAATACGGCGATTTCATTTTAGATTTCGAATGGAAGGCCCTTCGGGACGACAAGTGGGACAGCGGCGTTTATTTCCGCTACGATTCCGTGCCGGAGAACCGGCCCTGGCCCGACCGCTACCAGGTTAACCTTCAACAGGGCAGGGAAGGCAACGTGGGCAATCTTCAAGGAGCCAAAAGCGAGGGTCTTGCAATGGCCGGCCAGTGGAATAAATTCAAGCTCACGGTGCGCGGCACAAAGGCCTCGTTGGAAATGAATGGCAAACCCGCATGGGAAGCGGACGGCCTGGAAGGTCCCGAAAAGGGATTCATCGCTCTGCAAGCCGAGGTCCCAGGGGGCGGACAATACCGGTTCCGAAATATCTACCTGACCGAACTGGATTGACGCTTAAACACAAAAGCAAAAACAGCTACGGGGAGTTGAAGCCGCCAGACACATGTTCGTCAATCAAGCGGCCTTGCGGCCTTTTGCTATCCTCAGGCGGACGGAGATTATCCGATAGAGCACCGCCAGGACGAAAATCAATACGACCAGTCCTGCCACACGTAAGAGAAGGTAGTTCAGCATGGAGCTGTAACGGCGAGACTCTAATAAGTCGTCCACTTCAGCCAAAAGTGCCTTGATGTTG
>CAZSOR010000005.1:0-13429 GCA_964608395.1 uncultured Pirellulales bacterium
TTTAAGATTTTCGATTGCCGATACCCGCTTTCGCGGGCACAAGTTTGCAATTGATATATAATTATTAACCATTTATATATCGTTTAATATATATCTTACTTACCAACGAATTGGCCGTCAAGTGAATATATTAAAATATTTATAATTTTATTTAACCACTGATTAAAGCAGAAAAAAAGGGTTTTTGAGTCATATAGGGTAAAGCGTAACGAATGTGTGTCCCATTGTTATGTCGAGCGGGGTCGGGAGGACCGATCATTTCCAAAGCGAATCAGAAAATGTGCCGTGTATCTTTAATTCTTTCGCGAATCGGTCAGTTTGAGTAATTAACTAAATTTGATAATAGACAATGATCAAGTTTTTTTAGCGCAACAAAAAAGACCTGAAGTTATCTCCAGGTCTTAATAGCGGGGGGAGGATTCGAACCTCCGACCTCCGGGTTATGGGCCCGACGAGCTACCAGACTGCTCTACCCCGCGGTCATTTATCTATATATACCAAATAACTTGCCTTTTATCAATATTTCAAAGACAAATTTATAAATTTTTACGAATCGCACCAGCGATTTCTTCAATCTTTCCATCTTTATATTCGAAAGAAGGCCACCTGCTGAACAGTCTATCGCCGGTATTTCGCGGCACAATGTGAAAATGCAAATGCTCTATAAGCTGCCCAGCCGCCCTGCCATTATTGCACAAAAGATTATAGCCGTCGGAATCCATTGCCGCGGCCACGGCACCGGCAATCTTACCAATCCGTGTAAAAACCTGGCCTAAAAGCTCGGCAGGACACTCATGCAATTTTTCAAAGTGCTGCTTTGGAATCACCAACGTATGTCCATTGCTTATTGGGCCGATATCCAAAAATGAAAGAACAACTTCATCTTCGTAAATTTTCGTAACCGGTATTTTTCCGGCTACCATTTTACAGAAAAGGCAATCATCCGCACCCATCGCAGGTTCATCCTGAAAAATATCCGGCTACTGCTCCGGCTTAGCTTGTCCTTCGTCGTCCCGGATTTCAGTTTCTTCTTCCCGGGTAGTCTCCTCGGGTTCGATCGCTGCCTGGTCTTCGGCAATCTCTTCGACTTGTACGGCTTTCTTTGTCTTCTTGCGCGAGCGTTTCTTGCTTTTCTTTGTTACACTCTCATCGGCACCTACCAGTTGCAGTAAGACGAGCTGGCCGTTATCACCCAGCCTTCTCAAAGACAACCTTATAATCCTTGTATAACCGCCCGGCCTGTCAAGATATCTGGGGCCAATCTCGCTGAACAATTTTCCGACGACAGTGCCTTTTCGCACAGGACTACCGTCCTCATAATCTATGATGTCACGGTTCCCAAGCAGAGCAATAGCCCGACGTCTGGCTGGAAGTGTTCCTTTTTTCGCCAGCGTGATCAACTTCTCAGCAAAAGATTTTACCTCTTTGGCTTTTTCTATTGTGGTCGAAATCGTTTCATGCTGGAAAAGCGAAGCGACGAGATTCCGCCGCATAGCCAGCCGATGCTCCATTGTTCGACCCAACCGACGCCCTGCTACTCTGTGACGCATATACTTAAACTCCTCTTGTATCTATACCTCTGTCATTCCTAAAGACAAGCCTATGTCGGCAAGTTTTCTCCTGATTTCCCGCAGGGAAGTTTTGCCGAAGCTCCTGATCTTTAGCAAATCAGCTTCTGTCATTTTTACCAATTGTCCAACCGTTTCGGTCTTTGCCGAGTCAAGACAATTGTTTGCTCTTACCGAGAGTTCCAATTCCTGGACCGGCATGCTCAGTTTTTGTGCCAATTCCTCATCCACAACTGATTCTTCAGTCTCTTCTACTGCAATTTGAGATTCAGCAACAGTATCTTGTCCAAGATCGAAATATTGTACGAACGGATTTACATGCTTGCGTAAAATTTTTGCGGCTTCAACCAGAGCCATTTCAGGCGTGATTGTTCCATCTGTCCAAATTTCCAGGATCAGTTTGTCATAATTGGTTCGCTGGCCCACACGTGTATTTTCTGTCGTGTATCTTACTCTTGTAACCGGTGAATATACGGTATCAAGCATTATCCTTCCAACTTCCTGGTCAAACCTGTCTGCAGCAGCGATTCGCTCGGAAGCCGGTACGTAACCACGTCCGTTCTCAACAACCATTTCCATTTTAAAACTAACATTTTCAGTTAAGGTAACCAGCACTAAATCTTTGTTTATAACTTCAATGCTTGGATCAGCAGCTATATCAGCTGCCGTTATCACACCAGTTTTATTTGCCGAAATGCTCATTGTTTTCGGCTCTTCGTCATGAAGCCGAATAACAAGACTCTTAACATTCAGGACGATATCAGTAACATCCTCCATCACTCCTTTTATCGAACTGAATTCATGGTCGACACCTTCAATTTTAATCGATGTTACGGCACTACCTTCCAAAGAGGAAAGCAATATGCGCCTAAGGCTATTACCAATCGTCGTGCCGAAACCACGTTCAAAAGGTTCAATAAAGAATCGGCCATACTTATCACTCGATACCATCGTGTCTCGTTCAACACGAGTCGGCAATTCCAAACCACGCCATGTAACTCTCATATAGGTCTCCTATATAAGTCTTTGAGTTAATTGTATATGCTCAAAACTCAACACTTATACAAACTAAACTTTTGCAGAATCTAAATAAAAAGCCTAAAAATATTTATCTTGAGCAGAACTCCACAACTAACTGTTCCTCAACGGGAATCTGAATATCATCTCGAGTGGGTAATGCAACAACAGTCGCTTCGGATTTTTCCCTGGCCAACTGCAACCAGCTTTGTGCCGTAAAATTCGGATTAGTGTCCAACTGCTCTTTAATTTTTTTAAGGCTTTTTTCTGAACTTTTGACTGTTATCTTGTCACCGATTTTCGTAGTATAATCGCTGATATCCACCTTGCGACCATTCACATAGATATGGCCATGAGCAATTATTTGTCTGGCGGCTTTGCGCGACGGCGCAAAATTCAACTTATATACGACATTGTCCAGACGTCTTTCCAGTAATTGTAACAACGTTTCGCCGGTATTTCCCTTTATCCGCTCGGCCCGATGGAAATACCTCATAAATTGCCGTTCCAGAAGCCCGTAATATCTCTTGACTTTTTGCTTCTCGCGTAGCCGAACACCGTATTCACTTAATCTTCCTCTGCGCCATCCGTGCATTCCAGGAGTCAGATTACGCTGTTTTTTTTCGACCGGACATTTAGCTGTCTCACATCTTATGCCCTTCAGCATAAGCTTCATTCCCTCACGACGACAGTTTTTACAAGATGAACCTAAATAACGTCCCATTTTTCATTCAACCCCAAAATAATTCTTTGGTATCAGTTTTACACTCTTCTTCGCTTCGGTGGTCTACAACCATTGTGCGGCAGCGGGGTAACATCTTCTATTGAAGCAATACGCAATCCCGCCTGCTGCAAGGCAGAGATGGCAGATTCACGGCCCGAACCAGGCCCCTTGACCCTGATTTCAACCTCACGTACGCCATTACGCATAGCAGTATTGGCACAGCGTTGTGCTGCCCTTTGAGCGGCAAAAGGCGTACTTTTACGAGAGCCCTTGAAACCAACGCAGCCCGCTGAACCGGCACAAACCGTATTACCATCTAAATCTGTAATCGTAATCAACGTGTTATTGAACGTCGCTCTTATATGCACAATAGCTCGGACGACATTTTTTCTAACTTTTCGCTTTACCCTTTTTGCCATTATTATTCCCGCACTGTGTATTTATTCATAATAACCGATTTTAGCGTTTTTCCTTCACACCTTTCTTGCCGGCAACGGTTTTTCTCGGCCCCTTGCGTGTGCGCGCGTTACTTTGCGTGCACTGCCCGTGAACCGGCAGACCCCTTCTGTGGCGAATGCCTTTGTAACAATTGATATCTCGCAGGCGAGCTATATTTTGACTAACCTGTCTGCGAAGCTGACCTTCCACGATATAACTGCGGTCGATAATCTGGGTTATGTGGCTAAGCTCATCTTCGCTGAGCTTGCCGGCCTTTGTATCTTTATCGATTCCGGCCTCTTTTAATATCTGCCCCGATGTGTATTTACCAATACCAACAATATAGGTCAGCGAAATCCATATGGATTTTTCATTGGGAATATCAACACCAACTATACGCGGCATAAAAGCTCCTCTTTCAAATCGATTATTGATCCTAAGTTTATCGAATCATCAATCATCATTCACCAATTATCGTTTGTCAATTAACCCTGACGTTGTTTATGGCGAGGGTTCGTACAAATCACCCGCACGACGCCTTTGCGTCTAACAACTTTACAATTCTCACATATACGTTTTACAGAACTTCTAACTTTCATATTAATCCCTGCTTTTCGATCATAGTTTACGGCCGAACACGTTTGCTATTCGCCGTAAATCAACCTCGGCTAATGCCTGAGTACTATTCTGCCTCTATTTAAATCATACGGTGACATCTCGACTATGACCGTGTCACCCGGTAATATTCGGATAAAATTCATGCGCATCTTGCCCGAAACATGTGCCAAAACCTTGTGGCCGTTCTCCAACTCTACTCTAAACATCGCATTCGGTAAAGCATCAGTCACTTTGGCTTGCAATCTTATCGTATCCTTCTTTGCCATTTGTTTCACAACCCGTGACTTATGATTCGTTCTTTCCCTTGTTCAATGTCCATTTATCGTTAATACTTCACAACCATTTTTTAATATCACGATTGTATGTTCAAAATGAGCCGAGGATTTCCCGTCTCTTGTTACTACTGTCCATCCGTTCTTTAAAGTTTTCACAGCACTCGTGCCGGTATTAATCATGGGCTCAACAGCCAAAACCATTCCTTCGGCCAAAATAATGTCATTCTTCAGCAACTCATCACTTACAAAGTTAGGTACTCTCGGCTCTTCATGCATTTTCCTGCCGATACCGTGCCCAACAAAATCCTTCACTACGGAAAATCCAGCGGATTCAGCATATCGCTGCATCTCGGCAGCTACCTGACTCCATCTAACAGCCGGTGCAGATTTCTCTATTGCTATATTAAGAACATGTTTTGTTACGTCCATTAGTTTGCGTCTATTCTCGGAAATCTCACCAATGGCAATCGTAACTGCCGAATCTCCACAATAACCGTTAAGTCTGGCACCGAAATCAATGCTGAGGATATCACCGTTCTTGAGCTTTGCATCCTCTGAAGGAATCCCGTGAACGACTTGTTCATTTATCGAGGCACAAATTGCACCGGGAAACGGGATTCTCGCAACCGGGCTTCGGACACCTTTAAATAAAGCTTCCGCTCCGGCATCAGCGGTCATTTGCAGAGCTATGCTGTCAAGCCAGGCGGTGGTCATTCCGGGCTCTGCAATCTCCTTTAGTTTTAAAAGAACATCTGCTACAACGGCACCTGCCTTGCGCATCAACTCAATTTCCCTATGACTGCGGAGCGTTATAGCCATCGAATTTCATATCTCATCATTCGAGCCTCGTGATTTATGATTCGATACATAGCCATCGCTTCACGTTTTAACAAGGACATCCAGTTTCTCAAACATTGAAGCCCTTACATCGTCGGGATTCCTGTCAGCATCGAAGTCATAGACTGTACTGTTTTTCTTATAGTAATCCACCAGGGGCTCTGTCTGCTGGTGGTAAGTCTCAAGACGATTCGCCAATACTTCCTCAGTATCATCAGACCTTTGAACAAGCTCAGTGCCGTCTTTATCACATATACCTTCAGTTTTTGGCTTTAAGTTTTCAACGTGGTAAACCGCTCCACACTTCGGACAACTTCTTCTTCCGGTTATCCGCTTTGTTACTACGTGGTCATCTATCTCCAGGTTCAAAACAGCATCTATTTGTTGCCCGCTTGCGACCAAAGCTTTATCCAACTCGATTGCCTGATTAACCGTTCTGGGAAAACCATCCAGTACAAAACCGGCAGCAGGGGCTTTTTCGATTGCTTTGGCCATCATCTCTATTATTATTTCATCCGGCACAAGTGCGCCTGAATCCATGTAATCCTGGGCCTTTTTCCCTAACTCAGTACCTTCGGCCCTTTCCTGTCGTAAAATGTCTCCACTGGATAAATGGAGCAGGTTATATCGTGCAACAATACTTTTACACTGCGTTCCTTTACCGGCACCGGGGGCTCCTAATAAAACTACTTTCATGCATACGCTCCTTTGATTCTGCCGGATCCGCTAAAGCCATCATAGCTTCGCATCAATAGATTGGCTTCTATTTTCTGAACCAGATCGAGCGAGACGCTGACAACTATCAACAAACCGGTGCCGCCCAGAAAATTTGCCACGCTCGGATTAATCCCGAGCAACACGATTATCAGCGACGGCACAATGGCAATTATTGCCAGGAACGACGCTCCGAAATATGTAATCCTGGTCATTACCGTTTCCAGGTAGTCGGCGGTTCTGCGTCCCGGTCGAAGCCCGGGAATAAAGCTTCCGGAATCCCTGAGATTCTTTGCCATTTCCTTGGGCTGAAATTGCACGGTCACCCAAAAATAAGCGAATAAAAATATCAGTAACATATAAAGAACATTGTAAGTATAAGCACGGAAGCTTAAAGCATCGTAAATAGTCTGAAGAATTACTGATTCACTTAAACTTTGAATTCTTGATAATTGCCCAAGTATTAACGGCGGAAAAATCATAAAGCTCGATGCGAAAATTATCGGCATCACACCGCCGTGATTGACGCGAAGTGGTAAATAATGCCTCTGACCGCCATACATCCGGCGGCCTCGCATCTGTTTTGCCTGCTGGATCGGTATTCGGCGCTGACCTTGAGTTATTAGTATCGCACCAGCAACAACAAATACGAATGCTGCTATCAGGAACATGATCTTTGCCGGACCTACGCTGCCGGGCCCTGCACCGACTCTCAAATCTACATCCTGCCAGAGCATCCAGATCGCCCATGGCATTCTGGAGACAATACCGGCCATGATTATCAAACTGATGCCATTGCCTATGCCATATTCATCAATCTGTTCGCCAAGCCACATCAGGAAAATGGTCCCGGCCGTCATACCGACAACACCCATCATGATAGCCTGGCGGTACATACCGGCATAGGTCAATCCTCCCCCTTCCCCACCCAACAATTTCATAAACATTACCGACTGAACAACGCATATAAGCACAGTCAGGTAGCGCGTATACTCCTGTATCTTTTTGTGGCCCGTTTGGCCTTCCTGGCGCAGCTTCTTCAAAGCGGGAACAACCTCGCCCAACAGCATAAGGATAATTGATGCTGTAATATAGGGCATAATTCCCAGCCCGAATAAGCTGCTTTTATCCAGCCTTCCACCTGTAAACATCTGCATATATAGAGCAGCTCTGCCCAATGGGCTCTCGGTGTCCCTCGAACCGGCGACGTTTTCAATCGCGGCAGGGTCAAAACCGGGGACAGGGATATGGAAGCCGACTCTGTATATAACCAGCAGCGCCAAAGTAAAAAGTATCTTGTTACGCAGGTCCTTAACTCTGAATATGTTGACCACTGTTCCAAGCATTATTTCAAATCCCGTCTATTATGTTTTGCGTTCCATTTCGCATGACGCGGCAAACTGACAAGCATCAAATCATTGTTACCATTCCGCCGGATGCGGCAATTTTCTGCTCAGCATTTTTACTGAATTTATGAGCTGTTACCTGCAGCTTTTTCGTCAGATCTCCTTTACCGAGAATCTTGACTTTACTTTTAATGCTGTCAATCAGTCCGGCGCCGGACAACTGCTCTACTCCAACATTGGCGCCATCCTCAAATCTTTCAAGTTGACAGACATTGACAATTTCGCAGCGATTTGCGAAATTGTAGTTATTAAAGCCCCGTTTAGGAAGCCGGCGAAACAAAGGCATCTGACCACCCTCTTTTAGTGAAACTGAGGTTGAGCCAGCCCTGCTGCCGGCACCTTTATGACCTCGGCCACACGTCTTGCCATGGCCGCTGCCACTGCCTCTGCCAATGCGGCGACGACGCGTATGTTTACCAGCAATAGAAGTTATTTCATGATTCAACATTCAAATCAACCATCTTTCAATCGGTATTAATTAAACCTCAATAGCCACACCACGTAAAGACTCGACCATTTCTTTGCTGCGTAATTTCAATAAGCCTTCAAGTGTTGCTTTGACTACATTTTTGGCAGAAGTGCTACCGTAAACTTTTGTAAGTACATCCTGCACACCGGCATATTCGAGTACTGCTCGGGCGCTGGAGCCGGCTATAACTCCAGTACCAGGACTGGCCGGAACCAATGCTATCTTCGTAGCTCTGTATTCGCCGTTGATTCGGTGCGGAATTGTTCGGCCAACCAAAGCAATCTTTTTCAAAGATTTTTTGGCATCTTTTACAGCTTTCTCGACCGCTCGTGGGACCTCGTTAGCCTTGCCATAACCGACACCCACAGTGCCTGCACGATCACCAACAACAACCAATGCTGCAAAGCTGAACCGCCGACCACCTTTGACAACTTTGGAACAACGGAATATTTTTACAACCGTATCTTCCAGCGGCTTTTCTTCCTGTTCCGATAGTTTATGAGGTTCTACTGCCAATTTTTTCTCCAAGCTTTATCGTTTCTTTATTAAAAGACCAGCCCGGCTTTCTTTGCCGATTCGGCAAGAGCCTTGACTCTGCCATGGAATTTATATCTATTTCTATCGAAGCAAACGCACTTAATACCGACGCTTAGGGCTTGTTTTGCGATCGCTTCGCCTACTATTTCAGCAGCTTTTATATTACCCGCATTGGGTAACTGGTCCCGCTGGATTTTTGTCCTTGTACTTGCCGAAGCAAGTGTCGCGCCTGCGGTATCATCGATAATTTGGGTGTAAATATGTCTGTTCGACCGAAACACCGAAAGCCGTGGTCTGTCCGGAGTTCCAAAGACCTTTTTCCTAACGTGATATTTACGCCTAAGTGCCGCTTTTTGTATTTTACCAGCTCTCAATTCTCAATTCCTATTTCTATTCTTATGCTGTTCCCGAAGCAAATGCCTTACCGACTTTACGTCGTACATGCTCATCCGCATAACGGATGCCTTTTCCTTTGTAGGGTTCAGGCGGTCTTATCTTTCGTATATCTGCAGCGAACTGTCCAAGCAGACATTTGTCTATTGACGATAGCGTGAACTTGGCAGGGACTTCATTGCCCCTTGTTGCACCGACTTCAATTTTGATCTTGATGTCTTTCGGTATTACCCGTTCTACAAGATGGCAAAAACCAACTTGAAAAAGGAGTTTTTCGCCCTGTTCTTTGACATTGTAACCAGTGCCGAAAATTTCCATTTTCCTTTCAAAACCTTTACTGACACCGGTAATCATGTTGGCAATCAAGGCTCGCATTGTACCGTGCAACTGCCTGTTCATGTGATCCTGTGGTTTTTCGTTTTCAACGAATATCTTACCATCAGAATCGTCAACTTTCACTTTTATCCGCGGATGACAGTCCATCTGGAGCTGCCCAAGCGAACCCGAGACCTTGATAGAAAGGCCTTTGATTTCGACCTTAACATCACCGGGGATAACAATAGTTTTTTTTCCGATACGACTCATTAGCTAACCGTACATAGAACCTCGCCACCGACATTATTCTGGCGGCAGTTTATATCACTCATTACACCTTCACTTGTAGAAACGATTGCTATACCCATACCAGCTAAAACTCGCGGTAGTTTTTCAACGGAGCAATAGACTCTACGGCCGGGCTTACTTGTTCTTGTTATCTCTCTAATAATCGAACGGCCTTCCTGGTCATACTTTAACGTAACCCTTAGTATCCCCTGATTGCCATCATCGATTCGGTCATAATCCGAGATATAACCTTCTTTTTTCAACACAGCCGCTATGCCTTCGCAGATTTTTGACGCTTTAATGTTAACCTGCTCTTTGTTTACTCGCACAGCATTGCGAATTCTCGTCAGCATATCGGCTATGGGATCACTTAAACTCATAGTTTCACATCTCGTATATCGTATGTCTTTTTAGAATTACATTTGACACGTTATATCGCGTTCTTTACCAACTGGCTTTTTTAACTCCCGGTATTTTTCCTTCGTTAGCTAAAGTTCTAAAACAAATGCGGCAAATCTTAAACTTGCGATAAACGGCTCTGGACCTGCCGCAAAGCTGACAGCGTGTATATTGCCTGACACGAAATCTTTGTTTTTTTTCTGCCTTGTTTTCCAGTGCTTTAGTTGACATTCACAAGCTCCAATTTCTCATCTCGTCCGGCGTTTTACGATTCATGCCTTCTGAACGGCATACCAAAAAGCTCAAGCAGTTTTTTTGCTTCTTCGTCGGTCCGTGCCGTAGTTACAAAAGTTATATTCATACCCTGCTGAAATTCCATTTTTCCCACGTTGATTTCCGGAAAAACGCTCTGCTCACTCAGACCCATCGAGTAATTGCCTCTTCCGTCAAAACTGTTGTCGTTAAGGCCTCGAAAGTCTCTTACCCGCGGTATCGCAAGACTAATGAGTCTATCCATAAATTCGTACATTCTCACGCCGCGAACAGTAACTTTTAAGCCGGTTTCAACCCCTTCCCTGACCTTGAAGTTCGAAACGCTTTTCTTGGCTTTACAGACAAGAGGCATCTGGCCGGTAATCATCGTCAGGTCCTTTTTAGCCGATTCCAGAAATTTCTTGTCCTGCGTCGCTCTGCCTACACCCATCGAGATTACGACCTTTTCCATTCGCGGAACAGCCATAGAATTTTTGTAACTAAACTCTTTGGTCAGTTCCTGAATTACCTTTGACTTATATAAATCTTTCAAACGTGCCATCTTGTATCTTGCAACCGTATTAAATAGTTAATAGCTGCTAATCATCAGCTTATTTTATCTTTCGAACAATGCCAATTTCTGAACCGTCAGAGGCAAGGCGTTTTTTGCTACCATCCTTTTTCACCTCAAAACGGACTCTGCCGCCTTTCGAGCTTTTCGGATTCACCGGTAAAACATTACTTATATGGATCGGTTGTTCAACATTGATCCGGCCTCCCTGCGGATTTTTTCGTGAAGGCCGAACGTGCTTTTTAACTATATTGTGACCCTGAACAATAACACTGTTCTTTTCACGTATCACTCGCAAAATCCTGCCGGTAGTACCTTTGTGGTCACCAGTTATAATCTCTACTATATCACCTTTTTTTATATGTAAAGCCATAAAATCGTATCTCTTATTTCATATCTCGCTTGGCGCTTTACGAGATTCTTCATACATTTAGACTACTTCGCTTGCAAGCGAGATAATTTTCATATAGTTTTTTTCGCGTAGCTCACGAGCTACCGCACCAAAAATCCTGGTCCCTATCGGATTACCATCGGCGTCAATCATCACTGCTGCATTACTATCGAATCTCACATAACTGCCGTCCGAGCGTTTAACAGGACTCTTTGTGCGAATAATAACGCATTTATGAACTTTCTTGTCATCCAACTGGCAGCTCGGCAGTGACTTCTTTATAGCTACACATACAATATCCCCCACCCCGGCGACCGGTCGGGTTTTCTTGCCGCGAGCCCCACCTCTGCCAAGAACCTTTATACATAATGCCGACTTAACACCGGAGTTGTCGGCTATATCCAACATTGTTTCCTGCTGAATCATCGTATCGTATCTCTATTCACGCCTGACCTGCTTTTTTTACAACCTTCACAAGACGCCAACTCTTGGTTTTGCTGCGAGGCCTGCATTCAGCAATTTCAATGACGTCACCAACGCCGCTCTGATTATGTTCATCATGAACGCCGATTTTTGTTCTGCGTTTTATATATTTACCATACTTTGGATGTCGAACCTTGTAATCAAGGGCAATTTTAATGCTTTTGTTGCCGCTATTGCTTACCACCACGCCAGTCAAAGTCTTTAATTTCCGATCCTGCATTTTTGATTTTCCGGTTAACCGTTACCTATTAATAAACTACAACTTGCTTTGTCGCATTATTGTTTTAATCCTGGCAATATCGCGTTTAACGTTAGTAACAGCCTTGGAATTCTCCAGTTTTTCCGTTACTGCCTGCGATCGCAAATCAAACAAATGCCTTTCATACTCTTCTAATTTGCCATCAAGCTCATCCGGGCTCATCTCTCGGTAATACTGCGCTTTCATCTCAAGGTTCCCTTTTACAATGAATGCCTTCGTTTAACAAACCTGCATTTGATAGGCATTTTATGAGCAACCCTGACCAGTGCCTGCTTCGCCACATCTTCGCTCACTCCGCCGATCTCAAAGCAAACCTGCCCGGGCCTTACTCTTGCGACCCAAAATTCAGGCTCACCCTTACCTTTGCCCATTCGCGTTTCCAACGGCTTGGAACTTACCGGCTTATGTGGAAACACCCTGATATAGACCTTGCCTTCACGATGCAGAAAGTGAGTTGCTGCAACTCGGCCGGCTTCGATGTTCCGTGCGGTTATCCAACTCGTTTCCAAAGCCTGCAAGCCGTATTCACCGAACGCTACATAGTTACACCTTGAAGCATTACCTTTCATTATGCCGCGTTGGCTTTTACGGTATTTAACTCTCTTCGGCATCATTGCCATTTTTTAGACCTTTGTAAAAACTATACTTACGAAAAGCATTTTCTTTCAGGAAAACACTCGTTCTTAACTTTCATTTGTATTGTTTGACTCACTTGTATCAGGTTCTGCCTTCGGCGCTGCCACTTGAGATTCGGCGGAAACTTTACTCCCCTGTCTCGGTGCGCCTTGAGTCCTGCCCCTACCTCTCATCGCCGGGCCAACACGTTTCGGTGGACGACGCTGACGACGGTATTGGCTCGGTGCGATTTCCTCGCCGAATTTACCTTTATAAATCCATGCTTTAACACCTATGGCACCATATGTTGTTCTTGCAGTTGCCACGGCGTAATCTACATTAGCATCCAGCGTATGCAGTGGAATACTGCCAAGTTTCTGTGTTTCCTTCCTGGCCATTTCCGATCCTGCCAGCCGGCCGGAGCAGATAATCTTAACTCCTTTAGCTCCGGCGCTCATTGCCGACTCGCAAAACTGCTTCATCGTGCGCCTGAATGAGGCCCGTTTACCTAATTGCTCAGCAATTGCTTCTGCCACCAGGGTAGCATTAAGGTCTGGCTCTTTTATCTCGACAACATTGACATTGATCTGTCGACCTGTTAACTCTTCAAGCTCTTCCCGCAACTTATCGACCTCACCACCCCTTGGGCCTATGACCACGCCGGGCCTGGCACTATGCAACGTTACTTTTACTTCGTTACGCGTCCGTATTATTTCGGTTTTCGCCACAGCACCTTTGGGCATACGACGGTTAAATCTATTATCGACATACCGTCGAATCTTCTGGTCCTCAACAAGAAATTCACCGTAATTGGCCTTAGGAGCAAACCATGTGCTCTGCCAACCAAGTGTTACTCCTGT
>CAZSOR010000005.1:13529-40682 GCA_964608395.1 uncultured Pirellulales bacterium
TCAGCCTGCTGCTCATCTGCATCCGCAACGGCACTTCTTAAAACCTTGTCGATCATCGTAGCGGCACGTTTTCTTGTGAACTTCAGGATATCCATTGCTTCCTGAACTTTTCGGCCAGTTATCATCTCGGTAACCAACCGAGCCTTTCGCGCCGACATCGGGGCATACCGACAAGAAGAACGCCAGTCGACCAAATCATTTACCTCAACGGATAAAGCTGTCGCCAAATGACGAATATCATCCGCTCGCGGTTCGGGCTTGAGAAGGCCTTTTTGCCAGTTTTTCACAGCCACCGTTGCCTTTTGCTTGTCGAAGCCTCCTCTGGCAAGATGGCTGGCCAACTCATCCACACTTATCTGCTGCTGCCAGCAAAGCTCTTTTAGTTTATCAGCACTTAACATATTTAACGTAATGACCTTAATGCCATTCTCAACAGAGCAGCAAAGCAAAGAATATCTTCTGGATTGTTTTGATTCTTTGCAAATGCTCCCAATTATCAATATTGCCTTATTTTACTATTTTATCTTTTTGCTCGAATGACCTTTAAACATCCTTGTCGGCGAAAATTCACCTAACTTGTGTCCGACCATATCCTCGGTGATAAAGACCTTATGAAACATCTTGCCGTTATGGACCAGAAAAGTAAAACCGACGAACTCGGGGACAATCGTACATCTTCTCGCCCATGTTTTTATTGGCTCACGAGAACCGGATTCCGTCTGCTTGTTAACTTTAATAAACAGCTTATCATCAACGTATGGTCCTTTTTTAAGAGATCTTCCCATATCTTATATCTCGTATATGTTTCGCTCAATTCCAGGCTATATTACTGGGATAATTGTTTCTGCTTCTTGCTCTTTCGTCTTCGAATAATTCTATTGTTACTCGGATTTCGTGGATTTCTTGTTTTTCCACCTTTTGCAAGCACACCGGTGGGCGAACAGGGATGCCGTCCGCCATTAGCTCTACCTTCACCACCACCCATAGGATGAGCAACGGGATTCATTGCCTTTCCTCTTACGTGAGGTTTACGTCCCATGTGGCGTTTTCGCCCGGCCTTACCGATTCGTACATTCTGGTGGTCGGGATTACTGATCCTGCCAATTGTTGCCCGGCACTCCTTACGAATCATCCGCATTTCACCGCTTGGCAAAACGATGGTAATCCAATTGCCTTCTTTCGCCACAATTCTTGCCGCGTTACCGGCACCCCTTACGAGTTTTCCGCCCTGGCCGGCTCTCATTTCGACATTGTGAATCTCCAGTCCGGCTGGAATTGCCGAAAGCGGCATCGTATTGCCGATCTTGGGCTCGCAGGATTCGCCGCTTTCTACGTTTTCACCGACTTTTATACCTAACGGTGCTAATATATACCTTTTTTCGCCATCTTTGTAATGCAGTAAGGATATAAAACAGTTCCTGTTAGGATCGTATTCAATCGTTGCCACTTTCGCGGGGATACCATCTTTATTACGCTTGAAATCAATTATACGGTAAATTTTTCTTGCGCCGCCGCCTCTGAACCGAACAGTGGTTTTACCAGAATGGTTTCTTCCGCCGTTCTTTTTGATCCGCTTGCAGAGAGACTTCTCCGGCCGGGCGGTCGTTAGCTCAGCATAATCATTTACCGAACTGTTTCTTCGTCCGGCACTTGTTGGTTTGTAAACTCGAATACCCATAGCTCGTATCTCTTATGCTGCTTTTAGAATAAATCTATATGAAAATCCGGATTCAGAAACACAACAGCTTTTTTCCAACTCGCAGTCATGCCAGAAGTCCTGCCTTTGCGACGATGCTTGCCTTTTCTGTTTGCAGTTCTTACCTTTTGCACTTTAACGTTGTATATTCTCTCCACAGCGTTTTTTATCTGGGCCTTGTTAGCCCGCTTATTCACTTCAAAGCTGTAGGCGCCTTTCACATTCGCAAAGTGCATTCCCTGCTCTGTAATCAAAGGTTTTATTATTATATTATAGTCATCCACACTAATTATCCGTATCTAATATTGCAAGCTTATGTCATTCTGAACGTAGCGAAGCAAATTTAAGAATCCTTTCCACTTCATCGATATTCAGAACAAATAATATTAAGTTTTCACCTTATTTACTAATTTTCGCTCGTCTGATCCGCCAATAAAACAGACAAAAGAGCTTCTTTTGTAAACAGCATTTTACGATAGCTGCATATCTCGCCAGCGTTCAATTCGTCCACAGGCATAACCGCAACCTTCGGAATATTCTTGGCAGATTTGTATATATTAACATCTTCTTTGCCAATAGTCACGAGACAACTTCGTTCAATCTTCAAATTATTCAGAATGCTTACAAAATCCCTGGTTTTCGGCTTCTCGAAACTTAGCCCGTCAACCACCACAATATTGTTACTCAAAAGCTTTGCCAATATTGCCGAATCCCTGGCTAATCTTCTTTGTTTCTTAGGCATACGTTTACGAAAATCTCTAAGGCTCTTGGCGAAAGTAACGCCGCCGCCGACACGTTTGCCCGTCCTAATGTTGCCAACACGTGCATTTCCCGTGCCTTTTTGCCTGAATAGCTTTTTGCTTGAGCCAGCCACCATACTTCTGCTTTTAGTTGCGGCCGTTCCCACACGCTTGTTAGCGTGACACATAACAATAGCCTGCTTAAGCAAAGAGTATCTGACCGTCCCGCCCAAAGTGGTCTCATCGACCTTCAAGCTATCAACCTCTTTCCCATCCGTGTTATAAACAGCCAAATCAATCATTTTATTATTTCTCGTAACTGGCTTACCACTAACTGCACGTCATTCTACTTTTTAGCGCTACGGATAATGCAGTAGCCGCCGGCCGGTCCTGGTATGGAACCCTTTACAATTAATAAATTCTTTTCTTCGTCTATCTCTACCAGGTCATGATTTTTTGTTGTAACCCGGCAGTGGCCCATATGACCGGCCATTCTCTTGCCCCTTTTAGGGCCGGGGCCATGGCCGGCATCGCTCGCGAAACTTGCTATTGAGCCAGGTGCTCTATGTTTCCGTTCCGTGCCGTGCGAGGCCGGGAATCCACCGAAGCCGTGCCGTTTCATCACGCCCGCGAAGCCTTTGCCTTTACTGGTTCCGACAACGTCGACAGATTTATCTTCCGAAAAAACAGCAACCGTGACAGATTCTCCAGCTTTGTATTCTTGTTCGACGTCGTCCGAAAGTCGCATCTCTTTGATGAATTTCTTCGGCTCGGCATTGGCTTTCTTGGCGTGCCCGATTTCCGGCTTTTTCCTGCGTACAGGTTTCACCTCATCGAAACCAAGCTGTATGGCATTGTAGCCATCGGTCTCGGCACTCTTTACCTGCATAACTATACAGGGGCCGGCTTGTATGACCGAAACCGGCACTAATTTGCCCAATTCGTTATAAACCTGGGTCATTCCAACTTTTTTTCCCAATAGAATCGCCATAATTTACATCTCGTAATACGATTCGCACTTCGCGAATTAGGCTTTAATCCTTACAAAAACTCCCGCCGGCACTACCAGACGGTTCAGTACTTCGACTGTTCGCGCGTTTGCTTCGTGAATATCAATCAGACGTTTATGAGTCCTCAACTCAAACTGCTCACGCGATTTTTTATCGATGTGAGGACTTCTTAGAACAGTATATCTTTCAATGCGCGTCGGCAATGGTACCGGACCACTGACACGGGCATTGGTCTTTCGGGCGTGTTCTACTATTTCCTTAGCAGACGCGTCAAGAGCCCGGTGGTCGTAAGATTCCATCTTTATTCGTATTCTTTCAGTTTCAGTAGCCATAACATTATCCTCTCGGCTGCCCGTAGCTTGCTCAACACTGACGGCTTTCACAGCAACTGCTTCATACACATACAAGAGTGTACGGGGCAATATCTACCCCTATACAAAGCAGCAACCTCACCTCAAGTCTACCTCCTTAGAAATCCACTTTTTATGTATCATATTACTCATAAGTATAAAATTTCCAATCAGGTTTATACCTTTCAAGCCTCTAAAGCTTTGAAGTATATCGATTTATATGGCAAAAACAACAAAAAAACTGTTTTTAGTTTATAGTTTTCCTATTGTCTGCTCAACATATTTTCTTGATTCTGGCAGGAGAGGCCTTGTAAATGAATGTTGACGGTGTATTACTGATTTGTTGCTTCCGTTTTCAACAAGCTATTTCAATATACCAGTAACCAAATATCAAATTCGCCTTCCTTAAGAGTTTGGATTTAGAATAGCTTACTGCTCATCCAAAACCATTTACGGGTTTAATACATATCCCTTATAAAGTTAATAAACCGTCCCTGACAACAGTATCACAGACATGCCACAGCCCAACTAAGGTTACGCAAAGCCATCCTTGGCGATGCTCGCTACGGCTGAAAACCCGTGAATTTATCACATAAATCAATCGCTGTCAATAAAAAGTGAAAAAAAATTTAATTTATATTCAAAAACCCTGATTATTTAAAAAATAATCTGTTTTGCAATCTGCTCCGGGACCTTTTCGTAGCTCAACGGCTCCATTGTAAAGGTTCCCCTGCCGGCCGTTACACTTCTAATTTCGCTGGAATAACCAAACATTTCTACGAGGGGCACTTTAGCATCAATAACCTGCATATTTCCATGTACTCTACAATCAGTAATTAAACCCCTTTTCCCAAGCAAATTACCCTGAACGGCCCCAAAATTGGATTGTGGAACAATTACTTGAAGACGCATTACCGGTTCAAGTAGGACCGGCTTTGCATTTTTAACCGCCTTTTCGACTGCTATAGATGCTGCCTGTTCAAAAGCTAAACTTGAAGAATCAACAGAATGAAATGAGCCATCAATCAAAGTAACTTTAATCCCCACGATAGGATAACCCCCCAATGCTCCACCGCCTAAAGCATCCGAACAGCCCCTTTTCACATCAGGAATATACTCTCTCGGAACCGCATCAGCAGAAACTTTGCTCTGAAACTCAAAATCACTACTCCAATGGCCGTCCTCAGTAAGCAGCGGCTCAACCTGTAAGACAACATGGCCGTATTGGCCATGACCACCTGTCTGGCGTATAAATTTGCCCTCTGCCTCAACTGATTTTGTGATAGCTTCCCTGTAGGCAACACGCGGCTTGCCAACTCTGACATTTACTCCTTTTTCCCTTATCAGCTTGTGCTGCAACACTTCCAGGTGCAATTCACCCATTCCACTGATGATTGTCTGGCCGGTGTCGGTGTCCGTTTTACATTTAAAAGTCGGATCTTCGCGTTTCAAGGCAGCCAGTGCATCTGCCAATTTTGCTTTTTCGGCAGCAGTTCTGGGCTCAATCGACATATTCATGACCGTCTGGGGAAATGAAATGTTCGGCAGGCAGATGGGTTTTTTGGGATCACATATCGTATCGCCTGTAAGCGATTGTTTTAATCCCACAACTGCGACGATATCACCGGCACTGGCCGAGTCCAATATTTTTCGCTCATTGGCGTGCATCTCAAATATTCTGGTAATATTCTCCTTCTTATTGCGATTTGCATTCAAAACTCTGGTGCCGGACTTTAATCTGCCTTGATATATCCTAAGAAAACTCAAATCGCCGTGCACATCGCTGGTGATCTTAAATGCAAGCGCCACCATACTGCCGTTAAGGTCGCACTTAATAGATATTTTTTTGTTCTTATCGGTTGGTTTATGTCCGGTGAGGACCTCTTTGTCCAATGGAGAAGGTAGATACGCCAGGACACCATCAAGAAGCCTTTGCACGCCGATATATTTCAGAGCAGAGCCAACAAATACCGGATGAAGCTTGTTGCTAATGGTCCCTTTTCTAATTGCTCTGGTGATTGTTTCAATATCACTGGGCTTATCGTGAACAAAGCTTTCCATCAATTCGCTGTCATGCTCCGCCGCAAGCTCAATCATATGGTTTCTTTGCTGCTGGGCAGCTTGTTTCAATTCAGCGGGAATTTCAGTTTCCGTAAAAGTCGCGCCCATTTTTTCGGTCTGATAAAAAACCGCCTGCATCTTTATAAGGTCTATGATCCCGGCAAAGGAATCCTCGGCCCCTATAGGGATCTGCAATAGAATCGGATTTACAAGGAGCTTATCCCGAATACTATCAATAGTCATCTCAAAGTCGGCGCCAATTTTGTCCATCTTATTCACAAAGCAAAGGCAAGGCAGGTCGTATTTTTGCCCCTGTCTCCAGACAGTCTCGCTCTGTGCCTGCACACCCTCGCTACCGTCAAACACCGCTACTGCGCCATCAAGAACACGCAACGACCTTTCGACCTCGGCGGTAAAATCAATATGTCCCGGCGTATCGATAAGGTTGATTTCAAAATCCTTCCAGGGACATTTCGTCGCCGCCGATGTGATAGTAATACCTCTTTTTTGTTCCTCCTCCATAAAATCCATAACCGCAGTGCCGTTATGTACTTCACCCATTTTGTACGTTTTGCCAGCATAGTAAAGTATACGCTCGGTTACCGTTGTTTTGCCGGCGTCAATATGAGCCATGATTCCGATATTGCGTAGTTTTTCCAGAGCGCTCGACATTTTGCTTTTCTCATGTCTTAGAGAAAGGGCAATCCCATGCAGTTGCCTTGTTACGTACAAGGGTCTTGCCCTATACGGCAATATACACGCTGCAATACGATATAAGAAAACTGCCACGGTTATTCACAGAAAAACACCGTGGCAGTTATAAACGACAATATTTACCAGGCAAAGTGAGCAAACGCCTTATTCGCCTCAGCCATTCTATGGATGTTCTCTCGTGTGGTCATCGCGCCACCGCTTTCGTTATAGGCATCTAATAATTCGGAGGCCAAACGCGTGCCCATTGGTTTGCCCTTCTTAGACCTGGCTGAGGCTAAAATCCATCTGAAGGCAAGTGATTGTTGGCGCTTGGAATTTACCTGCATTGGCACCTGATAACTGGCTCCCCCAACACGTTTGCTGCGAACCTCAATCAACGGTTTAACATTGTTGATGGCCTTTTCGAACACCTCAAGAGCACCGGCGTCCTTGACCTTCTCGCTTATAATATCCATAGCATCATAAAAGACCATCTGTGCAGTGCTTTTTTTGCCGCCCAACATCAGACAGTTTATGAATTTCGAAACCAATTTGCTGTTAAACTTCGGATCCGGCTTTAATTGTTGACTTGAAGCGGTAAACTTTTTAGACATTATCTTCCTCAATTTGGCTATGAGTAACCGGCTATAATTCACCAATCTAACCGATCAGTCTATTACCAATTCATTTTGCTTTCTTCGCACCATATTTACTTCTGCCCTGTTTACGATCAGCCACCCCGGCACAGTCGAGGACACCACGGACAATATGGTATCGGACACCCGGCAGGTCTCTGACCCGGCCTCCGCGAATAATCACGGTGCTGTGCTCCTGAAGGTTGTGGTCAATGCCCGGGATGTAAGCTGTAACCTCTTTGCCATTGGTCAGTCTCACACGGGCGATTTTCCGTAAGGCCGAATTCGGTTTCTTCGGCGTCTGAGTCCTTACGATCAGACACACTCCCCGCTTTTGCGGCGAACCGCTGATATCAGATACTCGCTTGTGGCCCTTCGATTTCGACCGAGGTCGCCTAACTAACTGATTTATAGTTGGCATAATTTTCGTAATTCCTGATTCTAATTATAAAGTATTCTCTTTGGTCATAGATAAAACAGCTCATTATTGTAATATAAGCTGCGCAAAATCCAAGAGATTTTATGCTTCTAATACAAAATTTTTGCTAATAATCCAATAAATAAGCCTTTTGGACCTCAGAATCAGAAATTTCGCAAAGCAAACACCAGCAAACTGAAGAGTTAAAAGCCACCAATAAGCAATTCCAACACAGAATCAACAAGCCAAACAAGCTTCAGGATGCTTAGAGGAAATACCGAGCAAACAACAGTATCAAACGGGCTAATGGAAAACCGTTGGATGTTCAAACTCTTAAAGCTGCTGATTGATTTTGAATCAATTGATTCCCAGGGCTTCTCTGACAGCAGCATCTGCCTTTGCCTCAGCCTCTTTGGCTTCCTTGATTTCCTCGACCTCTTCAAATTCCTTCGGCAGCGGAGCTTCAACAAGGTGCTTGACCTTTATGTCCAAATGTGGTTTGAAAGCCGTACCGGCCGGTATAAGATGACCGAGTATTACGTTTTCCTTGAGGCCGTGTAGTTCATCTGTTTTACCGGCTAAAGAAGCCTCAGTCAGAACCTTAGTTGTTTCCTGGAAGCTGGCTGCGGCGATAAAACTCTCCGACCACAGCGAAGCCTTCGTAATACCCAATAGCAATGTATTGGCAGTTGCAGGTTTTGCCTTTTGACCTATGGCTCCTTTGCCACCAATACTTTCGACCTTTTCGTTGATACTTGCCAACTCTTTCTTGTCGACAATTTGGTCGACCTGTAAATCAGTCGCATCTCCAACATCGGTAATCCTGATGCTAGTTGTTAATTTATCATTCTCTTTTCTGAATACGAATTTATCAACGACCTCGCCCGGCAAAAATGCGCTGTCACCAACAGTCTCAATCTCGACTTTTCGCATCATCTGAGAACAAATTATCTCAATATGTTTATCGTTGATGTTGACATTCTGTGAACGATAGACATTTTGAATTTCTATCGTTAAATATCTTTGCAGCGCTTCTTCGCCCTTAATTCGCAGAATATCGTGCGGCACCAACGGGCCATCCGTCAGGGCGTCACCGGCTTCGGCAAAATCCCCCGTGTGGACGTTCAGATGCCTGTCCCGCGGGACGTGGTGCTCTTTTTCCATACCGGATTCACTTCTGATTGTAATCGTCATTTTGCCCTTGCGCTTATCACTTCGCAGCTCGACCCGCCCGCTGATCTCAGCCATAGCGGCAGGATCTTTGGGTTTGCGTGCTTCAAACACCTCGGTAACTCTGGGCAGACCTCCCGTGATATCCTGCGTGCCTCCGCTGGCTCTGGGCTGATGTGCAAGCAATTGTCCGGCCTGAACCTGCTCGCCTTCGAGAACTTCAATTCTTGCTCCTGCAGGCAAATAGTGAACATCGAGTATTTTCCCGTCGGAATCCTCTATGATAGTTTGAGGATGCTTGTCACCCTTATGCTCGATTACTACCGGCTTGCCGGCTTGCCCTTTTCGCTCTTCTTCAATTCCAATGGTCTCGCCTTCGATGATATCAACGAATCGTATAAGACCGGCTACTTCCGCCAAAATGGGCGTCCGGTGCGGGTCCCACTTAAATAGAGAGACCCCAATCTTAACTTTCCGGCCGTCATTAACCAAAACAGTAGCCCCATATGGCACTTTAAACCTGTCAAGCTCTCGGTCTTTTGCGTCCATAATAGCTATTTCACCATTTCGCTTAAGCGCCACTGTCGCTACTTTGCCCTCTTCTTGCTCGATTTCAACCGCATTTATGTCGCGATACTGAACCTTTCCTGCATGTGTGGCTTTTTGTTCTCTTTCAAGAATAGCTCTTTCGGCGACTCCTCCGGTATGGAATGTCCTTAATGTCAATTGTGTTCCCGGTTCTCCGATGGATTGTGCCGCAACAATACCCACAGCTGAGCCTTGTTCGACTAATTTCCCGGTACTCATATCCAAACCGTAACACTTCGCACAGACTCCAAACGGACTGTCACAGGTCAGCGCACTTCTAACCCTGATGGCATCAAGGCCTAAAGCCTCGATTTTTGCTGCCGCTTCGTGAGTTATTACCTCATTTTCATGCACAATCATTTCGTCTGTTATCGGATTGCGAATATTGTCTCTGGCTGTTCTGCCGATAATAAGCTGGGAAAGAGGAATATCAATTTGTTCCCCTTTACTGACTGTCCCTTTAGTAATCCCCTGCAAGGTCTGGCAGTCGCGTTCTATGACAATTAGATTTTGTGCCACATCGATAAGTTTGCGCGTGAGATAGCCGGAATTAGCTGTCTTTAAAGCAGTGTCAGCCAGTCCTTTACGCGCTCCGTGTGTGGAGCTGAAGTACTCAAGCACAGTTAAACCCTCGCGGAAGTTTGATTTAATGGGTGTCTCAATAATCTCTCCGCTGGGCTTGGCCATTAGCGCTCTCATTCCCGCAAGCTGCTGAATCTGGTCAACACTTCCTCTTGCTCCGGAATCGCTCATAAGGTATATCGGATTCAAGTAAGGCGTGCCATCCGCTTTAACATCTTTTTTGAAGCCCTGCATCATCTCGTTGGTTACCTCAACTCGGGCATTTGTCCAGGCGTCAATGACCTGATTATATCTTTCACCCTCGGTCAAAACACCATCGTTGTAATTCTTGCGGATTTTGCTGACCTTCTTCTCGGTTTCCTCAATAATCTCGGCCTTCCTTGCAGGAATCTTCAGGTCCGTTATCCCAAAACTCAAGCCTGCCAGCGTGGCATACTTGAAGCCTAAATTCTTTATTCTATCAAGCAGGTCTATTGTTTCGGCTGAGCCTGTGAATTCGAAACAGTTACTAATTACTCGGCTGAGCATTTTCTGAGACATTGTCACATTGTAAAATGGCATTCCCGCAGGAAGCATGTCGTTGAATATGCACCGGCCAACTGTCGTTTCAACAATCTTCGTATTTTGAACTTGTTCTGAAACGTTAATGATCCTATTATTATCGAGCCTGACTCTTATCTTTGTGTGCAAATCGATTTTGCCCGTTTCAAGAGCCATTATTGCTGCAAATGTATCTCGAAAGACTCTCAGCTCTTCAGTTTTCAGTGCATCACGAGTTTCCAAATAGGTTAAATAATAATTGCCCATCACCATATCTTGAGACGGTCCGACCATCGGAGAGCCGTTAGCCGGTGAAAAAATGTTGGCGGTCGTCATCATCAAGATATAAGTTTCCGCCTGCGCTTCGACACTTAACGGCAAATGCACAGCCATCTGGTCGCCGTCGAAGTCAGCATTGAAACCCCTGCAAGCTAACGGGTGAAGCATAATAGCATTGCCTTCAACGAGCACCGGCTCAAAGGCCTGAACACCCATTCGATGGAGCGTGGGAGCGCGGTTTAACAGGACAGGGTGCTGATGAATGACTTCTTCCAGGATGTCCCAGACCTGCTCATCACGCCGCTCTATCATTCTCTTGGCACTTTTAATCGTATCGGCCAATCCGTGTTGTTTCAACTTGCGAATAATGAACGGTTGATACAGCTCCAGAGCTATTTTTTTCGGAAGACCACATTGATAGAGTTTAAGATCAGGACCTACAACAATTACTGACCGAGCTGAGTAGTCTACGCGTTTGCCAAGCAGATTCTCTCGAAATCGGCCCTGTTTGCCCTTAATCATATCGGTTAATGACTTAAGTGGCCGGTTATTACTACCCAAAACTGACCTGCGACAGCGTCCGTTGTCCATCAGTGAATCTACAGCCTGCTGAAGCATCCGCTTCTCATTGCGTATAATCACTTCGGGGGCATTGAGATCCATGAGCTTCTTCAAGCGGTTATTTCGATTGATAATTCTCCTGTAGAGATCGTTCAGATCACTAGTAGCAAAATTGTCTCTCTCGAGCAGGACAAGAGGCCTTAAATCCGGTGGAATAACAGGAATTACTTCCATTACCATCCAGTAAGGTTTGTTTTTGCTGTTTTTGATCTGGTTAATAATCTTAAGCCGTTTTGTGAGATCGCTAATCTTCTGCTTGCTGTTTGTCTTTGTAATCGCCTGCATAAGCTGGTTGCCGACTTCCTCGAGTTCGAGGTTTTCAAGCAGTGCTCTAATGGCTTCGGCTCCCATTGCTGCTTTGAATGCTTTTCCATATTTATTCGTAGCATCCTTGTAATCTTCTTCGGTGAATAGTTGTCCGATTTTCAATGGTGTTTGTCCAGGATCAGTAACGACATATTCCTGAAAATATATAATTTTCTCGAGGTCAGCGCTTTTCATAGCCAAAAGGTTGCCCAGCCGATTAGGTATGGCTTTGAAAAACCATATATGCACAACCGGAGCGGCGAGATTGATATGCCCCATTCGTTTTCTTCGCACTCGACTATGTGTAACTTTCACGCCACATCGGTCGCAAATTATTCCTTTAAACTTTGTTCCTTTGTATTTTCCGCATGCACATTCCCAGTCACGTTCGGGTCCGAATATTCGCTCACAGAACAGACCATCTTTCTCCGGCCGATAAGTACGGTAATTAATGGTCTCAGGCTTTCGTACTTCACCGAAAGACCAGCTACGAATATCATTAGGACCAGCCAACGAAATCGTGACGGAACCGTAATCATTAATTCGATCGTAAATACTTCCTAACATTTAAGGCCCCTTACAATCGGTATGTTGTAATTCTATAATCTAAGGATCATTCTCACAGAGTGGCGTTTCCAAGCCGTTTCTTCTCAAGCTGAATGTTTAATCCCAATCCTCTTAACTCATTGCACAATACGTCGAAGGATAATGGTGTACCAGCTTCAAGAGTGTTTTGTCCTTTGACCATTGATTCGTAAATTTTCGTTCGTCCCTCAACATCATCGCTTTTTACTGTGAGCATCTCCTGCAGCGTATAAGCAGCCCCGTATCCTTCCAGTGCCCACACTTCCATTTCGCCGAATCTTTGCCCGCCGGTTCTGGCTTTACCGCCTAACGGCTGCTGTGTAATCAGGCTATACGGCCCGGTTGCCCGTGCGTGAATCTTGTCATCGACAAGATGATGCAGTTTCATCATATAGATGTATCCGATAGTTGCTCTTTGATCAAATGGCTCACCCGTTCTGCCATCATACAATTGAATCTTCAAAGTATTTGGGACATTAACAAATAACTCACCAGACGGCGGCACCTGTTTTTGCTCTTCGAGCTCGACCTTTCGTTTACTCATGAGCTCGTTCGATTCTGCCGTTAATTGTTGGACATCCTCTTCATTAGCGCCGTCGAATACTGGTGTAATAGCATTGAAGCCCAGCACCTTCGCCACCCAGCCGAGATGTGTTTCGAGAATCTGGCCTACATTCATTCGGCTCGGGACGCCGAGAGGATTCAATAATATTTCAAGAGGCGTACCATCTTCGAGAAACGGCATATCCTCCTCGGGCATAATTTTGGCGATAACACCTTTGTTGCCGTGGCGTCCAGCCATTTTATCGCCAATAGACAATGATCTTTTGATTGCGACGTAGATTTTTACCATCTGCAAAACACCGCTGGGCAACTCATCGCCGTGTTTCAGAGTTTCAATCCTGTGAGACCTTTCTTCCTGAATTTCAGAAATCTTGGCCCAGTATCTATCCACTATTTTTTGCACATTGTCCCGAAGCGATGCAGGTTTGATCCACTTGATATTAAAGCTTTCTATCTGTTCATAAATAACCTCATCATCGGCACTTGCGCCGACTTTCTGACGTGTGGACGGATCGACGATATTGACGTCGAACTTCTTGTGGACAGCATCAATCATTTGCCTAAATATGACACATTCCTTGGCCTTCATTTGCTTTTCATATTCTTTTATCTGGACTGCCAGTTCTTTCTTCTGTTCTTCCGTGCCGGCACCACGCCTATTGAATCGCTCCGTTTTTATTACTACTCCTTCATATCCAGTGGGCAGTTCAAGCGAGTCATTTTTGACATCTTCGCCGGCTCTGCCGAATATGGCGTGCAGCAGTTTTTCCTCAGGCGTCAGTTC
The DNA here is from genome assembly GCA_964608395.1 of uncultured Pirellulales bacterium. GTDB lineage: Bacteria > Planctomycetota > Phycisphaerae > Sedimentisphaerales > Anaerobacaceae > JAFGPJ01. The sequence goes on from CAZSOR010000005.1 coordinate 27,152, forward strand.
CGTTTTGCTCTTCGGAACCACCTTGCCTACCAGAATATCGCCGGAAGAGACCCTTGTTCCTTCACATACCACTCCGTGTTCATCAAGATTACGCAGGGCTCTTTCACTAACATTGGGAATATCGCAGGTAAACTCTTCCTTGCCAAGGCGAGTTTCACGTACTTCGGCTGTAAATTCGTCGATGTGGATGCTCGTAAAACTGTCATCCTTGCAGAGTTTCTCGCTGATGATAATAGCGTCCTCAAAGTTGAAGCCGTCAAAAGAGACAAACCCAACAAGAACATTTTTACCTAAAGCCAGAACGCCATCGGCGGTACCCCCACCGTCCGCTATGACCTGGCCTGCCTTAACCTTCTCACCAAGCTGAATTATGGGCTTTTGATTAAGACATGTTCTTTCATTTAATCCAATAAACTTAGCGAGATTGTATTCATCTGTATGGTTAATGACTATATTGGTTGCGTCGACATTGGTAACTACGCCGCTGTTTGTGGCATGGACGACCATGCTTGAGTTCTGGCCAACAATTGCTTCCATACCGGTGCCGACCAAAGGAGGTTCTGTCCTTAGCAACGGAACTGCCTGTCGCTGCATGTTCGAACCCATCAAGGCCCTGTTCGCGTCGTCATGCTCCAGAAACGGAATAAGTGAAGCTGAAATCCCAACAATTTGCTTGGGTGATATATCAACGTAGTCAACTTCGTCGCTGTAGACTTCTGCTAATTCACCACTCTTTCTTGCAAGGACAAAACCTTTGTTGATTTTGTTGGTCTGGCGGTCAACGACGCTCGGGGGTGCAAATATTGCTTTCATTTCCTGATCGGCACGTAGGTATTCGACCTTGTCAGTGACCTTGCCGTTCTTGACTTTTGTATATGGAGTAAGCAGAAATCCATACTCGTCTATCGAAGAGAATACCGCCAACGAAGCAATAAGGCCGATATTCGTGCCCTCGGGAGTTTCAATCGGACAAATTCTGCCGTAATGGCTGATATGAACGTCACGAACTTCAAAGCCTGCCCGCCTTCTATTGAGTCCGCCCGGTCCAAGAGCGGATAGACGTCTCTCGTGAGTCAATTGGCTCAAGGCATTAGTTTGGTCAACAACCTGGCTCAACTCGCCACGACCGAAGAAATAGTTGATACTGCTCGAGACGCTCTTGGAATTCACCAAATCTGCGATACGCAAGGTCTGTTCAACGTCTCTTTTCATACTCATCCGTTCCTGCACGGTCCTGCGCAGCTTAAGCAGCCCCTTTCTGATTTCATCAGCAGCAAGCTCGTCTATCGTACGCAACCTTCTGTTGCCCAGATGGTCGATGTCGTCAACATGGCCTTCATTGTTGCGCAAACCCGTTATGTACTTCATTGTATTGAGGAAGTCTTCAGGCCGAAGCGTCATCTCATTTTCGTCGATGTTCTGGTTAAACTTACGATTTATCCTGAACCTGCCAACTTTCCCGAGACGGTAGCGGTTCGAATCAAAGAATTTCTCTGCAAAGAAGGTTTTCGCCTTCTCTTTATTGGGCGGATTGCCGGGTCTCAATCTCATATAAAACCTCAACAGCGCATTTTCGTGGCTTTGGCAATCATCCTCAGCAAGGGTGTTTAAGATGAGAGTATCTCGAGCTTTCTCAATCACTTCTATAGTAATTGACTCTTTCGACTTTTTAGCTTTTGTTTGTTTCTTGGAACTTTTCGCTTTGGGCGCCGCATATGCTGCTTGTATTAAAGAAACCTTATCGCTGATTTGTGCACCGGCTTTGACTATGATTTCACCGGATTCTTTGTCCACGATCGGTTCGACAGCCCACATCGTCGGCGTAAGTTTAGTAATCGGCACCGTTTTCGTTGGATAAAATAAGCGCAGGATTTGTTCTGTTGTACTATAGGCAGGATCCATAGCTCGTAGAAAAATTGTTGCCGGTATCTTGCTGGACTGGTCAATTCTGACAACCAAAGTGTCTTTGTTTGAAACACCTATCTCTATCCAGCTACCTCTTTCCGGTATGACTCTACCGCCATGCAGCACCCTATCGCCTTCCTTGCTCTCGATAAGAAAATCAACGCCTGGACTTCGATGCAGTTGGCTTACAATGACGCGCACCGCCCCATTGACAATGAACTCACCACCGCCTATCATAACCGGCATTTCACCAAGATACATTGCCTGCTCAGCCAAATCTTCGCCTTCCTTGCTGCGCAATCTGCACCAGATTTTCAGCGGGTAGCCGTAGGTCAGCCGTAACTGCCGGCACTGCATAGGTGTATAATGCGGCTTTTCCAGCTCGTAGTAGAGGTATTCCAAAAGCATTTTCTTATCATAGCTTTCGATAGGAAACGTCTCCTGGAAAATGGCTTCGAGTCCGACAGACTTTCTTTTCGTTGGTGCCACGCCTCTTTGCAAAAAGCGATCGTAACTGCTTCTCTGTATTGCCACTAAATCCGGAATCTCAACGGCGTCGCGTATTTTGCCAAAACTACGAGTGATTTGGCCTGCAATAATCTCACGCATTACTAATCTCCAGCATTAAATGCCCCAAACGCCCCGAAGGAGTAACTTTACCTGACGGCCCAAACTTCAGCATCCCACAAGGGCAGGCGCATAGTCCTGCTCCTATTTACACTACCTCGACAACCGCACCTACAGCTTCGAGCTTCTGTTGAGCGGCTTCAGCATCTTCCTTGCTCAGGCCCTCCTTAACCGGCTTGGGAGCATTATCCACAAGATCCTTGGCTTCTTTCAATCCCAATCCAGTCAATGCCCTTACCTCCTTGATAACCTGAATCTTCTTATCGCCGAATTCTTTGAGGATTACGTCAAAACTGGTTTTCTCCTCTTTTTCCTCGGCCTGGCCTTGCGCAGCAGGCCCCGCCATCATAACGGCGGCACCGGCAGCAGGCTCGATACCGTATTCTTCCTTGAGATAGTCGCCTAACTCCTTCGCTTGCATCAATGTCAGATCGACTATTTTATCGCCAATCTTCTTAATGTCGCTGCTCCATTTTTTCCCCTGCTCATCATTCGCTTTTTTTGTCTCTTTAGCAGGTTTTTCTTCTTTTGCTTCTTTTGCTTCTTTCTTTTCTGTCGTTTCTTTCGCTTGTTCTTCTGCCATTTCTATGAACTCCTATATCTCTAATGCCCGGTGGTAGCCGAAACTACGCCGTTTCGTTTAACCCCTTCTAAAAACAGGGACAGCCACACAGGCAATTTCGTATTTCGTTTTACGCCGCCTGTTTCTCGCCCCCTTTTGCGATCGTCTCTACACAACCTGCAATAATTCCCGCAGGAGCACCGATGATTCCGGCTAATCTGCCCGCAACCGACTGTGACAAGCTAACAATTTCACCCAGTAATTCCACTCGCGTCGGCATCTTTGAAAGTTCCTCTGCTGCTTTAGCGTCTAAAGCTGAGCCGTCGAGAAAAGCTCCCTTAATCTCCATTACCGGAACCTTTTTGGCCCATCCGACCATCTCTTTCGCAACATCAACGATACTATCACCACCGTAGGCAATAGCACAGGGGCCGCTAAAAAGTATTGCCGCATGTTCCATCTTTTGATTGCACAATGCTTTTTTAAACAGCGAGTTCTTTACTACTGATAATCCAATGTTTTTTTCTTTAAGCTCGCCTCGCATTACATTATTGTCAACTCCCCCCACGCCTTTAGTGTTGATAATCAAAAAATCTTTGATGTTCTCATTGACAATTTTATTTTCCAGCTCTGACTGCAGTAACTCTTTTACGTATTTGCTCATTTTTCATATCCCGCATTTATTGCCATGTTATCGATAACTCAATAATCAGTAATTAATAATTAGTAATCAACTGTTATGCCGGGGCTCATTGTCGCAGATATACATATTTTTTTGATGTATGTACCTTTGGCCGCGGCTGGTTTGATCTTCTTTATATGTGAAACAAACGCCTCGAAATTTTCTGCCAGTTTTTCTGTCTCGAAGCTTTGTTTTCCAATTACTACGTGGACATTACCGCCGGGATCATTTCTAAACTCGACCTTGCCTGCTGCGAATTCTGCCACTGCGGTCGCAACATCCATAGTTATAGTGCCGTTTTTAGGCGATGGCATCTTTCCCTGTGGTCCGAGCACACGGCCGAGCTTGCCTACTTTACCCATTACTTTTGGCGAAGCGATAGCCACATCGAAGTCCATCCAGCCATCCGTGACTTTTTTTACCAGCTCGTCACAGCCTGCTTCAATAGCACCGGCATTTCGAGCCGCCTCGATATCCTCTCCCTCACAGAAAGCGATGACCTTTTTCTGCTTACCTATCCCGTTAGGCAGGGATATTGAGCCTCGGATCAACTGGTCGGCCTGCTTCGGATCAATGCCTAAATTCAGCACGCATTCAACGCTCTGGTCAAATTTCACAGACTTAAACGACTTGACCTTTTCGACGGCTTGGGTTAAGCTTATAGCCTCTTTGTTTAGTTGCTTCGATTCTTGCTCGTATCTTTTGCTTCTAACTCGCATAGTTCATATCTCGTATCATGTACAAGTTCTTAACTAATCAATTATCTCCACGCCCATACTTCGGGCGGTACCTCTTATAATTTTTTCCGCCTGATCCAGGTCGTATGCGTTTAAATCCTTGAACTTGGTCTCGGCGATTTTTCGCACTTGCTCGGCGCTGACTTTTCCGACCTTCTCCTTATTTGGGATGCCGCTGCCCTTTGCGATTTCGGCTGCCTGTTTCAGCAATACCGCCGCCGGGGGGCTCTTGACTTCAAAAGTGAAACTTTTGTCTGCAAAGACGCTTATCACGACCGGTACGACTGTTCCGTTCAGGCTTTTCGTCCGCTCGTTAAATTGCGAAACGAACTGACCTATATTTACCCCGTGTTGACCTAATGCAGGACCTACCGGGGGGGCTGGAGTTGCCTGTCCGCCCTTTGCCTGCAATTTAATCTTTACTTTTATTGCTTTCGCCATAATCTCGTATCTCTTGCTCTATTTATTGAGGACTGAGCTATGAATCACGCTTTCTCAATCTGCCAATACTCAATGTCCAGCGGCGTACTTCGGCCGAAAATCGAAACAATTACCTTAACAATCCCTCGCTCAGGATCGATCGAATCGACAACGCCTTCAAAGTTTTCAAACGCTCCTTCTCTAATCTTAATCATATCACCCTTCTTAAACTCGACTCTGATGCTTGGTGCTGCTTCAGGCTTTTCAGCCTCATCAAGCATCTTTGCTACCTCCGTATCTCGCATCGCAGTTGGAAATCCCTCCGTGCCAATAAAATCTCCAACGCCAGACGTCCCCTTGATCATGAACCATGCTTTTTCCGGCACCCTGCCATCCTCTGTCGACTCCATTTCCATAAAAACATAGCCGCGATACTTGGGTTTTGTCTGGACCATCTGTTTACTGCCACGGATACGTTTAATCCTGTCAATAGGAACCTCTATCCTTCCAATAATATCCGTCAAGCCATCCTTTGTAACCTTCTGGGTAAGCGATTCTTTGACTTGCACTTCCTTATTTGACGCAACTCGCAAAACGTACCACTGCATATTAACACCTTATATTATATCCCTTTCGAGATACGATTTAGCTCAGAAGCCACGTAAATAACGTCCTAAAACCAATATCTGTAGTTCCAAGGAGTACTGCCATCCCAATGACAACCACAATAACTATTAACGTCGATATAGCTATTTCCTGCCTGCTCGACCAGCTAACCTTTTTCATTTCGCCTTCAGCGGCTATTAAAAAATCAGCAAGTGACGGTTTATTAACCAACCAGAAAATCAAAAGGGCCAGGATAATAAACAAACCGGCAGGCACCATAGTCTCGGCCCATAATCCCAGGTCGCCCGCCTGCAATTTTTTATAAAGCTGCAAACAACCCAATCCTGCAATTATCGCTATACCAAAAGCACTACACAGCCTTGTATATTTGCCCTGACCACGTTTGTAAATGTCAAAAACCATCTCGACCTCATATCACTAACAGAAGCGAATTTACCAGTCTCTCGTCTAATTCTTCAAAACAGGCCAGGAGGGAATCGAACCCCCAACCTTCGGTTTTGGAGACCGACGCTCTGCCAATTGAGCTACTGGCCTATTCAATTGACCATTTGTTATTTTTTGTTGCTTATCTGCAATTGCTTAAACGCCAAAATATGTACTCGTCAGTATTCGATTACTTGCGTCGTATCTTGTGAACAGTATGCTTACGTTCATTTTTGCAGAATTTTTTAAGTTTAATTTTGGGCGTACCTTCTGCTACACTAACACTTGTGCGATAGTTTCTGTTGCTGCACTCGCTACATTCAAGCCAGACATACTCCCTTTTGCTCTTCTTTTTAGCCATAAGATTCGTCCCAACCAAGCAGGGCTAATTACTCAAAATTTATCTGGTTACCAATGAGATACTCGCCTGAATACGTTTGGCTGGTTTTAGCACCCTTTTTGACGCACACAGATTCCAGATAGTTATTCAGATATCTTTTATTCAATGATCTTCGTTACCACACCAGCCCCGACTGTCCGGCCGCCCTCACGAATTGCAAAACGAAGGCCTTCTTCCATAGCGATTGGATTTATAATCTCCACGTCCATCGCGATGTTATCACCAGGCATACACATCTCTGCAGTCTTGCCGTCCCTGCTCATTAACGCATGAACCGAACCGGTTATATCGGTTGTTCTGAAGTAAAATTGTGGCTTGTATCCTGAGAAGAACGGCGTATGACGACCGCCTTCCTCTTTGGTTAGAACATAGACTTCAGAATGAAACCTTGTATGTGGCGTAATACTACGTGGTGCCGCAACGACCTGTCCACGTTCCAAATCCTTCTTTTCAACACCTCTTAAAAGCAAACCAATGTTATCGCCGGCCTGACCTTCATTGAGCGTCTTATTGAACATCTCGACCCCGGTAACGACTGTCTTGCGTGTTTCATTTGCAAGCCCAACGATTTCGATCTCGTCACCTGTATGGACTATACCTCGCTCAACCCGGCCTGTGCCGACCGTACCACGGCCTTTAATGCTGAAAACATCCTCGACCGGCATAAGAAACGGCTTGTCAACATCACGCTCAGGAAGCGGAAAATACTCATCGACCGACGCCATTAATTCGTCAATACACTTGCAGGCTTCATCATCTTTGCCTTCGCTTTCCATCGCCGCCAAAGCCGATCCCCTGATAATAGGAATATCGTCGCCTGGGAATTCGTACTTGTTCAACAGGTCTCTTGTTTCGAGTTCGACCAAATCGATCAGTTCCGGATCATCCACCTGGTCCACCTTGTTCAGAAAGACCACAATATACGGCACATTAACCTGACGGGCGAGAAGGATATGCTCGCGAGTCTGGGGCATAGGACCATCGCCGGCTGCCACCACCAAAATAGCCCCGTCCATCTGGGCTGCTCCGGTAATCATGTTCTTGATGTAGTCGGCGTGGCCCGGACAATCGACATGAGCGTAATGGCGATTTGCCGTCTCATACTCTATGTGCGCAGTATTTATTGTAACGCCGCGCTCTTTTTCTTCCGGTGCATTGTCGATATCTTCAAACTTTTTAACGTTACCGCCACCGGCCTTATGCGCCAGCCGCATTGTTATTGCAGCCGTCAACGTTGTTTTACCATGGTCAATATGACCAATCGTACCAATATTAATATGTGGTTTTGTCCGCTCAAATACCGCCTTAGCCATCTTAATATAAACCTCCAATGTGCTGGGTTAGTACTTAATACTCCCTATTATTTCGTTTCTTAAACTTCTTTTCAAACTCTATAATTAACTCACAGCCAAGACTACTTATTCCCATACACCTAAAAACTTCGGCTAAAGTTCTTTTGATGCGGGACAAGCTAACTTGGCTTGACCACTTACATTTAGCTGCTGATGGGGCTTGAACCCATGACCTCGTCCTTACCAAGGACGCGCTCTACCACTGAGCTACAGCAGCAAAACCCAATTCACCGACCGACACTGCTGTAGTGAACCGAGTCAAATACCACCCTCATATCCGGCAAAAACCGATAAATATAAAGCAAGATACCTTATTTCTACTCAACTTGCCTGAAAAAAGTGCGCAGAAACTAATTATTTTCAACAGATTGTTAATATAAACCACGTAAGATATCTTAACGACGGCAAAAGTGCAAACATAAAAATAGAAAAAAATTAAAAAAAACAAAAATATTTGAATTATTGCTGCTTTTTACACAAATTCTAAATAACAAAGCTTCCAAATACGGCAAACAGGTGAAGTTGCTCAGGATTGAACAGAAAAAGAACTTCAGTTCTTGCTTCAGCCTGATTTCGCAAAATGCACATCAGCAAAATTCATGAATTGCTGCCAGTCATAATCGGTCAGATCATGCCCGCCGGAACGGACGTGGTAGCCGATCGAGCCCTTTTGCACAGGTCTATCGAGTCCGGGCATTCGGTCAACTCCCAAACCGTCAAGGCCCAGCAAACGATAAACGGGGTCGGCATTCTTGCAAGACAGAAACTCACCGTGCGGATCGGCCCACAAGTCCTGGTCTGCACTGGTTACGTACAGCGGGCGCGGCGCGATCAATGCGATAAGCATGTGTTGATCGACAGGCAGATCGTCTTCTTTGCCGTTGTATTTCCTGAAATTCTCGCAGAACCAGTGCGGAAAGCTCGTATTGATGCGCCCTACGGTTTCGCCGAACCGCCGCCGGCTCAGAGCCGCCCCACCGCAGCCGGAGTCATTCGAAATCACAATTGCGAACCGCTGATCCCGAGCACCGGCCCAAAGAGACGTCTTACCCAGACGCGAATGCCCGAGGACAATTACTCGCTTGTGGTTAATGTTGGCGTCGGTCTCAAAATAGTCCATGGCCCGGCTCAGACCCCACGCCCAGGCACCGATAGAACCCCATGCATCGGACGCCCTTTTTCCTTCTTGAAGTTTGTCAAAGGCAGGGTGTACACCATTTTTAAAGCCATCGTGAAAGTCCGGGTCGATATCCCCATAATAGATTGTCGCCAGGCCGTAGCCTCGCTTGAGAATTTCTTCGACTGGAAACCGCGAGGAGGCTTTGCCTCTGGAGTCAGCCGAGGCACGATTATTCACGATTCCGGATCCCTGACGCATCCAACTGCCTGACAGCTTGATAGCCGGATCAGCGTGAATCGTATGGTTGCCGCCGAAATTCAAGATAACAAAGGTGGAAATGGGCTTTTTCCTTTCATTTGGCAAGTATATCAGAATATCCATCCCCGGCCCATCCTGCTTGCCGGTAAAGCTGACTGCCACTTGCTTACGCGTGGCCAGACCGCCAAGCGCCCGCCGCTCAAGGTCGAAAACCTTGAAGGCCATATCCTGTGGCCGTTCGATAGGCGAGCGACCATAAACGTGAGTCCGGAACAATTCGAGCACCTCCGGCCGGCGATTGTCGCGCCAGGCCCTGGCATCGCTCACCTTCGTCCCATCCGACATCACCAGCGGGTTAGGCAAAGTGTATTCCGGGACCTTCTGCTCGTCATAATTGGTCTCGGAACGGCTTTTCGTAAGTTTAGCAACTAATTCAGGAGACGCTTTCCAACCATCGTCGTCCACGCCGCCTAAGCATAAATCTTCAGCGAGAAAAGCAACAGCACAGAAAATGGCTAACGATACTACGAGTATTTTACTGTTAATCATAAAAAAACCTCCAAACTTCACAAATCACACGATTATAATCAGCCTTAATATAATCAGTCAATCCCTAAAACTGCCGATTTATCGCTAAAGCTTTCAGGTACACTTTAAGCCCAAGCCTTGCCGGCTATAAGGTATGCTGCCATACAAGAGAATCCACGAAATCTTCATACAAAAACGAACGGACAAAAATGCGAAAAATCTATTTCCATCCGGCCGGGTATCATCTTCTATTCAAAGCACTTATCTATAGTTACGCAGCTCATTTTCCACTCAATCGTATCCAAGGGCAGTACGGACTCGCTTTACCTGTTATACGATTTCTGATTAGTAACTGCGCTTGCCTGGGTCATCTCGAGCGAAGCGCAGCGGAGTCGAGAGATCTGGTTACTGTACATGGATTGGTTTCGTATACCAGATTTCTCCGCTTGAAGGCCACTCCGTGGCCCTCCGGCCGAAATGACATAAGTGCACAATTTAATCGTATTTGGTATTAATATACACTTAGCGGATGGCCTCATTCGAGGCAGAAAACATTGAAAAACAAGTGAATACTTCCGGTTAACTACTCTGCTGATTTGGTTTGTCCGGCTCTTTAGCTTTGCCCAGGAGATCTGTCCAACTCGCAAGCTGTTGGTTCCATTGTGGTCTGCCTTGCGGAACTTTTATAGCGGTTAGTACTTTAAGAACTTCATTCGGATCAGCTCCGACCGGTGGTTTGCTTAAGTAATTGTCAATCGACTTCACAACAATACCGTTAGGATCTAAGTCTCCATGTGTCAGGCAATTCTTCACCAACTCGGCTATGCGCTCCGGCTTTGCCCCTCTCAAGCATGAATCCAAAAAGTTCGGCAAAATCGCCTTTTTACTTTCCGGTGTCTGGGCCATTTCATATAGAATGCTATAATAGACTTCGGCTTGTTCAAATTGACCCGTTTCATAATACAGTTCTGCTAATCTCTTACGTATCTCCGGTTTGTTGTCGCTATTGCCCTTGGCAGCTTCTGCTATTTTAAGAAAATCGATTTTCTGGTCGTTAGATAACTTAACTTTGCTACTTTGTAAGGTAAGCTTGTCCATCCATTCCTTTAGGACACCGGCGTCGGAGCCTTTGAATATTTTCAGCATTGCCTGCCAGGCCGGATCACTTTCGGAGTTTGAACCGATTTTCTCCGCCAGCCAATTCAAGTCTTCGTTGCCGCCGACTGCATTCGCCAGAGCAATAATTTTCTCTCTTAGTATTAAACTGGGATCATTAATAAAATCATTTCTTAGTTTTTTTAGTGCATTCGTCTTGTTAATATAGGTAAGTCCATCTACGGCAGCCTCCCGAACGAAATTCGCTTCATCGCGTAAGGCTTCTACAAACAATTTTTCAAAAAGCTTGGCCGCATTGTCTTTGCATGTGCTATCCTGCACGCACAAAGCGGCCATTTCATTGAGCAATTCCCCCCTTAGAGTCCCGTCGGGACTGTCCTTTTGTTTGTTATATCTCTCCGAAAGCAAAACAAGATATTTGTCAACCTCTTTTGGCTCTAATCCGTCTCGTTTGAGCAGTTTTTTTATGACTACCGCACCGTTCCGGGCCTTTTCCGCATTCTTCTCAAAAAGAAATTTCGCAGCCCATTCCAGGGTTTGCTTGCGTATCTCTTTTATCTCAGGAGAGATTGTGGTTGTAGGATTGGACAAAATAGCGTTGGAACACGCTCCACCGAGCGCTTCTAATAGCTTTGTTTTTACCTGGTCGTCCTGTTCGGCTCCGAGTTGTGCCAGCAGTGCCGAAGCTGAATTCAACTTCGGTTTCAAAGCCAGCAGTTCGGCGGTTATCAGCCGGACATCTCGGTCCCCGTCGGAAATCAGCTTGATTAAAACGGGACCAAGTTTTTCGGGCAGCTTCGAACCCGGTGCGACCCGCCACTTATAAGCCTTATCCAGGGCCCATAATCTTACAACCGTTTCCGTATCGACTAAATACGTAGCTAAGAATTCTCCCCTGGCCGCGTCTTCGCTTATGCTTTCATACCTCTTGTCCAATTCCAATTTATAGCGCCGCTGCCACAAGTCCAATGCGGCTCTCTCCTTGCGCATCTGAGCATCCTGACGAATCAACTGAGTCCGCAGGAACACCACCTGACCTTGCTGATTAATTGCATCTATATTTTGTTTGCGAGTTTGGGGATCTTCCCCTATCGGTATACCCAGAGAATGCAAGGCATTTTCCGCTTCATCGGATACTTGTCTATCCGGGTCATCGACCAGCTCAATCAGTCTAATAGTCGCCTTCATATCCAGCCGAAGTTTCAATGCATGTATGGCATTTATCTTCGTTTTGACCGGTTTTTTCGAGTCCGTAAATATCTTTTCGAGCGAATCTCTTATTTTGTCGTACTCAAAAATCAGGGTTGCTTCGGCAGCCAATTGGGCTTCGGCATCAGTTTCAGTGTCTAAGACGCCGAGTAGTGGCTCGATGAAATCCTGATCATTCTTGATGGTCTTTTTCGATGCCCTTGCCTGAATTAACGCTTTACAGACCGCCATGCGCGCCGGGCTGTTTTCACTCTGTTTCAGGGCATCAAGCAATATCTCCCGGGCTTTCGGATCGTCGTGGAATAACATTACAGTTGCAGCGTCTATAGATCCGTTGAGCAAGGCATCCTTGTTCACTTTTAACTGGGGATCGAGTTTCGCGTTTGCGGGTGTGCTTTGAGCGGGTACAGGCGGCTTTTCCTGGGCGATACCGGCCTGCTGGAATCCTATCGCCAACATCAATATAACCAGATATAAACGCTTTGCGCTCATTCAGATGGCCTTTTAAGAAACTGCCGGTTCCTGTTTTGCGATGCTTCTGTCCGTTCGTTATTATATAATAATATTGAAAACTTTTTTAGTCAACCAATTTTATTGTGAGTAATAGAAAATAGACAATTTACCTACGGTCTTGGGTGGAATTTTCTATGAATCTCTCTAAGCCTTTCCTGATCAACGTGTGTATAAATCTGCGTCGTCGCGATATCCACGTGCCCGAGCATCTCCTGGATGCTCCGAAGATCCGCTCCTCCTGCCAGAAGGTGCGTTGCGAAGCAGTGCCTCAACGTATGCGCGGTCAAATTTCTGGGCATCCCTGCCCGCATCGCATATTTCTTAACCAATCTCCAAACTTCAATACGACTCATAGGCCGGCCTGTTCGGGAAAGCAGCAGAAAATTGTCACTAAAAGGCTTGGCCAGCCATGGTCGGAGCTTCTCCAGGTACTCAACCGTCGCTTCGATGGCAACTTTGCCGACCGGGACGACACGCTCTCTGTTGCCTTTGCCGAGGCATCGAAGGTAGCCGATATCAAGATTTAGGTCCGGAATCCTCAGGCCTGCAAGCTCGCTTGCCCTTATTCCGGTTGCATATAGCAATTCAAGCATCGCCTTGTCGCGGAGAAAGAACGGCTCGTCGGGATTAGGGGCATTCAGCAGATTCACAACCTGCTGCTGACTGCAAATGCTGGGCAATCTCTGCCAGATTTTCGGGCTTTCGAGAATTGCCGTAAAGTCATCTTCAATAAGACCCATAAGTTTGGCGTATCGCAGGAACATCCTGATAGCCACAAGCGCCCGCTTAATAGAACTTTCGCCTTTCTGGTCCTGAGTAAGGATTCGAAGATATTCCTGGATAACTGTCGGTTTGATTTGCGACAGGTGCTTGATATCGTTGGTACAGTGCCCCAGAAAGCTTTTAAGGTCGCGTGCGTAGGCCAGAACGGTATTCTCGGACAGACCGGCCTCGACCGTCAGGTAACTAAGGAAATTTTTGACATGTTGCCCGAGGGGTAAAGCCAGCAATTTTTCGCCAACAGATTGTCTCTGCATCGAGGGCATTTTTAT
>CAZSOR010000005.1:40782-49127 GCA_964608395.1 uncultured Pirellulales bacterium
GTAAAGCCAGCAATTTTTCGCCAACAGATTGTCTCTGCATCGAGGGCATTTTTATGTTTCAATCCTTTAAGAGTGCCTAAAGTTAGTAAGAAGCTTATGAACTTTGTAGCTTTAGCTCACTTTAGGCACTTTAGCTCACTTTAGTCGCTATAATATCATCATCGGCATTAAAACAGGCTATCCTTTAGATAGCACTATCCCAGTGGGCATTTGGTGCTTGCATTCAAGGTATTAAACAATAGAATTATCCGATATGAACAATATTGGACTCAATCGTCGAGAATTCATGCTAAGTACGGCCATTGGTTCGCTCGGATTGCCGGGCCTGGTCGGCTTGGTGTTGGGTGGCTCAACCGAATCGAAAATCGAAAATCGCAAGTCGAAATTGCAGAGCCTGCCTCCGGTCAGGGCTATCACACAGGGGCCAAAATTCCACTGGTTCAGCTACTACGACAAACTGCAATTCGATCCGATCGGCCGGTATGTGCTCGGGATGGAGGTTGATTTCGAGCATCGCAGCCCCAAAGCCGACGATATCATCAAAATCGGGATGGTGGATCTCAAAAACGGCGACCGGTGGACGGAACTCGGCCAAAGCAGCGCCTGGTGCTGGCAGCAGGGCTGTATGCTCCAGTGGCGGCCCGGCTCGAAAGACGAGATTATCTTCAACGACCGGCAGGATGGCCGGTTCGTATGCCACATCCTTAACGTTCACAGCGGCCGCAAGCGAACTCTGCCGTATCCGATTTATACCGTTAGCCACGATGGCCGGACCGCCGTGGCGCCGGATTTCCGGCGGGTTCAGGACATGCGACCCGGGTACGGCTATGCCGGTCTGCCTGACCCGCACAAAGACGCCGCGGCTCCGAAGGATTCCGGCATCTTTCGAGTTGATCTTGATACGGGCGGCCGGGAATTGATAATATCCCTCGCCGACATAGCCGGATTCGGCCAAATCCCCGGCGATCCAAAGGACGCCAAGCACTACTTCAACCACCTGCTGTTTAATACGGACGGCTCTCGATTCATCTTTCTGCATCGCTGGCGGGCAACGGGCCTGCGTAGTTTCGGCACGCGAATGCTCACCGCCAATTCCGACGGAACGGATATCCACATCATCGATCCTCACGGCAAAACATCGCATTTCATCTGGCGCGATCCGGGGCATATTTTGGCCTGGGCGTGGCACCCCTCCCACGGCGACGCGTTCTATCTTTACGAGGACGGGACGGACAGGGTCGAAATCGTCGGCAAAGGAATAATGACAAGAAACGGCCACTGCACCTACCTGCCCGGCAATAAATGGATTCTAAACGATGCCTATCCGGACAAAGAGCGAAATCAGAACGTCTATCTTTACAACGTAGCGACCGGCAAAACTGTGCCGCTCGGGCATTTTTATCTGTCGCCGGACTATAAAGGCGAATGTCGCTGCGACACGCACCCGCGCTTCAGCCCCGACGGCCGAAGCATCGTCATCGACTCGCCCCACGCCGGCAACGGCCGGCAAATGTACCTCATTGACATCAGTGCAATTGTAGGCTAAGCTTACGGATAAGCAAATGCAGAAGAACGAAAAAAAACAAGAACGCAGCAGCACATATCGCTTGTGCAAGTATACACTTATGACGTGCATGCTCATGGCGGCAGGTTGTGCGCAGCAGAATTCGACTCCGCCAAGGGTAAAGGTGCAGGACCACACTCTTTATGTCAAGCGGGACCAGGGCGTCGGCACGGCCGATTTGATGGAGGTCGCCGAGGACGTGCTGGCCAGAATGTACTTTATAATCGATAAAGCCGATACCGACAGAGGCTTGATTCGAACCAGGCCGCTGCCGGGGGCGCAATTCTTCGAATTCTGGCGCAGCGACAACGTAGGGGCCGACAATGCCCTTGCGGCAAACCTTCACACTATCCGCAGGACCGTGACATTAGACATAAGCCAACAAAATGAGCAGCTATGCATCGGCTGCAACGTGCAGGTCCAAAGGCTGTCGCTGCCCGAGCGCCAGGTCAGCAGCAGCGCCAGGGTCTATGGGATGTTCTCGCAAAGCAGCCAATCATTGCAGAGACTGAAACTTAATCCCGAGCAGAAGCAACAGATGGCCTGGATCGACCTGGGCAGGGACTCACGGCTTGAAGCGGAGATTCTCAAGCGAATTGAAACAGGAATCGTACGGCTATCGAACCACCAGTTACAAATGACGGAGAACCAAATATGAAAGTGCTGGTTTGCGGCGGAGCAGGGTACATAGGCAGCAACATGACGGCAAAGCTGGCGGCCGAGGGACACGAACCGGTCGTCTTCGACAATCTCAGCAAGGGCCACAAATCGGCGATCGGAGACGCGGAATTCGTCGAAGGCGATTTAGCCGACAGCCGGCTGCTCGTCGAGACGCTCGAAAAATACAGCATAGAAGCGGTCATGCACTTCGCCGCATTTATCGAAGTCGGTGAATCCGTTCAGGTCCCGCTTAGATACTATCGCAATAATCTCTCCTGTACGGAGAATTTGCTCTCAGCGATGGAAATCGTCGGCGTGGAGAAGTTCGTCTTCAGCAGTACGGCGGCCGTTTACGGCATCCCCGAAGAAATGCCGATTACCGAGGATTCTCCAATCGAACCAATCAATCCTTACGGCCAAACGAAACTGGCGGTCGAAAGGATGTGCCACTACCAAAGCCAAACGGGAAAACTTGTATTTGCCGCGCTTAGATATTTCAACACATGCGGCGCCGGCAACAATGCCACCATAGGCGAGGATCATCGGCCAGAATCCCATCTGATTCCGCTGACCATCCAGGCCGCCATGGGAAAACGTGGCGATATAAAAATTTACGGAGCCGACTACGATACACCAGATGGAACATGTATTCGCGATTATATCCATATAGACGATTTGTGCCGGGCGCATCTGCTGGCTCTTAACAAGCTGCAAACCGAAAGAGAGCTGATTTGCAACCTGGGCAACGAAAAGGGTCATTCGGTCAAAGAGGTGATTGAAACGGTCAAAAAGGTCTCAGGAAAGGATTTTAAGGTAACCGAAGTAATCCGTCGCCCCGGCGATCCGCCAAGATTGACTGCCGACGCCACAAAGGCCAGGAAAGAACTCGGCTGGAAAATTGAAAAACCCCAGTTGGAAGAAATGGTCTCCACTGCGTGGCAATGGCACAACAGCCACCCCGACGGCTATCCGGATTAAACTGAGTGTCCCGCAATCCGGCAACCGGGTCCCGGACAAGACATAAACCAAGAATCAAAAGGAACGAGAAATGAATGAAACGTATGTTGGAATTGACGTGGGCGGAACGAATATCAAGATCGGCTTGTTTGATTCCGAGCTGAACCTGAGCTGCAAAACATCAATCACCACCAACGCGGATATGGGGCCGGAGATTGTCATTAACAATATGGCCCAGACCGTCGAAGAACTTATTGCCGAGGCCGGGCTTTCTCTGCAGGACGTTGTCGCTATCGGTATCGGAACTCCCGGACCGGCCAAATACAGCGAGGGCATCATCATCCGTTCCACGAACATGCCGAAATTCAAAAATGTTCCTATCTGCCGAATGCTAAACGAAAAGCTCGGGGCGCCGGTTGTCTTCGATAACGACGCAAACGTGGCCTGCTGGGGCGAGTATACCGTAGGGGCCGGTAAAGGCGTCAAAGATATTGTCTTCTTCACGCTTGGCACGGGAATCGGCGGTGGTATTGTCAGTGACGGCGAACTGCTGCACGGGTGCGACGAAAACGCCGCCGAATTGGGACACATGATCATACACCCGGACGGCAGGAGCTGCAACTGCGGCCAGAAAGGTTGTGTCGAAGCGTACGCATCGGCCGACTCGACAGCAAGAAGGGCAACCGAGGCAGTTGAAGCAGGAGCCGAATCCAGCCTTAAAAAAGTGCTTGACGAAAAGGGCAAGATAACCAGCAAGGACATTTACGAACATTTAGCCGCCGGAGACAAACTGGCCAAAGAGATCACCGACGGAACGGCAAAGGCCCTCGCGATTACGTGCATAAACATGCTGCATACAACCGAGCCGAAGCGAATAATTTTTACCGGGGGAATGATAGCCGCCGGCGATGCATTGCTGAACCGAATACAGGATTTCTTTGACGAGTATATCTGGACATTAAAAAAAGAGACGGTCGAGATATGCTTCGCCACCCTCGGAGAAGACACCGGCATTATCGGCGCCGCAGCTCTCGCACGGCACACAAAACAACAGGGCAGGTTGAAATAATCCACAGGATAGAGCCGTTTTAAGCAGCTATGAATCATCTACTCAGGATTACCCTGTCCGGATGCCGTTGCCTCTTCGAGGCAATTTGCCGTATGTCGCCTCGCGAGTTCGTAGGTGTCGTTGGCTATGGCAGCCTGCTCGTTTGTGGGAATGACAAAAACTTTGACCTGGCTGTCTTTGGTACTTACCTGAGCTTCCTTTGCGATTACCATTTTGTTCGCCGCGTAGTCGAGCTGCACACCTATCTGGGTCGCAGCGTTGCATATTTTCTCACGCAGTGAAACAGCATTTTCCCCGATGCCGCCGGTGAAGACCACCGCATCGACGGTATCCAGAACGGCGGCATACGCACCGATATACTTCTTGATTCGATAGCAAAAAACGTCGATGGCCAGTTGCGCCAGGGCATGACCTTTTGCCGCCAATTCTTCGAGATTCCTGACATCATTCGAGACACACGATATGCCGAGCAGGCCACTTTTTGTGTTACAGAGATTCTTTAAATCTTCCGCACTGTAACCTTTATCCGCAAGATAAAAGAGAATCGCCGGGTCAAGGTCGCCCGAACGCGTTCCCATCGGCACACCTTCCAATGGTGTCAGTCCCATCGAGGTGTCGATTGACCTGCCATTTTTCACGGCGGTAATGGAGCAGCCGTTCCCAAGATGACAGGTAATAGCATTGATATCGTATTTTCCCCTGCCCATGATAGCGGCGGCACGCCGGGCAACATACCTATGCGAGATTCCGTGGAAGCCATATCTCCGAATGCCGTACTTTTCATAAAGCTCATACGGAAGAGCATACATATAGGCCACTTTTGGAATCGTAGCATGAAACGCCGTGTCGAAACAGGCGACCTGTTCCGTATTCGGAAGATGACGCTGGGCCGCCCGGATGCCTGCAAGGTTCGGCGGATTGTGCAGGGGAGCGAGGTCCGCAAATTTTTCGATTGAAGCAATTACCTTTTCGTCGATGACTACGGAGCCGGTAAATTCTTCGCCCCCGTGAACAACCCTGTGGCCGACAGCATCGATCTCAGATATTTGCTGCAAAACTCCTACTTCTTCATCGGCAAGCGTCTGAAGTATCAGTTCCATCGCCTCTTCGACACTTTCGATTTTTGCCGGCGCTGTGTGGCTTTTGCCGTTATAAAAGTGGGAAAGTTCGGAGATTTCTTCTCCGATTCTCTCGACGAAACCTCCGGCGAGAATCTCCGCTTGCGGCATCCGGTATAAGTGATACTTGACCGATGAACTTCCTGCGTTGATAACGAGTACTTTCATTTTCCGTGCTGTGCTCTCCAACAATTGGCCTAAAGTGAGTATCACGGTCGCGACGATGTCATCTACGGTTGCACCTCTCGAAAGGTCCGTGATGGGTTTCGCAAATCCCTGCAGGAACGGCCCGATGGCCTGGGCGTCGGCCATATACTGCGTTAGCTTATAGGCGATGTTTCCCGAGTTCAGGTCGGGAAAAATGATAACATTGGCCTCTCCAGCAACAGCACTTTCACCTTTGACTTTCTTTGCGGCCACTCTGGGAATGATTGCAGAGTCGGCCTGAAACTCGCCGTCGATAGCCAGGCCGGGCTCACGCTGCCTCGCTATTTGCAGAGCCTCCCTGACTTTGTCCACACTCGCACCGGCACCGCTGCCCTTTGTGGAGAATGACAGCAAAGCGACCCGGGGCTCCTGGCCTAAGAGTCTTCTCGCGCTTACGGCAGAAGCCAGGGCGATATCCGCTAATTGTTCGGCGCTCGGATCGACATTGACGGCACAGTCGGCATAAATAAAGGCCTTGTCCTTTTCGCCAAGGAAGCTCGGAATCACCATAAGAAAGTAGCTGGACGGAGTTTTTATGCCGGGGACCAAACCGACGGTTAAGACGCCCGCCTGAATCAGAGTTGTGGTCGCGCTGGCAACCCCGCCAACGGCCGTATCTGCATCGCCGCACGCCACCATCATGCCCCCATAGAACAACGGCTTGACAACGATGCGTCTTGCCACGTCGACTGAGATTCCTTCCCTCTGGTCGCTGTATCTTTCCGAATAAAATTCGAGCCTATCGCTTTCTTTCGGATTGATAATCTCTATACCATCGAGAGAAACGCCGGCTTTTTCTCTCGCAGCTTCGAGCTGTTCGGGTTTCCCGAGCACAATAGGCCGGGCAATATCTTCGTCCTTAAGTATCCGCGCGGCCTTAATGATTCGCTCGTCTCTGCCCTCCGGCAAAACAACCGACAGATTTTTTCCTCTTGCTTTCTCCCTAAAGCTGCCTATAATATCCATTCTTGTAACATCCTTGTTTAAGAAATTTATAGTCAGTTGTTGCCCTGTTTTGTATGGCTAACTTTCAAATCTAACTGTGAGTACAAAAGAATGCAAGAAAATTTTGAATTTGTAAGACTGGTCGGAAACGAACGAAGAACCGGATCGAAGCTCGCCGATGTTTCGCGACACTGGCAAGGTAAAAAAGAGCGGCTCCTTATGATAAGCCCACACGATGACGATGCGGTTCTGGGAGCGGGCCTTCTCATCCAGCTTGCTAAGCGGGAAAAGGTCCCCATCCATATACTCATCGTCACCGACGGCAGCATGGGCTATTGCAGCCTCGATGAGAAGGACAGCATCGCCGAGATCCGGCGCAATGAAAGTTTCGAATGCTACCAAAGCCTGGGCGTGCCAAAGGAAAATATCATCTGGCTCGGCTTCCCGGATTGTCAGCTCAGCAATCATCGCGGCCGGCGTGCGGCAAATCCTGACGATCCCGTGGCCATCAGCGGCTTTATCGGCCTGCAGAATGCCTTCACACATCATCTCCGGATGATAAAGCCGACGCAGTGTTTCCTGCCGACCTGGAATGATCTGCATCCCGACCATCGTATCGTTTACGACGAGTTTCTAATCAGCTTGTTCCATTCCGCTGGCAATATCTGGCCGGAGCTGGGCGAGCATCTGGAAAAAGTGCCCTACGTCAACACTTATGCAGTCTATTGCGACTTTGCCGAACCGCCTACGCTGCGAATGCGAACACCCATATCGTATCTTGAGAACAAACTCAAAGCGATCGGCGCCTTTCGCTCGCAGAAGCAGATTTCCTCGCTAATCGACAACGTTCGCCACTGCGGGCCCGAAGAATACATCCGCGCGATCGATTTCAAGCTATACCATCCGGCAAGCTATCGCAACTTATTCGAGGTACAAACCGAATTCCGGATGGTCCGCTGAAAAGTTTTCGCAATCCAGCCGGCCTTCAGTACGCTCAACGGCCACCGGTTACCAGCAGAAGAAACCGGGCATCAACCGGGTAGTGGTCGGAAGGATAGCGCCCGTCAGTGTTGTCGTACAGAATCTGTGCTTCGAGAACTTTTGTCCCCAACGGCACAAACACGTAGTCAATTTTATTGCCCTGCCGAATCCCCTTGAATGCGTGTGCACTCTTTACATCCTTAGCATCCGGATGCAGGACGCGGAACGTATCGACCATGGGAACCAGTGTTTTCGCTTTATTCCCGTCCGGGCCCTCGACAGCGATATCGCCCTTGAGATACTTTATCACAGGATTGTCCTCGCCGGCGTTAAAATCGCCCGTCACCACGTATGGTTCTTTATATCTTCGGTTCTTAATGCGTTCGGCCAGCAGGACGGCACTTTTCTCCCTGGAAGGCTGCGAGACGTGGTCCAGGTGGAGATTGAAGATATAGAACGCTTTGCCCGTTTTGGTCTCGATGAGCCTGGCCCAGGAGCAGATACGGACACAGGCGTTGCCCCAGGTGTTCGAGCCGGCAACCTCAGGCGTATCGGAGAACCAGAACGTCCCCGACTCGCCCACGCCGAAGCGGTCCGTGCGATAGAGAACGGAGGAGTACTCGCCATCGTTATTACCGTCCTCGCGAGCAACGCCAATCTCGCCGTATACGGGATGAGCCTCGCGAATCGCATTTATCTGAAAACGCAGAGCCTCCTGCAGACCCACCACGTCACTGGGGTGATCGCGGATAACATCGCAGACCATTTCTTTGCGGTTCTTCCAATGGTTCTCGCCGTCATTGGCCGAGCCGTAGCGGATATTGAACGTCATAATCCGCAGCTC
>CAZSOR010000006.1:0-42041 GCA_964608395.1 uncultured Pirellulales bacterium
TCAGGGGCATTTTGAATAACGATGCCGAGCGTTTGTATGTGTCACTATCTAATCGGGCCGGCGATCCCGTGGTTGTATATCATGATGATCCGGCGGCAACACAAATTGTAACCTGGACCGAGTGGATCATCCCGCTTCAGGCTTTTGCCGATCAGGGCATTGATCTGACTGATGTTGACAGGATCGCGATTGGTATAGGCACCCAGGGCAATACGACAACCCCCGGAGGTTCCGGCAAGATGTATATTGACGGGATCCGGTTGTTTCAGCCAGATCCGGAACCTCAGCCATAAAATGTGATAATGCGGGTGACAACATAGCGTCATTTCGGGGCTTATGCTGACTTTTTGGTATAAGCCCCGGTAATTTTTTAAAGAACAGAAGGATTTTATTAAAACAGATTAAAATCAGGACAACTGGACATTAAGGAGGATGACACATATTTTAATGAATTGTGTTTAATCATGATAGGTTTTGATAGAGGACAGCGGGTGGGCTGAATTACTGCTGAGCTTTGGGACGCAGAGATCGGCTGGAATTAAGTATGGCGGCCCCGAAATTAATAATTGTTAAAGCAAAAACAAAAGGCTTCCTCCAATTTTTTCCCTTGGCGCAAAGGACCATCTCTTATATTTATGGTGGCAGTTTATCTTAATTAATGTTCTTGACCCGGCCCGGGGCCGACCTATAATCGACTTTGCATGATAGCAATTGCAGGAAAGCCTGCTTTTTGGAAAGGACTTAAGATGGAACAGGTAACTCAATGGGTGGATGATTACAGGCGGAAATTCAGACTTTCCGGACAATCGCTACTCTGGCTCAAATTGGTGGTCCCGTTTCTATTGGCGCTATGGCTTTTGTCGGGGATATATATCGTACGACCCGGTGAACAGGGGGTGGTGCGCCGATTCGGCAAGGTTGTAAGGGTAACAGAGCCGGGCCCGCATTACCGCTTGCCCAGCCCGGTCGAAAGAGTCGATAAGCCAAAGATACAGCAAGTCCGGCGAGTGGAAATCGGAGTTGAAACCATCAGCCAAAGTCAGCCGGCAAGGTACAAGTTCCACCCCGAAGAGTCACTTATGCTGACCGGCGATGAGCAGATTATCGATGCGCAAATCATAGTCCAGTACAAAATAAAGGACCCCGCCGACTTTCTGTTTAACGTACGCGGTCTGGAAGGGCCGCAAGGCACAATTAAAGACGCTGCCGAGGTAGCTCTGCGACAGGTTGTCGGGCAGAGGCCGATTGACGATGTGCTCATCAAGGAAAAACTCCAGGTTGAAATCGACATCCTCGCACTCCTGCAGGAGATAGTGGACGGTTACGAAAGCGGCGTTCGAATAATCGAGGTTAAACTTCAGACTGTCCAGCCGCCAAAGGAGGTTGCATCGGCATTTAGCGACGTGGTAAGCGCCAAGGAGGATAAGGACAAATTGATCCAGGAAGCTGAGGGCTATAAGGAGGACCTCATTCCCAAGGCACGCGGCGAAGCCAGGAGCATGGTCCTGGCGGCGGAGGCCTACAAGCAAGAAAAGGTAACGCGGGCCCAGGGCGATGTAGAGAAATTTTTGGCCGTGCTTGCAGAGTACGAAAAGGCAAAAGAAATAACGCAAAAGCGACTCTATTTGGAAACCATGGAGAAGGTGCTGCCCGGTATCAGGAAGTTCATAATAGATTCCGAGACCGGAGACGGAGTGCTGAAACTTTTGCCCCTTGAGGGTGCCCCATTTGGCAATACGCCACAGAATACAAGCCCGGAAATTCGGAGGCCGAAATGAACGGAAAAGCCATAATTGTAATTGCAATCATCGTGATAGCTGCGGCGGCACTGGCCGCTTCGCTGTTTACCGTGGATGAAACCGAGCAGGCCATTGTCACTCAGTTGGGAAAATTTGTGAAAGAAGTGAAACAACCCGGCCTGCACTTCAAGATTCCGCTGATTCAGGCGGTGCACAGATTCGAAGCTCGGGTTTTGGATTACGACGCCGCTGTGGCAAAAATTATGACCGATGACAAAAAGCATCTGGTTATTGATAACTATGCCTGCTGGAAAATCATCGATCCGCTCAAGTTCTATAAAACCGTGGGAACCGAGTCCGGTGCCCAGTCAAGACTGGATGATATCGTTTTCTCGGAAATACGAGAGGAGCTTGCCAGGCACACCTTGACGGAAATAGTCTCGGTCAACCGCAGCAAGATAATGGACAAAGTGGCCGAGCAGTGCAACCAGAAAGCCGACGACTACGGGATACAGGTCATCGACGTGCGAATAAAGCGGGCCGACCTGCCGCAGGAGGTTAGACAATCGGTCTATGACCGAATGAAGGCTGAAAGGGAAAGGATCGCAAAAAAATACCGCTCGGAAGGTGAAGAAGAGGCTGCTATAATCATGGCCGAGACGGACAAGGAAAAGAAAATCCTGCTTGCCGAAAGTTACAAAGATGCCGAGAAATTGAATGGTGAAGGTGACGCCGAAGCTCTCAAAATATATGCCCAGGCTTTTGAAAAGGACCCTGAGTTTTATTCGTTCGTCCGGACTTTGGAAGCTTACGAGAAGTCACTCGGCGAAGGAACAACTATCGTTTTGCCGAGCGACTCGGAATTTTTCCAGTATTTTAGCTCACCGACAAAAGAATAGATTTTGACCGTTAATTTCGGATAACTACCCGTCTCATAAGTGGATAATTATACCAATTGTGCATAATCAATGCGCTTGTTCGTGTCATTTCGAGCGCAGCGAAGCGGAGTCGAGAAATCTGGATTCAGACTGAACTTGCTTTTCGTCCGCAGCCAGATCTCTCCACTTCAGGCCGCTCCGCGACCCTCCGGTCGAGATGACAGAGGCGCAGATTTTAATCACAATTGGTATTATACGATTTCTGATTAGGAACTGCGCTTGCTTGGGTCATCTCCACCGTCTGTGTCAGGCGTCCCCAAGGGAGAGCGAAGCGCAGCGGAGTCGAGCCCTTCGTCTCCGCTCAGGGTGAAGACAACCTTCATGCCGAGCGGAGACGAGGCACTCCGCTTGAAGGCCACTTCGTGGCCCTCCGGTCGAAATGACAAAAGTGCACATTTTAATCGTATTAGGGATGTTTACTACTTCAGCCTCCATAGCGGTCCGGATTGTAAAAAAAAGAACGGCGAGGATTGGGTGATAACATCCATCCTCGCCGGGTTTGTGAAATCCGTTCGGGGCTTTTATCAGGCCCTCCCTGGCCGGCCACGCAATTTATTTTTTTATCATATAATGCCCTTATATTCCATATTTTAAGAGGTTTTTTACAGCTCCTTCTATTATATCATCACTCTCAAGCTTGCCGGACAATAACAGCTCTCGCGCCTGCTGAACTCGCTGGTTATCCGTTTTTGGGGGCTGCATCGCCTTATCGACAAGAGAAGCATAATTTACCTGAATAGAAACATCCACATCATTACCTCGAAGCGCCCCCGGAGTATTTGGCTGCCCGGTTGATGACCCGGATTCAATCAATGGTTGATTATTTGATCCTATTTGTTCTATCATAAACCTATAACGTTCCTAAAATCCTTTGTCTACGATTCTTCTCGCAGGTTTTAGATGAAACTTTAGAAGTTTTTTGCTGCATTTTAATTTTTTTCTAAAGTTAATGTATTATTTAGACGAAATACTACTTTTAAAGAGCTTTTTTATAATTTCCAGCCATTTTTTTCAGCCGAAACCTCTACTAAAACGTCCCAGCTACTTCATAACTGACAAACTTGATAAACTCAATCGGACTGACAGCCGCAATTTTTTCATGCAGAGGAGCGAAACCCGAACGCTTCTCGGATTTAAAATAGCTCTTGATACGTTTTTCAGTCGTTTTGTCGGCACTGTCCCAAACCTGCTCAAGGGCCCACTGTAACTGCCCGTCTCTCAGGTCCAGAAGCTTCATACGCAGCCCAACAGCCATATGAGGATAGGGCCTGTATTCCGTAACAGTTCCAAGCAGCACTCCATCACATCTTAACGCTTCACGGATTGCTGATAACTTCTCAAGATTATATGTTGAGTCCCGGTCCAGTTGCAAACTTCGCCAGGAAGGATCATGCTGACGAATTACAGTCAGACCGAAAACCTGCCTCTTTTGCATTGCCTGATAAAGCGAACCGGTAATATCGGTGGAAATCTCGGGATAGCTCGAATCGTTATCCAGCTCAACAATAGCAACCCTTCCAATGGTAGTAAGTTTATTGTTCGGATTCAGATAATAATAATCCGATACCGGAGCAGAGGCGCTATGAGTTCGGCAGCCGGATAAAATGACCACCAACAATAGCAATATCATGCCCCATGATTTGCGGCTTGCAGCTCGCAACCTTTGCCCTGAATAACGGGCGACAAACGATGAGTTACGACTCAAAAGATACGATAATACCGTTGCCGGTCTGTTCATTCGATTCACCTAATATTTATCGTTTTCTGCTATTAAGGCTGATCAGGCTTATTCAGCGATGCGACGGCTGAGCCTACAGTTGACGCGTTCTCTGCTCTGGCCGATTCTGTGGTGACCTGCCCGCCGAGAACTGTAAGTATCCGAAGCAACGTTTCCAACTGAGCTGTTTCGGCATTACGCATTTCATTACGGAAGCCGAGGATGTCGGCTTTCCAATTATTCAATTCAACGCGCATCTCGATCAGAAGGTTATTGGCTTGGGCTAATTCCTTTTGCGCCTGCTGTAGTTCGGTATCGAGAGAAACGACCTGCTCATTAAGCTGACGGTTTTTGGCGATAAAGTCCTCGTTTTGCTGCCGTAATTGAGCCGCCTCCAGGGTTAGTTTGGCGTATTCTCCCGATAATTTCATTGCCGACTGGACTACAGTGGTGCCTTTCGGATCAGGCTCCTGGAACCTTTTAGCGACAGAATCATTCTGCTGCCTTCCGACAGCAGCAGAATCGACGGCAAGCTCCGACGGCTTTTGAGTGTATGAGCAGCCCGGCAGCAGAAATATTGTAACCAATAAAATCACTAAACCGATTATCTTCTTTTTGGTTTGCATTGTATTTTTCTCCATATTCATCTCATTTACTTTAGCACCTTGATAACAACATTTTACGTTTGTGGATCATCCGGAGCCTGTGCCGCGGCACCGGCATATTCGCACTTTAAGGACATTTTTGTCCCGCAGGAACAGGTTACTTCTATTACGGCGTATTCCGGATGATTTTCCAGGATACGTACCTGTGGTGCAGATAAAGGCGTGACTTGCTGTTTCGGCGAATCCAATCCGGCGTTTGCCGCATCGAGATGGAATTGGCCTTCGAGCTTAACATCATTACTCTTTAAAATCCGCCCTGCCGTTCTTATCATTTATTATCCTAACTCTTCTTTATCGATTACATTTAAGCACAGTAATCGATCCCAGTGCTGTCGGAATTAATATCACTTTTATTGCCGGTCTGCTCTTCCGGCGGGGTTTCTTCGCCCCGGTCGGATTCGTCTTTTTCCTCATTTTCATGATGTAATTGTCGCCGGCGTTTTCTTTCTTCGCGTTGTTTTGCCGGAGTCAAGCCCAGGATATTTTTCAAACTCTGCACCGGCTTTATCATATTGGAATCATTATCTGCCATCTTTCCACTGCCTTAACTTTATAGACAAATTAAACAAAGCACTTGCGTGCAGTTGGCTGACACGCGACTCGGTAATTTCTAAAATTTCAGCGGTTTGCTTCATTGTCAGTTGTTGCTGGTAATAAAGCAGAATCACCTGCCGTTGTCTTTCGGACAATTGCCGTATTGCCCCTGTTAACTTATCT
Source organism: uncultured Pirellulales bacterium (assembly GCA_964608395.1). Classification (GTDB taxonomy): domain Bacteria; phylum Planctomycetota; class Phycisphaerae; order Sedimentisphaerales; family Anaerobacaceae; genus JAFGPJ01. The sequence goes on from CAZSOR010000006.1 coordinate 5,777, forward strand.
ATAAGCTCTTCTCGTTCGATCTTTTCTTCAGGAGCGACCGGATGCGCTGACGCCAAAAGATTGCTAAGTACGGGTGCGTCCTCGCCAAAGCCGTCAAGCGAGATAAAATGCTGCGCCCGGGCGTTTTCGAACGTTTCATAAAGCTCCTCAAGAGTTATACCAAGTTTTTCAGCCAATTCGGTATCGGCCGGAGCGATTCCTGTCTGCTCGCTGATCTTCCGGCTGAGTTGATGGACCATGCTAATCCGCTTTCTGAGGTTATCAGGCATAAACGACCAGCCTCTCAGTTCATCAAGAATAGCACCTTTGATCCTGATATAAGCATAGGTTTTAAATTCGACCTGGCGAGAAGGGTCGAAATCGCGAGCGGCCCTGACGAGCCCGACAGTTCCCGCCGAGACCATATCTTCAAATGATAACGGAGGCTTCAAATATATTACGACCCGCCTGGCTATATTGTGAACCATGGGCAGAAGTTCGGTTATCTGTTCGTTCTCGATTTCTCCCCGGACAGACCTTTTTTGGACAGAGTATGCGCGCAGGGCAGCATTATTCAGATGCTTTCGGTTCTTGCCGGCAAACCGGTCATCACTGATGTCTTTAGTCTGTACCGACACTGCCCTTTTCCTCAAATCTCATCTTTGGATTAGCTCCAATACCAGAGCCATTCTGCTGATTCACCTGGTTTGCTATCATCGCATCGACCAAAATAGCATTTATCGCTCTTACAGCCCATCCTCCCGTTATATACGCAAGCACCGCCCCTATTAGCGCCCTCTTACAGCAAACAAACGGCGAAAGGCCGCAAAACCATCCAATTAAGCTCAAGACGAAAAAACATATCACTGCAATACTTACTGCAATTGATCTAACGTGTAGCGGCATATTTATCCCGTATTTCCTGTTGCATATATAATATTGCATTTATCTGACGCACAATACATCACCTCGAAACTCCGACAAGTTCCCGCCCCCTTGGCTCTATCGAGTCGGTCTGCTGGATGGATATTATTTCTATCGACTCTACTTCGGTTCCAAGCACAACTTCGTCATACGCCACGACCGGCAACATCGGCACCGTTCGCGACAACATTACCGCCATCGGCGAGCGCAACCTTGCATCACAGAGCAATACCACCTTATCGTTACCTTTATCCATCGCCGACTTCCAGGCTTGTGCTGTTTTTCTGCTTATATCCATGGCCATCTCGGTCGGTAAAGCCAGATTGATTCCCTCTGCCTCCTGCTGCAAGGTCGAGGCCATCTGATGCTCGAGTGCGGGATCCAGCGTTATGGCCATAATACTGCCATCGTCATTCTTACACTGCTCGGTAATAGATCTGCTCAGGCGCTTACGAACCATCTCCGTTAAAACAGCGGTGTTCTTGGTTTTTGAAGCGTGTTCTCCCAACGACTCAAGAATAGCGGTTAATTCACGAACCGGTATTCCATCCTTTATGAGGTTTTTAAGCACACGCTGAAGCAATCCGATAGACACTTCCCGATCGGCTCCGATAACTTCTCCGACCAATGACGGCTGAGTATTACGAAGTCTGTCTATCAGAAGCTGCACATCTTCACGGGTCAATAAATCGCCGGCGTGTTTTCGCATTGTTTCGGATAAATGCGTAATAAAGACCGACTCGGGATCGATTACTGTATATCCGTTGAGTTCGGCCTTTTCCTTATTGGCTTGTGTAATCCACAAAGCCGGCAGTCCGTAAACAGGTTCGGCCGTTTCTATGCCCTCGACTTTCGTTTGAACAGTACCCGGATCCATAGCAAGAAACATATCAGGTTCCAATCGCCCCTTCGCTACAGGCAGCTCTGCGATTCGAATCTCATAAATAGTCGGTTCGAGATTAATATTATCGCGTAGCCGGACCAGAGGAATTATGATCCCAAGCTGCCGGGCAAACTTTCTCCGCAATGCCCCGATGCGTTCAAAGATAGTGCTGTCTTTACGAGGGTCCACCATACTGATTAATCGCACGCCGACCTGGACGGAAATCCGGTCGACATCCAGCAGCTCTTCGACCGGCTGTTTCTCGGCCTTTGCCTGGGGAGAGACACTGCGCTTTTGCTTTTGGCCCTTTTCGGATTTAGCCACGGCTCGTCCAAGCAGAGCCGAACCGGCGCCCAGCAAAAGAAAGGGAATTTTGGGCAAACCCGGCACCAACGCCATCAACGCGATTACGACTCCTGCGATAATCAGCGGCTGACTTGTTTTAAGAAACTGCTTGGAAAGATCCTGGCCGACACTGTAGCGCGACGATATCTTTGTGACCAAAAATCCCGAACTGACCGCAATGATGACCGACGGTATCTGGCTTACAAGTCCATCACCGATGGAAAGAACAGAATAAGTCCTTACGGCGCCCGCAATTGGAATACCGCGCGTATATCCCATTGCTATGCCGCCGATTATATTGACCGCTGTGATGATCAGCCCGGCCTTGGCATCGCCGCGTATAAATTTACTGGCACCATCCATCGCGCCATAAAACTCGCTTTCTTTCACGATTTTCGCTCGACGCTCGTTTGCCTGAGTCTCGGTAATGGATCCGGCGTTGAGGTCCGCATCAATGGCCATTTGCTTGCCGGGCATCGCATCAAGGGTAAAACGGGCGGATACTTCGCTGATTCGCTCGGCACCCTTCGTAATAACGATGAACTGGATCACGACAAGAATCAGGAAAATGACCAGGCCCACCACGAAACTGCCGCCGGCAACGAAACCGCCGAAGGTCTGAATGATTTTCCCGGCATCTCCGTTTAACAGAATCAATCTCGTCGAAGCGACATTAAGCGACAGTCGAAACAGAGTTACGAAAAGAAGCAGCGAAGGAAACGTCGACAAATCGAGCGCCTCTTTTGACGACAGGGTCACGATTAAAACAGCCAAAGCCAAAGAGATACTACAAGCCAGAAACAAATCCAAAACCTGCGTGGGCAAGGGAATTATAAGGGTAGCGAGAACCGCAACCAGGCCGACAACCATGACAATATTGCTATAGGACGCCAGGGGCGTGTTGAGAGAATTCGACCCGGCCGATTCCTGCAAATTTGTTTGTCCATGTCCCGTCATCAAAATTCCTTCTTAAACTTACGCCCCGGCAGCCTTGACGGCAGAATCACTGAGACCGAGAATCTGCTTAATCCTGATAGCAAACCGGCCATCCACCACCACTACATTTCCGGTAGCAAACTTAGTGTCCCTGAGATACAAGTCTGCCGGCTCATCAGTGGATTTGTCGAGCTTTAATACCGAACCGGGTCCAAGCTGTAAAAGCCGCTTAACCGGCAATTCAGTTTGGCCAATAACAACCGTAACAGAAACGTCCATAGCCAGCAAAACATCGATACTTCCGGCACCGGTTGCAGCCTCGGTTCCAGCAGCCTCGGAAAATTCTACCGATTGCGCCTGCTTTTTACCGTCTTGCTGCGACGTATCTTCCTGCTGATCTTCTTTTTCTTCTACGGCATTAGCTGTATCCGCCATATCTTTATGTCCTCCCAATCATTTAGTCCCTACGCTCAAATTTATGTTTTCGGCGTTACCTCCAAATGCCGCCGCTATATTTGTGATTGTGACAGCGTACTTGCCGGATGATTTTACAGGCCAGCCATAATAAGCCACCCGGCCATCTACAATCAATTCCGTCGGCTGATCGACTCCCTTATCCAGTAAAACTATATCATCCACCTGAAGATTCATTAGTTCTTCGAAAGTAAGTACGGTTGATGCCAGTTGACTTGTAATGAGTACTGGTATTTCCTGCAAATGCCCGAGAATCGTTTTTGAAACGTCCTCAGCAGAAAAATTAGTGGAATCTTGTTCCACTTTTCCCGCTACAGGCGCCAGATCATGACAAAGTATTAAAAAATAAACTTCAGAACTCTTCTCCGAGTCAGCTTTCTTAACTTCAAAAGATATTTTGCAGAGTTCTTCGGTACCTTCGACTCCAAGGGGCCAATGCCCCTTGACAATACTTGTTGCCGAATGGAAATCGAATGATTCATCAAGGCCTGAAAATACCTCAACGAGAGCCGAGACCAGATCCAATAAAAGAGATTCTTCTAATTGCGACAACTCTCTGCCCGGATCCTTTTCGGATTCGGAATCGCCGAGCAATTGCTTCGCCCAGTTAAGTGCTGCTTGTTCGGGTATACCAATAAGTCCAAACATCTGCTCCTGTTTGGTGCCGAAGGTAAGATAATAATCCTTCTGTTCGCTATCTGAGGGCTGGTTAAGAAATTCATCTGCAAAGTGCAGCGTGGTCGATGCAATTGTTACATTGAGTTCAGTGCGGCAAAATTTAGAGAATTTTTCAGCTACTGCGGTGGCTGCTGTTTTTGCAAAATCGTCGAGCTTTTCAAGCTGCTTGCTATTGAAGTAATGAGGCTCGTGCCAATTGTACTCTGCGGCCTCTACTTGTGTTAAATCTTCCGTTGGCTCAGAACCAACGACCATCAGAAGCTGCTGTATCTTTTCTCTGCTCAAATTGTTCGTTACTTCGCCGCTCATTGTACCGGGAATTCCTTAATCAGGACCTGCTTGATTTGAGACTGGGAATCAGGAAAAAGCTTTTCGTTAAAAGAATCGCGTATGTGTGACTGAATACTTCTGAGATTATTGTCACCTCTGATATCCTCAAGGCCCAGACTTGAAAGATATACGGTAAGCCAGTTGATCAAGATGGGTTTTTTCTCATCAAGAAAGACGGTGCCTTTCTTTACACCCATACTGGCACTCATCTCAAGTGTTAAAGAAGCCCGAACATAGCGTGTTACAGTAGGCTCGTTCAGATTCGCAACAACGGGGTCTAAATCATAATACCAGACTTTAGCAGGGTCCTCTGCCGAACCATTATCCGCTTTGAGATCCTCTATCTTTGCTGAGGCATCGGACCCTGAGTCAGATTCGGCTGCTTCGGGTGTGCCCGAGCCGGCAAACAATCGACCTACGCTTAAACCACCACCGGCACAAATTAACACCACTACAAACAATATTATCCACGGCAGGAATCGTGCGATTAAGGACTTTTTGTCGCTCTTTTCGGCCTTCGCATTTTTTTGCTCTTCCTTCCCTTCCTGCTCTTCCTGCTCTTCCTTCCCTTCCTGCTCTTCCTGCTCTTTTATATCATCCGCATCTGCCATTTTTCGCCTCAATCATTTCTTACAAGGACACTATAATCATACCAATTGCAGACAGCCCTCTCGCCTGTACCGGTGGATTCTGTCTCTCAGCGTTCGGTCACTGATACCCAATACCTTTGCCGCCTTTGTCTGGTTGCCTCTCGTCTGGCGCAACGTATCCAAAATCGCCCGCCGTTCTAACTGCTCAAGCGGCACTCCTCCAAGTCCGAAGTCGTTATGTGCATGTTTTTCACGAGACAAGTCATAATCGGCGCGATCCTGCTGTGTCAGTGGCTGTAATTCATCAAAGAGCCAGGAGACATCTGCCAACGACAGTATGGGGCCGACTCCCAAAGTAAGCGATGTTCGCACGACATTGCGCAATTGCCTGACATTACCCGGCCAGTGGTATTCGGCAAAAATATCCATCATCACAGAATCGAGCTTCGTGATACGACGCTGCACCTCGTGGGCATAAAGATTAACGAAATACCACACAAGGTCGGTCAAGTCTTCCTTGCGTTCTCTCAGGGGACATATAACCAATCTTGCCCCGCTTAACCGGTAATAGAGGTCCTGTCGGAACCTGCCCTGCCGAACTTCCTCTAACAGATTTTTATTCGTCGTACTTATTATTCGCACATCGACTCTAACGCTTTCATTTCCGCCGACACGCTCAAAATCCTGCTGCTCGAGAACCCGCAACAACTTGGCCTGAAACTTTATAGGCGTTTCTGTAATCTCATCCAGCAGCAGAGTTCCACCATGGGCCATTTCGAATCGTCCCTTGCGCTGAGCACAGGCACCGGTGAAAGCACCTTTCTCATGGCCGAAAAGCTCACTTTCAAGAAGCGAATCACTTAACGCTGCACAATTGATTTTAATATATGAGCCCTGGGCCCTTCTGCTTCTGTGATGAATCAGATAAGCAATCAGCTCTTTGCCCGTCCCACTTTCACCGTTTATTAATACCGGCGCCGAAGTAGGGGCGATTTTCCTGGCAAGTTCGACGATTTGAGCGAGGTTTACGCTTCTGCCTACAATCCTGTACAGGCTGCGAGTGTCCTCATGAGCTGAAGCTATAGTTGAAACGCTGTGGTTAGGCAGGAAAGTATCCAGCAAGGTTTCTATCTTTTCACGGTCCGGCGGCTTGATTAGAAAGTCACAACAACCCTGGCGAACAGCTCTTACAGCAGTTTTAATAGTTTGCTGTTGATTTTGCGCATCCGCCTTCCGGGCTTTTGTAATCATAACCACCGGTAGTTCCGGCCAATTTTCCCTGACTTTACCAAGCAACTCAAAACCATCCTGCCTCTGACCGGACATGTCCGTCAGGGGGCTTATCGTGTCGCTGGTGAAGACAAAATCGCAACTGCCCTTACTGATAAAGTCAATCGCTTTTTCTTTGTTGCCGACGAGATGTCCGCGGATTCCCTTGCGGGCCAGAATCTCAAGCATAAATCGTGCCAGCTCGGGGTCGCTATCAACTATAAGTACGTTCGCAAAATCTTCCTGCTCGCCCATGCTTCTCTCATTTAATGTTGTCTTGTTCACTTCCGGCATGCTTTACTTGTAGCATCAACTTAACGGGTTCGTCTTTCAAGTACCAGGCGATTAAATTACTCTGGGCGCTTGCCATGTCTGCCCATGGTGAATTCGGATATTCTGTAAGAAGTTGTTGATACATCTTCGCCGCCGCCGGCAGATCATCGTTCCGCAGGCAGTTGCCTATTTGAAACAATATCCAGGCCCTGTCCCAGGACGCGCCGACGTCATTCGGATCTTTACGCTTCAGCGCCTCGGAGTAAAACGTCACAGCTTCTTTTATGTTTCCGCTAACAAATAAAATCTCTCCCAGCTCAAGAGGATTATCAAGCTTCTCCGGTTCTTGCGCCAGATTTCTGAGCATTTGCAATGTCTCTCCGGTTATCGGCTCGTCCGGCAGCCTGGGTTTGGCTTCTGGTTTCGCTTTTTCCTTCTGCACTGGCACGCCGGGTACAGTTTCATTAGGTTCGATCGCAGGAGCTTTTTCAAGGATAACGACAGGTGCCGGGGCCTGCTTTTGCGGCACAAACTCAACCGAGCGAATCTGCTCGATTATTTGCTTGAGCTGATTCCTGCTTTCCGTATCGTTTTGCCTTTTAGCAATACTAACCTCAGCCCTCAGCATTTCGAGTCCGCTGATATTCTTTGCATCCCTCGAAGTTATAACGCTGCTCTGCGATAATTTCCGGCTATCCCCGGCGGTGGATTTCGCATAGACAGCACCTGTAAGAGATGTTAAGAGACGGAAAGACAAAAACGTAAAGCAGGCAATATAAAAGTATAACCTGAAACTCAAAGATGCATGGCTTTTGAGCTGTGAGTCATAATCGTATTTTTTATTGCTGTTTTTCATTTTCACTTCCATTGACCTGAAAGAGCTAATGTCGCTTTGTCGTAATTTTTCTGTTGGTTATAAGCTTCTGCGAGCATTCTCAGGATTTGCTGTTTTTTCTGCTCAGATACATCCAATTCCAGAAGCTGCAGACAAACCGAAATGGTCTGCGAACCTCGTTCGAGTTTTAGACATACATCGGCCAGCTCCATAGCGGTTTGTTGCGCCAAAGGTCCGGGTTCGACGGTACCGAGAATTTCACTTAAGCCGCTGCGGGCGCTCTCCAGATTGCCTTTGGCAATATGACACTGAGCGAGTTCAAAGGACATTTTCGCACTCAACTGCGGATCGGAAATATATTCCGCCCTGTCACGCAGAGAAACAATCGCTGTGTCAAGAAGTCCCAGCATCCGTAAAATTCTGCATTTCAGCAGCAGCATTTCTACAGATTTTTCCTTCGACAATGCAACCGAACGTACGCTCTCCAGCGTATCAAGCGCCTCGACGAAATGCTCCTGTTCTATTTGACCTTTCACCAGCAATGCGACCGCCTCGACATATTGTTCCCTCGAGCTCTGCTCTTCCAGCGAATATTCAAACGCATCACAGGCCTGTTGATATTTTCCCAGCGCAAGGTTGGACTGCCCCAGCAAAAAATAGGCCGAATACAGGTTTTTGTTTTTGTCGCTCCCGGCTAAATCAACGTATCGAGTCAGCCATTTCACCGCTTCTTCATACGCTTTTGTCTCATACAGACACCTGGCGGCTCCAATGGCGGAAGCTGTCTTGAATTCTGCGGACAAGCCAAAATTGTACACCCTTTGATACAACTGTGCGGCTTCGGCGTTAAGCCCCGCCTCCATTGTGGCATCCGCCAGGCACAGATAAGCCTGTCCGTAAATCTCGACATCAGGATACTGCTCGACAAGCAGCTTCAAATCCTCCCGGGCGCCCGGATAATCACGCAGAGACGCCTTCAATTTGCTCGAATGTAATAAAGCGAACGGCGCCAGTGGCATTTGTGAAAAACGATTAGCCACTAATTTATATTCAGCAATTGCCTCGATCGGCAGTTCTATCTGAGATTGCAGGAGCCCCATTACAAAATGAGCGCTGCCCAGCCGCTCGTCGCTGTAAAACGTCAGCACGAATTTTTGCCAAAGCGAAATGGCCTGCTCACTCAGAAAAGATATATGTTGGCGTAAAGACGAATACTCGGCCGGGTCGTAAACAGTCACTTTCTGCCGACCGGGCTCTCCTTCCGTATATGCCAGCAACCCGGTACAGCCTGCTGCTGTCAGGACAATCTGCTGCGATGTCGCCGCCGGCAGATATAAGCTGACCGGCCTTTGCCGCAGAGCATCTTCTCCTGAATCCGCTGCCAAAGCACCACTGAAAGCCCAGTGTAAATCAAGCTCAGCGCCGGCAGCAAATTTCGCCAGCAACTCCTCAACCGGCGCCCCATAAGAGCTTACAGAAAAGCGAGGCAGCCCCCCCTGCTCTTCGAGTTTTCGAATCTCAGGATCGAGCAACCCCCTGCCCAGGTGCTCGGTGCCGGAATTCAGTAATCTTCGCAGCTCGGCCTCGTTCAAATTGTCAAATGGATCCGAAGAAGCTGTGGATTTGCCCCATAAATCACCGGGAATATCCGTATCGGTGCTGCTAAGTAAAAGAATGTGCCGCGTCAAACATTCGGCGACCAGAAACGAACAATCGCATTCGAATGACAATGCCCAGTCATCATCGAAATCAACCGCCTTGATTAGAGCAATCGTATTATAAGCCCTGGTTCTTGCCCTCAGGTATCGTTTCCTTTGTATTTCAAGCTGGCAGAGATGATAATTAGCCACTATCCTGACAGCGGGCGAACGGCTCTGAGAGACCATTGTCATCAAACGGCTCGACTGTTCGAAATCGGCGACCTGCTTCGCACATAAAGCCATTTTTAGCTGAAGAAAATCTCTGAGCAACTCCTCGCCCGCCGGGAGAGCCTGGCGAAGCTCGTTATAGGCGGCGAAAGCCTTATTGTATTCCTTTTGCAGAACAAAGTCACGGGCGAATTTTAAGGAAAGCGGTTGTGTTGGCGAAAGCACAGGCTCCGGCTGTTGAATCTGCGCCTGCATTACCTGCTGGGAATCAGCGGCAGATGCCCTGGAAACGGGCGTTTGCCCGGCGGTCTGCCCCGACTCATCGGCGGGAATTGACCCCGAGCCGGCAACAAGTCCTGAGGGGGATTTCAACAATACATATAGAAGCATCGATACGACAGCAATGATACTGACGGCAAGAATTTTCTGAAGGGTTGTAAAACGTTGATACTTATGCTGGTTCAATCCTTGTGGAGCCTGAGGTTCGCCGGCAGGCTGTTCGACTGGTATCTCTCGGGAGGATTCTGCCAGGATGTTATAAAAATCCTCATCGCCGGCGAAAAGTTCATATTCTGAAAGCTCCTCCTGGATACCTAAATCCGATTGTTCGATATCGGCCTTAAGGCTCTCTTCGTCAGCATCATCTTGTTTGATATCGGCCCTAAGGCTCTCTTCGTTAGCATCATCTGTAAATATCTCGTCGTCCGACAGCACCTCGGAAGTACTATCTTCATCGAGAACATCTTTTTGTTCTTCTGCCGCCATAGCTTCCAACTTCGCCCTGAAGCCCAAAAAAGGCAAATTCGAACCGGTTCATTAATATGAGGGCGTATTTCACAACCTCTTTTTCAGAGAACCGCAATAACTGTGCCAGGCTTGGTATAAATGGAGACTAAGGAGTGTTTCGAGGCTTTTAACGCGAAAAATTAATCTATTACGCCGGGCCAGGCTATTGATATTGCAATGAAATGTCAGGATTCTATACGAACCGGCAGATTTTCTGACAACAACCAGAACTCTATAACCTTATCAGTGGATCGCTACAGGCTTGGACAAAGAGGAGACCGGAAAATCATTTTGTCCAACTTCAACACCAGCGGAGTTCCTGGCAATACAAGAATTCTTTTCTATTTGATACTGCTTAACCTTAGCGTAAAGCGTTGCTCTGGTTATGCCAAGAAGAGCAGCAGCTCGTGTCTTTTGCCAGCCTGTTTCCTGCAGAGCAAGGGAAATCAACTCGCGTTCGGCCTTTGCCAATGAAAAACCTTTGATCAGATTGGCTGTGGGGCTGCCCGATACACGACCGCATTCATACGGATCGATTATAATTCTGCTTAACCCTATCTTATCCGTTGTCTCCAGCAGAATCGCCCGTTCGATTACGTTGCTAAGCTCACGAACATTTCCGGGCCAATCGTGTTTCTCCAGAGCCTCAATTGCCAGTTGAGTCAGGGATGTTACCTTGGCGCGCTTCTCCGGGCAGATAGACGATGTCTTTAGAAAGTACTCAGCCAAAAGCCTGATGTCTTCTCTTCGGTCAGGTGATCTAAGAGGAGCAAGCGTTATAGGACTAACATTAATACGATAATAAAGATCACGCCGAAAACGATTGGCCAGAACTTCGTTATTTAGATTTCGGTTGCTTGATGCCACTATAGTAGCTTTGCAGTCAATATTCCCGATACCTCCGACCTTTCGGAAACTTTTTTCCTGCAGCACGCGCAACAATTTAGCCTGTAAATCTATCGGCATCTCTGAAATTTCATCAAGCAGAAGTGTGCCGGTTCCAGCCAACTCCAAAAGTCCAGTCTTCTCACGATCAGCCCCCGTAAAGGAGCCTTTGACGTGACCGAAAAGTTCACTTTCAAGCAAATTCGCCGTTAGAGCGGCACAATTTATCGCTACAAACGGCTCGTTCGGATGTCTCAGAGTATGAATCGCCCTGGTCACCAATTCTTTACCGGTGCCTGTCTCTCCGACAATCAAAATTGGATTACATCGGCTCTCGGCAACGAGTTTAGTCATCTTAAGGGTATAAACAATAGCACAACTTTTGCCAACCATAGACACAGAAGCAGCCAGGTTACCGGCAAAAAAATGACTCGTGTTTTCTTCAGAACTGGATGCCAAACACTCTGTTTTATGTCTGGTTTCACAGTCCGAAGCTCTTAAATTATTCTTTATCCTGTTAATGATTTGCTCCAGCCTGCTGTAATCCCGTCTTCCCAGTAGATAGTCAAAGGCCCCCATCCGTATGAACTCATTAGATAATCCAGTGTCACTATCATCATTACCAACTACCACTACAGGTATATCGACTGAATTTTTATCGGCCTTATTAAGGAATTCGTGGATGTGGCTCGGATTAAACCTATGGTCGAAAAGAATTAAATTCGGACTTACCGTTTTAACAATATCCAGAGCATCGGTCAGGTCATCGGCCCCAAAAACTTCCCGGCCATACTGTTGAGCGAGCCGTTGAATTTCGGAGTCCTTGCTTACTGCAACAATTCTCCTAAGTAAACTCATCCTTTCCAAAACTATAAGCGCCACCTCTGAATCTGCTGTATATCGTATGGGTATGCCCGTTCAATATGTGGTCAACCCGTAGCCATAAATCGACAGACAGCCTGAAACAACTTTAATTATTTTATTGGACGGGCCCATAATGTCACTACTTCCGTCGGACCAAAATGCTTATTGATATTTTACGATGATGTTATAGGACATAGCATAGATGATTAAGCGTAAAGCGGTCCTCAATAAATACGAGCATAGGAAGTAAAACTTGCAGCAAGACAACGCCGTTTCTTATGGGACGTCACGCGGGCATTCGATGCAGCAAATCATAAAAAGGAAAGAACCCTATAACTCTACCCGACTGAAACGGCAAAATTTTCCGGTATATAGGAAAATATATCCTCTGTAAAAATCTTTGGGAAAGCTGATTTCAATATTCATTCAATTTTTTAGCCCCTCTAACATTCTTTTTGACAAGAAGTTGTGCACAACAGAACCAACTATAATTCTAATGTGGCACAACGATTGCTCACTTCTGCGGTATGGTTATTTAGTGCCGACTGTTTGTAACAGGATTCAGAAAGAAAGTTCATAGGATTTTAGTCTTTTAAGAAAAGGTAAAAAGTTATGGATTCATCATCAGCAATAAACACTGCGAGCAACATCCAAATGGATTATATGAAACTTCTGGTAACGCAACTGCAAAACCAGAATCCGCTGGAACCGATGGATAATAACGAAATGGCTTCCCAGTTGGCACAGTTCTCACAACTGCAGCAGCTCGAATCGATGAATTCAAACTTTGCTAAGGTCCTTGCCGGCACGGAACGTAACTACGCCAACTCGTTGATAGGCAAGGAGATTTCATTCGCATCGGAGGATGAGACCGGGACCCGGGATATCACAAGCGGCATCGTCGAAGAAGTTATCAATAACGTTGACGGCGAGATAATTCTGGTCACAGCAGATCAAGCTGTCGCCTTAGAAGGCGTAATATCGGTCAAAAACTAATTTCAGATTTTAAAGTTTCAATATAAGGAGAAACAAAAATGAGTTTTGCATTGTCAGCCGGAGTTACTGGATTGCAAGCCCACCAAAAAATGCTTGATATAGCAGGTAACAACCTCGCCAATGTCAATACAACTGCCTTTAAGTCAAGCAGAATAACCTTCTCGGAACTGCTGAGTGAAACGATTAAGAAGGCATCGCAGCCCACCGCTTCAACCGGCGGCACGAACCCTCAGCAGATGGGCAGCGGTGTCGGCATCGCTGGTATAGCTCCGAATACGGCCCAGGGAAATATCGTAAATACAGGCAATCCACTGGATATGGCGATCGAAGGAGAAGGCTATTTTGTAGTGAATAACGGTACGCAAAACGTCTACACGCGTTCAGGAGTATTTGCGGTTGATGCAGCCTCAAATTTGGTTGACCCTGCCACGGGCTACCTTGTTCAGCGAATTGGCTCGGAAGGTGTAAGTGACGGGTTCCAGACTGCAGACAACAGCAATATTCATGTCCCTTACGATGTAGCGATGGCGGCAAAGCAAACAGCCGAAATAAATATAGTCGGCAACCTGAGCGCCGATTCTCAACTTCCTGCAGTACAAACCAACGTGCTAAAATCGAATTTGACATATACCACCAATAGCGGTACGACGGCTACGGGGACCATCTTAATCGATGACCTCGACCAGACTACAGCCGGGACATATGTTGGTGCCACAATTACCGTTACAGGTTATGAGCATAATAGTACTCCTACTCTTCTGGTTGACGCCGCCCCTCTTGCTGTTACCGCAGCCACTACCATGCAGGACCTTCTTGATCATATAAATACTGTTCTCGGTGCTACCAACGCGGTGGCAACTTTGAGCCAGGGCCAGATAACGGTAACCGATGTCGATAGCGGATATAGCAAATCTGATATTAAGCTGGCGTTTACGAATACCGGCACAGCCGATTGGACTGAACCATCGTATTTCGAAATAGCGGTTGTCGGCGGAGAGGAAGTCAAAAGTGTTAATATTACAACTTTTGACTCTCAGGGAGGTCAACATATTCTTACCGGGGCGTTTGTCCGAACAGATGTTGCTAATAGATGGGATATGGTACTTACCTCAATTACCGGCAATGTCTACGATATAACTTTCGACAATCGGCGAATTGAAGATATAAGTTTTGACGCAGGTGACGGTTCTTATGCCGGCTTGGCCGGTTCAGATGATTCTGAAATTGCAGTGACGTTTGCACATGATATCGCAAATCCACAAACCATAACAATAGACATGGGTATTGCAGGTCAGTTGAACGGCTTGACACAGTTTGCCGGAAACTCTACCGCAGTGGCACGGGAGCAGGACGGCTATGAAGCAGGCAGTCTTTCCAACATTTCGGTCGATAATGAAGGTGTCCTTATTGGTGTTTTCTCCAACGGTATCAAGAAAAACATCGCTGCCCTTCAGATGGCGTTATTCCAGAACACGTCAGCTCTGGAAAGCATGGGTAATGGTTACTACAACTTCTCGGCCAACTCAGGCGGGGCCGTAGCCACACAGGCAATGACCGGCGGTGCAGGCTCGATCCACGGCGGATCGCTGGAAAAATCCAATTCCGATGTGGCGACCGAGTTCGTAAATATGATTCAGGCCCAAAACGGTTTCCAGGCCAACGCCAGAACCATCAGGGTTGCCAATGACATACTGCAAGAATTGACCAGTCTTATCAGATAGCAAGTTTGGAAATGTGAAATGGTAACCGCATCAGTAATAACCACAGGATTGAACGCTGTTTTTTTGGCACTAACGCCGATCGAGCGGTGGCATTCCGCCCGTCGGCTTGACAGCGCCTCGACAGACCAGAGCTGGTTTATATTACTTAGTGTGGTTGCCGTAATTATATTGACGGTGCTGCTCATCGCAGCCAGCTATAACAACAAGGTTAAAGAACGAAAAGCAACTAATAATATATTTATTAATTATGCCAAAAGAATGGGTTTAAGCCGGCGCGAACGTCATATCCTGATGGATATAGCAAAAATGACGAAACTAAAGCGAATCGAATCAATTTTTACGATGGTCACGGCTTTCGACCGCGGAGCCGCCGAATTATCAAAAAATACCCTTGCACGTCGTGGAGCCAAGACGAGCAAAAATCTAAGTGCTCAGTTGTCCGTTCTTCGTGAAAAACTCGGCTTCGAGAATAAAAGTTCAATCCTGGCAAGCGCGTCGGCTAACTCGAACAAACCAAGCAGCAAACAAATCCCTCCCGGCAAACAACTTCATATGACTCGCCGCAAAACCGGTAACGAAGCAAATATCGAGTCTACCGTTATAGAAAATAATGATGTCGAGCTTACCGTCAAACTTAAAGTGTCTTTGGAAAGCAAGCCCGGCGAGCACTGGTCCGTGCGTTATTATTTTGGCGCATCGGTTTGGGAGTTCGAGACATCTTCGATAAGCTGCTACGGCAACATTTTGGTTCTTAATCACAGCAATAATATACGATTCATCAATCGCAGGCGTTTTTTGCGTGTTCCGGTAAACAAGCCTACCTTCATCGCACGATTCCCATTTGCACGAATGCTCCTGCCAAAAAGTCATAGCGATAACGGCATAGGGCAAGATTCGACCAACATCTCCGAAAACAGTTGGGGACCGCCGGAATTCGTGCAGGCATCTGTTACTGAGCTGGCCGGTCCGGGTCTGCGTATAGAAGCACCGCTGGAAGTAAAGGTGGGCGACAGAGTGCTGGTAATACTTAAGTTGAGCGAAGAACAGGACAATAAACCAGGTTCGAAGAGTACCGGCAAAATCGCCCCGGAAAAGATCGTGGAAAATATCGGCGAGGTCCGGCACACAAAAAGCATAAAAAATGGTTTTTCAATAGCAGTTGAATTGATAGGGCTCAGCGATCCGAACATTAGCGAACTGATTCGCGCTACCAACTCGGCTTCCCTGAAAACCAGGGCCAAAAGCAAAGGTGCCCAGACCTTCAACGGCAGCAACGATAACAAAAAGTCAGAGCAGCCGGAGCCGGCAGTAGTGCAGGGAGTCTGAAATGTCAGTGATTACAGATCAGGTTAGTACAAGCATTGATGCGTTAACGCAGGAATTCGATATCATTGCGCACAACCTGGCCAATGTAAGCACAGTCGGATTCAAGCGGAGATGCAATGCTTTTTCAAAATCCCTCGAGGCACAAGATACAGAGACATATTCGCCCGGAACTATCGACTTGAACTCAGCATTTGATTTTTCCCAGGGCAGTATCGTTAAGACAGACCGGCCATTGGATTTTGCCCTGCACGGGAAAGGCTTCTTTGTGATAGAGACTCCCGAAGGGCCGCTTTATACCCGCAACGGCACATTTCAAACTAACCAAAACAGCCAAATCGTCGATTCGCAGGGGCGTATCGTCGCAGGCCAGGCCGGCCCGATAACGATACCAGGCGATGTTGGAATCTCGCAACTAAGCATATCGAGTGACGGAACCATCAGTGCCGGCGAAATTGCTATTGGAAAATTCAGGCTGGTCAATTTCAACGATAACGATAACAAACTCGTGCCGACCGGCGATAGCTGCTACCGGATGCCCGATGAGAATATACAACCGGTCGCAGCAGAACAAATCGTCGTAAAACAAGGATACCAGGAAGCTTCAAACGTCCAGATCATAGACGAACTGGTGGATATGATACTGGTTTCCAGACTCTACGAAGCGAATATGAAATCCATTACAGCAGAACAGCAGGCTTCAAGCAGTCTTATGAGCGTAGCTTTGGGCTGAGAAGTCACCAATATAGAAGGAGAATAATATTATGTTAAGAGCATTTTCCACAGCAGCGACCGGAATGACTGGCCAACAGACGATGGTGGACGTAATCGCTAATAACCTTGCCAACGTCAACACATCAGGATTCAAGCGAAGCCAGTTAAATTTCCAGAATTTGCTTTCTGTCACAATGAAAGAGCCCGGCACGGAAATAGCTTCAGGCATAAATTCACCCAGTGGAATAGAAATTGGCAGCGGAGTCCGTGTCGCATCAACGATAAAAGTTTTCAGTCCCGGTGAACTCGAGAATACCGGCAATCCTCTCGACATAGCTATTGCAGGTGACGGCTTTCTTCAAGTGACTATGCCAAACGGTGATCTAAAATACACACGCGACGGCTCTCTGTTGACAAATGCCAACGGTGAATTAGTTACCACTACCGGATACGCTATAGAGCCGGCCATCAGCGTTCCAATAGACGCCGTTTCCATTAGTATCGAAAAAGACGGAGGCGTTAATATTAAAGATTCTTCGGGATCATCATCGGTCGTCGGCACGATTCAACTGGCCCGCTTTCCGAATCCATCCGGCCTGTTAAGCGAAGGCAGCAATCTATTGTCGGAAACCGAGGCAAGCGGCACGCCCACGACCGGCACACCGGGAGAAAACGGCATTGGCACGATCCAGGCGGGATTTTTGGAAAAGTCCAATGTGCAGATGGTGACCGAATTGGTCAATCTTATAACCGCACAGCGGGCATACGAGATAAACTCGCGTGCAATAAAGGTGGGCGACGACATGCTTCAAACGGCAAATAGTATCGTTAGATAGGAAATCATTATGAGCGTAAGAAAAAGCACAAAAGCACAACGGTATAAGAACACAGGAATATTTGCAGCTTGTGTGGTTATGACTTTTGCGCTTTTTTGCCCGGCATCGGCAAATAACAAAACCAGCAACTCACAGAAAGACTCTTACTTAAAGATTTACCTCCCGAGAGAAGTCACGGTCAAAGACAGCAACTTAAGCCTGGGCCAGGTCAGCATCATCCAGGGCGGAGAATCTCTTGTAGCCAAGGCAGGCAAAATCGCATTAGGGCGGATTTCTGTGCCGTGCCAAACGATTATCATCGACAGGCCAATGGTTTTAAGCAGGTTGGCGAGCAACGGAATTCCCACATCAAAAGTAACATTCACCGGTTCAGAAAAGATAACGGTAAAACAACAGAATCATACTATCAGCAGTAGCGAATTTGTTTCACTGGCAAATTCATTTTTAGAAAAGAATCCTCCCGGTGTTTCGGCTCGTAGATGGAACCTGATACGCAAACCCAAGGATTTTATTGTCTCGGCAACGAACAGCAACATAAGCATTTCCCCTCGTTTGGTCCAGACCGGCGTAAGAAACCAGGCGAGAATCGAGATTACCATTCTTTCCGGAAGCAACAGGATCGGCGTGCGTCAAGTAACTTTTGCACTGATATATGACCGTCAACAAGCAGTTACAAAGGTAGATATTCCGGCGGGCGGCGTCATTAGTCCTGAGAACATAAAGATAGAAAAGATTCAATCGAATGATCCTGAGCCTTCTAATTGGAAGCCGCCTTACGGTCTCATTGCTAAACGCCGGCTGCCGGCAAAAACCGTGCTTCGTCCAAATATGTTAGGATCTCTCAAATCTCCAATTATTGTTAAGCGTAATCAAAATGTTGTTATTCGCATCGAAAGCCCCGGATTTCTGATTACGGCCGTCGGAAAAACTATGCAGGACGGCAGAGCCGGTGATTATATAAAAATCCGCAATACGGATTCACAGCGGATAATCTTAGCCAGGATCAGCGAAGACGGCAGCGTTGAACCGGTGTTATAGAGAACATATTCTGTAATAAGTCAGAAAATGAAAATCGATAAAAGGAGAAATAATGAACAATAAATCATTAGTATTGATTGCCTTAACAGCCTCGGTATTGCTCTCAACCGCCTGCTCTCAAGCAGGTTCCATCTGGGCCAAGAGGAACAAGAATGCCAAAGCAATATACGCCGATGATGTAGCTCGCCAGATAGGTGATGTCATTACTATCACAATCACCGAAAACAGCAAGGTGGATAACAAGGCAAAAAGAGATATGAAAAAGGAAACCGACCGGTCAAATACTTTCAACGGAGACCTTGGCGACTTCGCAGACCTCGGTGAATTCGGCATGAGCGCCCAATCTGGAAATGAGTTGAAAAGCAAAGCTGATTACAAAGACGAACGAAAGTTTGTCGACAACATTACCGTAGTCGTAGTGGATATACTGCCGAATCGCAACCTTGTAGTTTTAGGGACTCGTAATCGCGATATTTCAGGTGACACACAAACCATTGAGGTAAGCGGCATAGTCAGGCCAAGTGATGTTTCGTTTGATAACAAGGTCAAAAGCGAGCAGGTTGCGGACTTTCGTATTGTCTCCAGGAATGGTGGAGTTTCAGCACCATACACCAAACCGGGCTGGCTCGGCAGTATATTAGATATTGTGTGGCCGTTCTAATTGCACTATATAGACAGATTTTCTCAGAGCGATAACTTATGAAATCAATAACAATGACGATACGAGCCAAAACGCAAAAGAGCGTAATTAAACTAATGATATGTTCAATTATGGCTTGTGCTTTTATGCCAGGTGTCGGGCAATGCGAGCGAATAAAAGATATTGTCGACATTCAGGGTCTACGAGGCAATCCGCTCACAGGCGTCGGCCTGGTAATCGGCCTGGCCGGCACCGGCGATACAACACTGCTTTCACGACAAATGCTGACGAATATATTGAGAGATTCAGGTCTTGTTCTCAATCCAACCGACTTGACCGGCGGCAATATTGCCGTTGTCCTGGTAACAGCAGAGCTTGGTCCCTTCGCTCGTGAAGGTTCGCGAATCGATGTTGATGCCTCCGCGATAGGAGACGCTAAAAGTCTTCAGGGTGGAAAGCTTATGCCGACCCCCCTAAAAGGTCTCGATGGTCAGATTTACGCCGTGGCCGAGGGGGGGATTTCAATCGGCGGCTGGACGGCAGCGGGCGATAAAGCATCGATTACAAAGAACCACCAGACGGTCGGAAGAATTCCGGACGGCGCGACAGTTGAACAGGAAGAAATCGCCACATTTGTTGAATACATCGCCGGAAGCAGGATAATTACATTAAATCTCAGGAATGTCGATTTTGCAACTGCAAGGCAAGTCAGCCAGGCCATTAACCAGGATTTTCCACAGAGTGCCGTGGTCGTTGACGCCGGCACCATTCGAGTTAAAGTGCCCGACGAAACCCGTCAGCAGGATATAGCCGGCTTCATAGATGATATTACAAAGCCGGAAGTCCAGGTCGATGTCCCCGCGGTAGTTGTTATCAATGAGCGCACAGGCACGATTGTCGTCGGCGAAAACGTCGGCATATCTGCCGTGGCAATATCTCAGGGCAGTCTTGTTGTAAAGATCAAAGAAAGCGATATCGTTTCTCAGCCGGCCGCTCCCTTCTCCGACTCGGGTACAACAGAAATAGTCAAGGACACGAAAATAGGAGTCGAAGAACAGCAGGCGTACCTGATTCCCGTGTCCCGGTCAGTCACCGTCTCGGAGCTGGCCAAAAGCATCAATGCAATAGGGGCGACACCGACAGACTTGATAGCGATATTCAATGCCCTTAAAGAGGCCGGCGCCCTTCAAGCCAAGCTGATAATAATGTAGGAGCATTTTCATGGATAGTGCCAAATTGATATTAACCGAACCAGTCTCGCCGCCGGCACTGCTGGAGCATCTCCAAAAATCGGGACTTAAAAACGTCTCAGAAGAGAAAAAAAAGCAAATCGCCAAAGATTTTGAGTCTGTCCTGCTCAACAAGATGCTGGATGAAATGAAAAATACGGTCGGAGATTGGGGCTTTGAAAAGGACGGGCCATCCAATCAGGTACAGGGAATATTCTGGATGTATCTTGCGCGTGATATTGCAAACAACGGCGGCATCGGATTATGGAAGGACATACACCAATTTCTAAACAATGCCGAGAAGGCAAACACGGCAGGAAAGTCACTGGATGGGCAAATATGAAAGCGGCAGTAGCTTTAATAGAAGATAAAGTCGACCAGTTGTTGGCTTGTTTGGACCAGGATGTGCAGCATATGCAGGAAAGTCTGCTGCGGTTGAATGAAATGCGCAGATTGGTTATCAAACGCGATGAAGCCGCTTTGGGCAAACTGCTTGAAAGCATTCAGGCCGAGGCTGGCTGTAACAGGGATCACGAATTAAACCGCAAATCAATACGGAAGGAATTGGCCGACAGTCTTGGCTGCGGTTTCGAGCAAATGACTTTATCAGCACTTGAAGCAAGTCTCCCGGAAGCAAAAAAAGACCAGGTAACTCAGATGAAAGCAAAGCTAAGATCACTGAGTGCGGAACTTAAGAAAGAATATTTGAGTACCGCTTTGCTCTTATCTGAATGCGCCAGATTTAATAACCTGCTTTTGAAAGGTATTTTCGACCTCGGCAAGACAGAGTCGCTTCACTACAACTCCAATGGTGAAACCAAACGGCAAATTGATACGGCCTTTGTAAATTTACAGATTTAAGGGACATAATCTCGCATCTGTTGAGCTTAAGCTAAACAAATGCGAGACAGGAAGCTTGAGAATCGTAGTCTAAACGGATATAAGAAATGGATAGTTTTGGCATAGGGATAAGCGGCCTGAATGCAGCCCAAAAGGCCTTTGACATAATAGGCAATAATATTGCTAATGCAGCTACCGACGGCTATCACCGCCAGAGACTGAATCTGACCCCGGCTTATTCGTCGCAAATTGGCCCTGTTATTTTAGGGGGAGGTGTCGATGTTGCCGGAATTACCAGGATTATCGATAGCTTTCTGCAAAAAGAGATTTTCCTGCAGCAGTCCTCGTTAGAGCAGGTTTCGCAGGAACTTGCTATGCTTCGTACGGTTGAAAACTCATTCGGCGAGCTTTCGGCCGGCGGTGGTTTGAGCACAGCTCTGGATGATTTTTTCAATGCTCTGCAGGACCTAAGCGCCCATCCGACGGAAACCATCTGGCAAAACCAAGCTATAACTTCAGCTCAGATCCTGGCCGCCAAATTTCAAACCCTGGGGCAATTCCTAACAACATTGGAAAGCCAGATTTCCCTGGAAGCAGAGAACGTAATTAATCAGGTTAACGCCCTGATAGGCAAAATAGCCGAACTCAATTACAATATAAAAAGGCAGGAAATAAGCAGTGGCCAGGCCTACAATCTGAGGGACCAAAGAGATCAGCGCATATCCGAGCTATCCAAACTCATTAACGTAGAGACTCAGTCCAGAGAATATGGTGTAGTGGACGTCAGCACCAGTGGAATCCCAGTAGTGATAAACACTTCCGCTTTAGAACTGGAGGTGGGTTTAAATGAAAATCTCATGCTGGGCATTACCGTTGCCAACGAGTTTAATTACAATACAGATATTCAAGGCGGACGGCTCGGAGCATTAGTATCGCTAAAAAACGATCTGATCGCCGGCATTCAAAACGATCTGGACAATCTGGCAAATGCAATGATACAACAGATAAATCAATACCATGTTCAGGGTGTGGGTTCGGAAGGTTCATTTACCAGCTTAACCGGCTGGGTAAATGAAAGTGTAGATTTGTCCGATTTTTCCACTGTTGCTGCCGGCTATACGTACATCCGAGTTACAAATACCAGCACAGGTGCCGTAACAAGAACTCAAATTGATGTAAACCAGGACGCCGCCTCCGATACACTAACCGAGATAGCTGGCTTTATAAACGGCGCCGGTGTTGCCAATGTAACAGCTTCGGTGAATTCATCGAATCAACTGACTATTTCAGCTGATACAGGCTATAAATTCGATTTTCTACCCGCTGTATTGCCTACGGCGACAACCGATTTTGCAGAAGCGTTGCCGCCAACTGTAACAGTATCGGGTATCTACACTGGCACTTCAAATGACACCTTGACTTTCACGGTTTCTGGCGACGGTTCTGTGGGTAATGATGACAGTCTGCAACTTATCGTAACTGATAGTACCGGAATGATTGCTACGGTTAATATAGGCTCTGGTTATGCGGTAGGAGATGAAATTACGATCGGTAATACTGGAATCAAAATAGCTCTAAGCATAGGTGATCTGAACCAAACAATCGAGGATGACAAGTTTACAGTGCAGGTGTTTGGCAACACCGACACTTCAGGCCTGTTGTCGGCGGTTGGCATCAACACTTTTTTCTCAGGCAGTAATGCGCAGAATATAGCTGTTTGTGCGGATATAACTGCTAACCCCAAACGAGTGGCAACAGCTCTTGGGGAGGATATGACCGACAATAACAACGCATTACGGATAGCAGCGTTAAGAGACCAGGCCGTAACCGCTTTGGACTCCTTGACGCCCGGTGAGTATTATCGCCGGTTAATCACGGATATCGGCCAGCAGGTCTCTGTCAAACAGTCGCACCAGAAAAACGTCGAAGTCATGGTCCAAAACCTTGCCAGTCAGCAGAGCGAAATCAGCGGCGTCAACATTAACGATGAAGCCGCGCGCATGTTGATCTTCGAGCAAATGTTCAAAGCAATGGCCAAATACCTGAGCACACTTCAATCATCACTATCAACTATCATGGAAATAATATAAGAAATGAGCGGATCACTTAACAACATATATAATAACGTAAGTTATGCTTTGTACCTGCATTCTGTAGAAATGGCTCGGCTGCAGGAACAAGCAACTACCGGCTCGCGTATAAATCGGCCCTCTGATGATCCTTCTTGCTCATACCGTGTGATAACTCTCAACTCTCAGGAAAAGTCACTGGAAAATTATATAAACAACCTCTCGGAAGCCACCGACACACTGGAGCTTTCCTCTACCGTTATTCAGGATATACAATCAGCTATTGTAGAGACTAAAGTACTTCTGACTCAAGTAATGGGCGGCATATACAACGAAGAAAACAGAGAGCGGCTCGCAGAAAGAATCAATGATACATTAGAACAGGTAGTCTCATTGGCTAATACCAAAAACATGGGCCAATACCTGTTCGGTGGAAACAATACGACATCGGCACCATATCTCACCGAACGCACTAACGGGGAAATCACCAGTGTAACATATCAGGGTAGTCTTGAGAATCGAGAAATAGAAGTAGCTCCCGGCATAAAATCATCGGCTTTTCAGGTGGGCTATGATATCTTCGGCTCCGATGACCGCAGCGATCCGGTTTTTCTGGGCGATACAGGCGCAGCGGCAGGCTCGGGAACATCGAGCGTTAAAGGCGACACATGGCTAACGGTAACTGACGATGGTGGCGGTAGTTATGATTTGTCTATTGACGATGGAGCCACAAATGTAAACGTTGCAGCAGAAGTTTTAGCGGGAGCCGATATAGCCAACATAGCTGTAACAAATGCAAGCGGAGAAGTTTTGTATGTAGATGCTACAAATATAAGCAGCACTGGTGTAGATATGGTTAGTGTTCCAGGAACCTACAATATATTTGACACTCTTATTAGTGTCAAGGATTTATTGAGAAACGAAAGAGAGCTTTCGGACGCCCAATTGCGAGAGCTGCAGGATAACTCGCTAACTGTGCTGGATGAGATAAACGAACTTATAGTGCAGACCGAAGTTACTGTCGGCTCAAAAATAGGTTTTCTGGATAACCTCAAAGAAAGTCTGGAGAAGCTAAAATATGACGCTGAAGATGAAGCGACTCTTCTACAGGAAGCCGATATCGCCCAAATAGCTATTGATTTGTCCAGACGTGAAGTTCTATATCAGATGTCGCTGTCAATAGCCGGAAAACTTATGTCATTGTCGCTGCTGGATTTCCTCGGGTAGTCGCCGGGGACAAGATTCAAAAAGCAGAAAGGCATGTTCTTGAACAACATATATGTTTGATATTTATACAGATTTCATGGTGGATACCGCCAAATTGCAAATATGCAACAATACAGTCTAACGGCACGGAATTTGCACGTAAGACTACCAAGGCTTCAGCTTTTTTCGTAAGCAAAATCCGCTTCGCGGGACTTTATAGGAGTAAAGCAAATGACACTGGGACCAGATTCGGACCCGCTTGGCGGGCGAGCACAAAACAACGCATTCGGAAACACAAATAACTATGAAAAGGGTTTGCAATTAGCCGAAGCCGGCAGATATCAGGATGCCCTTGTCTGCATACAGGAGCATCTTCGCACGGCACCCGACGATGCACAAGCCCTGAACGATACTGGTGCAATTCTTCATTGCCTCGGCCGCTCGAATGAAGCGATCGATCATTTTGTTAAAGCTCAGAGACTGCTGAATGACTCGGCCGAGATAGTATGGAATCTGGCCGAAGCATATCTCGCAACCAGTAAAGCAAATGAAGCCATGCAGCTTTTCGATAAAATGCAGCAGTTGGGCGTGCTGAACGCGGACATCCTGAACAGAACCGCTAACGTATTCCTGAATCAGAATAACAAAGCCGATGCCATCGAGATGCTGCTTGCCTCACTGCGAATCTGCCCCAACCAGGAAATCCTCGAGCCGATGGTCAAGGTGATTCGCTCTAAAAGACCGAAGGTGGCCTTTTTCTGTGGATCAACAAGCGATACAAAATTTCTAAATGATATTTACGCATTCACCGAACGCCGTTTCAATGTGAAGTTCTTCGAGGAGCAAGATGTTAATCAAATGTATGAATTGATGAAATGGAGCGACATTTCATGGTTCGAGTGGTGTACCAATATAGCAGTGGAAGTGGCAAGACTACCTAAAGTATGCAAGAACATTGTCAGGCTTCACCGTTTTGAAGCCTACGGGGACTGGCCAAGCCATGTCCAATGGGAGAATATCGATTCGCTCATCACCGTCGGCAACTCATTTGTCGAAGAAGCCCTGTTGAAACAGGTCCCGGATATCAGAAATCGAACACAGCTTATTACAATCCAGAACGGCGTGAACCTTGATAAATTCAAGTTTACTGATAGATCACGCGGCAAGAATATTGCATCTGTGGGGTATCTGAATATGAAAAAGAACCCAATATTCCTTATGCAATGTATGCAAAAGCTGCATGACATTGACCCGGAATATAAGCTGTTTTGTGCCGGAGATTTTCAAGACCCGATGCTCGAACAATATACCAAACACATCGTTCGGACACTTAAGCTAACGGATGTGGTGCTCTTTGACGGCTGGCAAGAAGATATGAATGCATGGTTAAAGGACAAGCATTATATTGTCTCTTACAGCACCGGGGAAAGTCAGGGCATGGGATTGCTGGAGGCAATGGCCTGCGGTTTAAAACCGGTGGTTCATAATTTCCCCGGTGCGGACCAAATCTTTCCAACCGAATTTTTATACAACATCGCCGAAGAATTCTGCGAGCACATTCTCTCCGAACAATACGAACCACAAAAGTATCGCAGGTTCGTCGAAGAAAATTATGCACTGAAAAACCTGTTGTCCGAAATCAACAATATTTTCACTAAACTCGAAGCCGACATAGATGCACAGCAATCAGGAACCCCGCTATACGATAACCCCCTAAACCTGGATCCTCAAATAGTGGAATTATCAGTGGAGTCTTACCCTCCGGCTTCCGAGAACAATCTGATTGTATAAATCTTAGCTGCTTAGAAAATTTTTAGATACTTATGGAATAAGAGAAAACTACGAGAAAAAGGCTAAGCCGGTTGTCAGCGTGATTGTCCCGACTTTTAACCGGCCACAATACCTCTCTAAGGCTCTGGCCAGCGTTTTGCAGCAGAGCCATAGAAATCTCCAGGTCATTGTAATCAATGACGGTGGAGAAGATGGACACCCTTTTGTTAGAAGCAAAGATAATGCGTGAAAATAAGGATTTTATTTCGGCAATTGAACTACTCAAAACAGCAGAACAAATACTTGAAAATCCTGTCCGGCACTTATCCGGCAGTTGCCTGCTTTCACAGGCGCAGCTTTCAGAGCACGAATAAGTACGGAATGGGAATCCTTGAAGGAAAAGAATTGCTATGGACATAACACATAACAATGTTGATCAGCAGCACGATTCGACTCAGCATTATGAAGCTTTGCAGGAAATGGGAGACTGTTACACCTCTGTCGGCAACTACAAACTGGCACAAAAATACTACGATAAGGCAGCCGTCCTGTCACCTGATGCACCGGATCCTTACGTCGGACTTGGAGTAGTCGCCCTGCAGAATAATCAGCTTGATGAAGCCGAAATAGCCTTCAAGGTCGCATGCCGGCTGAATGCCAATTGCGCCAAGGCTTATGCCGGCCTGGGCTTAACCGCACAGCAGAGAACCGATTACAAGCAGGCATTTGAGATGTATCTTAAATGCCTGGAACTGGACACCGAAAACCTCATAGCACTGCTCGGTCTATTTCAGGCCTCCTGCCAGATGGGTTCATTTGCACAAGTTACTCATTACCTTGAGATATATCTGAATACGCACCCCGGTGATACATCCGTTATGTTTCCTTTGGCGGCACTATATACGAAAGACGGCAGGTTCGAGGAATCCAAAAAAGTTCTGCTGGACGTCCTGACTCTGAACGAAAACCATAAAGACGCCGCTAACCTGCTGGAAGAAGTCGAACACAGTCTGGCCCAGGAAAATCAGGCAGGGACTCAAACCGGATGAGCACTGATAAACAAATATCTATGCTGGATGAATTGCAGAGCCTGTTAGAAAAGCAAATAGAAATGGCCCGCAGAAGCAATTTGCGTCGTGTTGAGGCACTGGCTGAGCAGGCCGATTCTGTCGTTGAGAAAATTGTCAAAACAAAAACGTTTGACCAACCTGAATTTGACGGCCAGCGCAAACATCTGGTGAAATTGTACAAAAAACTGCAACTGATACTTACAGCAGGGAAAGATTCTGTCGGCAAGCAACTGAAGCAGGTTGGCAACGTCCGAAAAACACTCAAGGCATATCGTGACAACGGCTGATTCAAACTTGATATTTAAGTTCGGCCTATTTCGTTCGATAATATTGGGAAGGGCCATAAGAAGGACAATCTGGCACTTTTTGTGGTATAAGGCATAGGATAACGATTAGGAAATAAAATGGGCGAATTAAGATTTCCAGGTCTGGCAACAGGTATTGATACTGCTGCGCTCATCAAGCAGCTTATGATTATCAATAGCCGAAGACTTGCCACATATCAAGTACAAAAGACGGAATATGATGCCCAAACCACCGCGCTGAGCGAATTGCGATCCAAAGTCAGTGCCCTGCAATCAGCGGCGAGCGCCCTTTCCGATGCCGATAACCTGGATATTTTCAGCACAAGCACCAGCGATAGCGATATACTGACTGTCGGCGCATCATCAGATGCAAATCCAGGCTCTCATTCAATCGAAGTCAATCAATTAGCAACAACTGAAACCTGGATACAGGATACTTCAACCTTTGATTACGAGACCGATTATGTATTAACAGATGATAGTGACGGCGTTTTTATCTATTCGTATAACAATGTAGAGAGAACAATAACAGCTGTCAAAAATGTGACTACGCTTGAAGACATGGTTAACTTGATAAATAATGACGAGGACAATCCCGGCGTTACAGCCAGCCTACTCCACCAGGGAGGCAAATACCACCTGATGCTGAGCGGCCAGGAAACAGGCGAAGATTACCAGATATCTGTCAACGTCAGTAATACAGAAGTATGGGAGGCGTCATCAGCCCTAACCGATGATAGTGTAAATGTCGGCTTGACTACCAAAATCACAGAACTTGATACATTTGGCGGCACTCTTGGAGCCAGCGATGATGCATATATTACAATTAGCGGAACGCGAACCGATGGAACCACATTCACTACAAACCTTGATGTTACCGCAAACACTACCGTTGGCCATATTATTGACGAAATTAACAGCCGATTTGAGGTTGACGGGGCAAGAGCTGCTACAGCCACTCTCGTTAATGGCAAAATTCGTCTTACAGACCATACCTGTGGGGCAAGCACCTTAGTGCTTGACACACTGACTTATGATAACGGCTCAGGGTCAACAAGCTTAACTAATATAACTTTTGATGAATCTGTAGGAGGCGGCACCATCCCGGAAAGTCTTTCATCTCTTGCGTCAACGTCTTTTACCCAAACTCAAGATGCTCAAAATTCGCAGATTAAGATAAACGATTTTACACCAGCGGCAGTTGCCGAGATACAGACGTTGAGCACTGACGTTGTGCCAACAGGTGGCACATTTACCCTGAGTTACGGAGGACAAACCACTATTGCCATCGACCACGATGCAACACCTGTTTTTATTAAGGCTAAACTTGAGGAGCTGTCAACTGTTGAGGTAGGTGACATAATGGTAGGAGGTGACGAAGTCAGTGGCTTAGCGGCAGGTGATTTAACGTTCACATTCCTTAGCAGTGATGGCAATGTTGGCCTGATTGCGATAAATAGTAGCCTAACCGGTACCAATGGCTCTGAGACGATTGTCGAAACGACGAAAGGCAATAATAGCGAATGGGTCAGCAGAAACGGTAACAGCATTACCGATGCCCTTACAGGGATAACACTGAACCTTCACGATGTTACGGAAGTAGCTACACCGATTAAAATAACTATCAGCAGAAACACTGGGGCGGTTAGCAGTAAAATTAACAGTATGGTTACTGCTTACAATGCCTTAATTACCGAGTTGAAGAGCAAAACCGAGTATGATTCTGAAGCTAAAAAGATGGGTATATTGAGCAACGATATTGCGGTATCGTTTATTAAAACCCAGGCTCGTGATCCGTTTATCGGAATAGTTGAAGGTTTCGTCGATACGATAGACGACTTTGTTCAGGCTTCCGACATAGGTCTTAGTATAGATGGTGCCGGAATGATGGAATTCGACACGGACGAATTCAACGATGCAATAAATGATAATTTTGATGCTGTCCTTGAGTTACTTGGAGCAACTAAGAGCGGCAACAGCAGCGATACTATGATACAGTTTTATGGTGCCAGCGACAAATACACAACTGCCGGTACCTATGATATTGAGGTAGATATAGTGAGTAATGCTATAACTGGTGTCAGAATCAAACTATCCAGTGAATCCACTTGGCGCACTGCCCCCTGGCCTGATAACTTTGTAACCGGCAACAGTGATTTCGACGATAACGGAGACCCTTTGTACCCCGAAAACGGCCTGCAGTTTACTGTTGATCCGAACCAGCCTGATGAAACTTATGAAGCAACTATCAATGTCAAGCAGGGCATCGCCGGTGCTCTCGAAAATTTACTCGACCAGGTACTTGAAACTGACGGCCGGCTTGATACCAGCAAAGGCATCCTTGACAATAGAATAATAGCAATGGACAGAAGAATCAAGAACGAAGAAAACCGTCTTACCAGTGTGGAAACAAGACTTATCAGTAAGTACGCTCGTCTTGAAAAAACCTTGACTATGATGCAGCAGCAGATGGAGGCGGTTAGTATGATTAGTACCGCTACTTTCGGCTCTTAGGTATATTAACCGTCCGTTTACGTTTTTCTGTGCCGCAGCCGATAAATCATACCTAAGACTTCTGCTACTGCCACATACAAAGCCTCAGGTATAGGATTGCCGGGTTCAACCGTTGAATATATTGTCCTGGCCAGTTCCGGTCTCCTTATGATCGGCACTCCATAAGCACGCGCAACTTCTCTAATTCTCTCAGCTAAATGATCTGCTCCCTTGGCCACCATCACCGGCGCCTCCATCCCCTTGGCCTCATAACGAAGCGCAACAGCAACATGTGTTGGATTTACAAGAACCACACTGGCCTTGGGGACTTCGCGCAACATGCGTCTGGATGCCATTTCAATCTGAATTCTACGGATTCGACTCTTTTGTTCCGGCGAACCTTCTGTGTCTTTGCGATCCTGTTTTGCTTCCTGACGCGTCATCTTCAGGTCCTGGATATACTTCCATTTCTGATAAATAGCGTCGGCAATTCCTATTACCAGCAGTACAACACCTACACGTATTAAAAGGCCAAGTATAATCCTGGCGGTGACGGCAAGCATTTGCGTGGACCATGTCCAGCGAAGAGCTGCAAAGACATCGAGTTTGCTTCGAATATAAAACCACATGACTAATGAAACACAGAGCAATTTGAGTATGGATGTCAGAAGCTTTACTATGGATCGACCGTTGATAAGTTTTCCAAACCCTTCCACCGGATTCAGTTTATCGAACTTAAGCTCGATCGCCTCCGGCGCAAAATTCAAGCCGCTAACAGCAACGCCAGCCAAAACTGCGCCTACAAAAAGTGCTGCTAAAACCGGAAGGATAACGAGTATTAAATCGGCAGTTTTTCCACCGATAAAAGCCATAAATGCTTCTGTGTTGGAAAAAACGACGTTTTCGCATGACATCCCATGCTCAATTTGCACTATGAACCATTTCATCAGACTCGGTCCCAACAGAGCGACCATCGCCACTAACACCAGAAGCGTCGCAACCGACATTAATTCCTGGCTTTGTGGCAGATGCCCTCTCTGCCGGGCTTTCTGCAGCTTCCTGAATGTCGGATAATGTGTCTTCTCAGCAGCCGGCTTCTCTGCCATGATTATTCCCCGATGCCGGTACAAGAGACAGGATTCATTTGGCCCTCATCTCTTGTCCTCGCTTTTTAAAGTTTCATAAGGGCAACAGTTTTTCAATCAATTTCGCAAATTCACCTACAAATGAACTGATGAACGGCATAAATAGCGCCACCATTAACAATCCCAGACCTACACGCAAAGGAAAACTGATAAATAATATATTCATTTCCGGGACCATGCGTGCAAACACAGCTAAGATAACCATCAACAACAGAAACGCGGCCAATATCGGTGCAGCCAGTTTCAAGCCGTGCAATAACATTGTCGAGCCGGCTTGAATTATCCCCGCGGTCAGAACCGGTATTGTCGGCATGCTGCCGGCAGGAAACGATTCATAACTTCGCGAAATTATCAACAAAAACAAATGATGGCCGTTGGCACTGAGAAACAGCATGATAAATATCATCTCCAGCAAACTGCCCAGCGGCTGTGATCTCTCACCGGTCAATGGATCCAGTATTTCGGCCATAGCCAAACCCATCTGTCGTTCTATGATCCGGCCGCTCAATTTAACCGCGGCAAATACAAAAGTAGCGATTAATCCCAGAGCCAATCCATACGTAGCTTCATTAGCGATCAACAATACTGCCTCCGCGGTAGAAACCCGGCCAGCAAGAACGGGGACGGGTATTATCGTCGAAAAGAAAATCGCCAACAGCACGGTCATCGCTACTTTGATTCTGGCCGGAATGCTGTTCCACCCAAAAACAGGAAGTACCATGAAAAACGCCGAAATCCTTGTCAGCACCATCACAAAACCAAGCAGCTTTTCGATCATCAGTGCCATCTATCTTCAGTGCCCGATATTTTGAACGTGGCCAAAAATCTCGTTGGTGAATTTGAGTATGACTCCCAGCATCCAGCCTCCGAAAATCAATATGACAACACCAACGGCAAGAAGCTTCGGGACGATTGTCAAGGTCATATCGCGGATGGAAGTAACTGCCTGAAGCAGGGTCACCACCACTCCCACAATCATACACGTCAGTAGAATCGGAGCAGATAAAAGCAAGGCCGTCTCAAGGGTATGCCTGCCTAAGTAAAGAACAAAACTGCTGTCCATCTGCAAAATCCCTACAAAATAATCTTCGCTTTAATTAAAACTCAGGCTGAGACTCTTCGCCAGCAATCCCCACCCATCAACAAGAATGAACAACATCAGCTTGAAAGGCAGCGAAATCATCACCGGCGGCAGCATCATCATACCCGCACTAAGTAAGACACTCGCAATAACCATATCGATCAATAAAAAAGGAATAAATAAGAGGCAGCCCATCTCGAATGCCGTGCGGAACTCGCTGATAATAAATGCCGGAATAACTATATGCAAATCTATCTCCATCGGACTGGTAGGAGGCTCAATTTTGGCCATCTGCACAAAAAGAGTCAAGTCAGCTTCCCGGCATTGTCGCAGCATGAACTCCTTAATACAACTGCCGGCCCGGGCCCCGGCCTCCTGAAAATCAATCTCATCTGCAATATAAGGCTGAATCGAGTTTGTGTTAATCTTCGAAAATGTCGGTGCCATTGTATATAAAGTCAGAAACAACGCTAAACCTATTATGGCAACAGTCGGTGGTATGCTTTGCGTGGTTAAAGCACGTCGAATAAAAGCCAGAACAATAACAATTCTCGTGAAGGATGTCATCATCACCAAAAGACTCGGCAAAATCGCCAGACCGGTAAAGATAATAACAAGCTTCACAGGAGTCGACCAATCTTTACCTTCGGCCTCGCCGGCAGTCGCTTTGTCTATGACAGTCATCAAATCTCCGATGCTTGGGACACCGGCTGCCGGAGCATTTACTACAGAAGTATCGTTTGGCAGTCTTGGCATTTCAGGTTGAGCGATTGAGTTGGCATTCTGGCCAAAAGACGATCCGGCCGGCATCAAAATAACTACCGCAAATAAAAGCGTTTTTATAAGTTTACCGGCCATCTATTTTCTCAATTATAATTCGTTTCTTTAGCTGATAAATCCATTAAGCCACTGCCCAGGTCAGCCAATTTCGTAACATTCTCATTTGTGCTGCCTATAAGGAACCGTCGATTATCTATTTCGAGTAAATGCACTGCCTTGCGGGGCCCGAGATGGACCGTTTCGACGATACGAATTTCTTTGCCCGGCAGGTTGGTAATCTTTGGCAGCAGCTTCTTGGAAATGTAAATCGCCGCTATTAATAGAGCAAGAACAAATAAAAGCGCAAGTACTGCTCTAATGGAAAATCCTGCTCCATCAGGTTTAAAGTCCGAATCCCTGAAAAAATTGGGATCATTTGCAAACAAGGGATTATTTGTCGATCCTGCTGCTGTTTGCGGCTGGTTGGGATCGGGCTGCGATTTTGCAGACTCCATTCCGTTGGAAGCGGGCTGGGCCGAGCAGATTACCAGCACACCGGCACCCAACGCAACCATCATCAGTAACAAAAAGATTTTTTTCCTAAATTCAACCACACTTCAAAGCACAAAAAACAATTCATGGGCTGCCATTTCGCGACATATTACGAGCGCACTAATATGTATTCTGAGTGCAAATAGCGTGCCGAAATGCTAAAATGGGTTTTGATACACCGTCAGCAGCGATTTTTAGGCAAGAATCGCGCGCACGAACATAAAAGTTGTCGAAAAACTTGACAAGCGTACAAATTAATCACTTGTCCTTAAAACCGCTATCAGGATCTGTGAATGCTTCGAAATCGGGCTGTCCCGCCCCACCCAATCACTTCCCGGGCCCGCTCCCCATGAATAAACGGACCATTTGGATTGGCCCTTGAATAAACTTGGCTGTCTCTGGAAACCCGGCGCCGAAGACAAAGTATCTCGCAGATAATCCGCCACCGTCTGTGCACGCCTCGCTGAGAGTAACCACTGCTCTTCCTCGCTCTTTCCGCCGCCAGCCAGGCCAAGCACGTACAGCTCAATTGGCTTTCGGCCGGCATCCTGCTGTAAATCCCGGCAAAATCCTCTCAGAAACTTCCTCGCCGACTCATTTAGATCAAAGTGGTCCTGTGGAAAGCGAATATTGGTTACCGAAAAATTAGCTTTCTTTGCGACTACTTGTGAAGGCAAGGTCTTCATAGACTGGCTTAGTTTATTAAAAATCCGACGAATTTCTTCTTCTTTCGCATGTATGGTCCTGCCCTCAAATAACTTATCAGGTTTGCTTATGAAGTACCTGGTTTTCACATTACCTAAATCAGGTCTCTGCCTTTTGCCGGAAAGCATCCCAAGTCCAAGATTTCTAATAGATTCAAAAAAGGAATTTCGGCCAATGTCAGTTAATTCCGGGTCCTGGACACTCGCCAGGCTCAGCAGCATCACAAAGAATGTAAGCAGCAGAGTTACCATATCTGAGAACGTAACGATATACGCCGGAACTTTAGGGCCGTTTTCCTCGATTGACTGATGCTGAGGTTTCAATTGTAAAGACTCCGTTCCAACAGAACTATCTCAACTGTACGTTCATCCGGCCCATCACTTCCAGAGCTTTCCTGAGGTATAGTACTTGCTGCCGAGATGCTGAACCACTTCTTGTTAAGGTTTTGCCTGGTTGTAAGATACTCCACCACTGCCCATGCCCGTGGCAGACCAAAGTATTTACTGTCCCCGCTCTTGTCTTCGACAAGAAGGCGCGGGGGTCCGTTTTCGCTGATAACTACCCGGCCGGGTACTTCTTTCAAAAATGACGCCATAGTAGTCATAATATTGCGGCCTTCAGACGAAATAACTGTGCCTTTACCCCAAAAAATTCTTTTCGATGAGATTAAGAATACCTTCCAGCGGCGGAAATCCACAGGTTCTGTCTCTTGTTTTAAGCGGTCTTCCATGCCTTGAACTAAGGTAGGTTTCTCGCTGCCTGCGCCCAGCTCTACCGTATGCTCGATTTGCCCGGCAGGCAAAAAAGCATCTTTGCCTGTTTCCTTCGGATTGCTGAGCCCAGACAGAGACCCCGAGAAAATCGCCTTCAATTGCCAAAAAACTTTATCATCGAAGGAGGAGAAACTCAAAAGAAGAACAAAGAACGTCAACAGCAGCGTCATACAATCACTGAAAGTTACCATCCATTCCGGTGCACCCGGAGCCTCATCTGGTTCTGCCTGTTTGCTCCCACGCCCCATTATATATTTGCCTTGACTTCTTCTCGTCTGCTCTGTGAGATAAATGCCTGCATTTTTTCCCGAATGGTAGTCGGATTATCACCTTGCGCAATAGCGCAAACCCCTTCTACAATCATTTCCATTCCTGTAGTTTCTGCTTTGGAGTAAATCCCCAACTTGCCGGCCAATGGGATAAAAATCAAATTGGCTGAAAATGCTCCGTAAAAGGTGGTGAGCAAAGCCACCGCCATACCGGCGCCAATCTGGTCCGGCGAGGACAGGTTTTTAAGCATCTGGACCAGCCCGATGAGCGTGCCGATCATCCCAAAGGCAGGAGCGGCCGCACCCATAAATTCCAGAATCTTTTTACCCGTCGAATGGCGGTCTCGAAGATTATCGATCTCCAGAGACATCAGGTCCCTTATTGCGTCGGATTCCTGTCCATCCACAAGCATCTGCAAACCCTTAACAAAAAACATATCGCTTATCTTGGGAATCTCCTGCTCCAGGGCCAATGCCCCGTCACGTCTGTTGATAGCGGCAAAATTCACCATATTTTGTATCAGTTCGGACGGCGACGGGATCTTGGTTACAATCGTTTTTTTGACCACTGAGAATATTCCCAGAAACTGAGGCAAAGAAAAATGTATAAGAGTAGCACACAACATGCCTCCTATGGTGATGGCCATTGAGGGAAGATGGACAAACATCTGCCAACCGCCGCCGACAACAATGGCACCGACAACAACAAGAAAACCGAAAACCACCCCTACTATAGTCGCAATGTCCATAGCACTATGTCCCCTCAACAATCTGTTTCAATCTCTGACACAAAGCTGCCGCTAGCGCCGGCT